>JAISWW010000081.1 GCA_031270705.1 Deltaproteobacteria bacterium
AGGCTAATCGTTCTAATGACCTCGGGCCTATTTTCCAAAAAGAGCCTTAATTTATCCATCTTAGCCAAAAAAGCCGGTTCCTTAATTCCTTCTGGCTCTTGGCTATCCAGGATCAATTCCACCGACATGGCCCCGCCCAAGCGTTCGTCCACAAAATCATAAGCTTGCCTTAAAGGCAAACGCTTGGCCAACATGCCTATGGTATTGGACTCGGTCTCGACCCGGGCGTAACCATAAAAAGCCAGTATAAAGACCCCAACGAAAACTATTATGATGATCCGGCGACCGCGGATATTTAAGCGATAAAGCCAGGCTAAAAAATCGTCAAAAGCGTCACGCGGGCGAGGCCGGGGCGCGGGTTTGGCTTTAGTGGGATCTAGGGGCTTTTTCCGAGGCGCGTAAAACATTGGCACCAAAAGAACGGAGATGACGTAAGCGGCCATGACCCCGATGGCCGCGTAAACCCCCATGTCGCGACAAGGCGGAATGTCGGAGGTTAAAAAGGACAAAAAACCCGCCGCCGTGGTTAAAGCCGTGATTAAGCAGGGCGCGCCCGAACGGCCCAAAGCCTTGATCATGGCCTCGTCCTCGGGGAGACCCAAACGCGCGTTCTGACGATAAAGATCGATTATGTGCGTGGAGACGCCGACCGTGGAACAACACAAAAGAACGGGGAGCAAAATGACAAAGACGTTTAAGGCGTAGCCAATTAATTCGGTGAGGCCAAATGACCAAACTAAACTGACGAGGATAATAGCTAAAGGCACAAAAGCGGCCTTTAAGGAGCGGCCTAGACAAGACAAGATTATGGTCATCATTATAATGCCTAGGATCAAAAACTTTAAGGCCTCGGAATAACTTAAACCATTATAGATATCGGTTAAAATTGGCGGCCCCACGGCTTTAACTTCCAGAATTTGGTACTTGGGCTCGGCCAAAATCTTTAACAAAGCCGTGTGGATCTGGGCGGCGGGATCGATCTGGCCTTCGGGATAGGACTCAAAATCCGCGCTCAAGGCGATGACTTCGCCTTTTTGATCATAAAGAAGATCTAAATAAATATTTTCCGCGAGGATTTTCGAAGCGATCTCGGCCTTACTTAAGCCGCGTTCCACAAAATCGGCGTATTTGGAGACCACGAGCTCGCCCTCGCGGCCCTCCAAAAACTCGGCGTTCCCGAGCCAACGAACGGATTTGACAAAAGGGAGCTGGCTAGCTAAATCCTCTTCCAATTGGCCTAAAAGAGCCATAGTTTTTGGCTCGAAAAAGTCCCGGCCCGTTAAGACTAGATAAACAAAATCCTCGTTGCCAAAAAGATCCCGAAAGTCGGTCAAGCGCCCCATGGCCGAATTGGCCTCATTGAGCCAAATATCGCTGGAGTTATCAAACGTTAAATGGGTTAAGCGCCAACCCAAAAAAATCGTGAAAGCCGTAAGGGCCACAATTAAAAGCTTAGGCCGACGGATCAAACAGGCGGCGAGTTTTTGGAATGTCTTGTCCAAGCCTAAGCCTCCACGCGGGAAATGGTCAGTTATAGTTAGGCCCCCAAAAATTATAGCCCAAAGGAGCCTTCGGATTCTCTATTTTTTTGGAGCCTATTTTCTTGACAGATTCGTTCTGGATCGCTATAATAACATAAAATAGAGCTTGGTAAACTATTTTATTCTCATGTTTTAAGTATTTTACCATGACCTTTAATTTTTTAGACAATAGGACTCACATATTAATCGCTAAGACTTTGATTTTTTATATTTATTTGGCTTTAGGGTTTATGGGATTTTATTTGAAAGGTATTTTATGCTGACGACCGTGGCCGAAAAATGGGCTTTTTATGATAAATTAATCGCTTTGGCCGATCCCAAGGAGACGGTTACGGCTTTTGAGGCTGGCCGCTTCTGGCTTATGGTCGTCTCTTCGGCGGGCTCGGTGGGTTTGGCCCAAATGTCCGGCCCTAACCCCCCGCCCAGCCCTGTGGGCTTAAGTCTGGGAACCGTGGCCCAATGGGTCAAATCCTGGGATTTTAGCCAAGCCGCCGTGGGTTTAGCGGCTATAAACGCGGCCATAAACGCGAGCGCCGCCTCTCTGGCCGGGCCCAAAGGCGACGCCTTTGATTTTTACCAAGAAGAGATTAAAGGGAAAAAAGTCGCGGTCATTGGCCATTTTCCCTATTTAAATCGCTACCGAAAAATCTGTGATTTAGCTATTTTGGAGCGAGTTCCCCAGCCCGGGGATCTTCCAGACGCGGCGGCGGAGTATCTTCTGCCCGAAATGGACTACGTTTTCGTGACTGGCTCCGCGGTTATCAACAAAACCTTGCCTCGCCTCTTGGAACTGGCCGAAAAAGCCGTGGTGGCCGTGGTCGGCCCCTCCACGCCTCTCACCCCTCTTCTCTTTGACTATGGAATTTCGGCTTTGGCCGGTCTAGTGGCCCAGGATTCGCCTGAGTTAAGATTAGGGATCAAAGGGGATTGTTGCGAGGGGATATTTAAGACTGGGGCCCTAAAAATCAATCTACTAAAACCTAAAAGCGCCTAGCGCGAAGAGGAAAAAAATAAATGCCAATTTGGCAAGATTATCTGGATAAAGCGAACGCTTACCATGGCCATATCTGCGGAGGGCAAATCCTGGGGATTCGCATGGCTCTTTTGGGTTTGCGCCTATTGGGTTTAGAGCCCCAATTACAGCCCCAACCGGATTATCGGGATCTGGTCATTTACCTAGAGTCCGATCGTTGCGTGGCTGACGCCGCTTATGTGGTCACGGGCGTCACCATTGGCCGTCGCCGGGTTAAGCTCCATAATTATGGCAAAACGGCCATGTCCTTTTTGGATCTCAAAAGCGGCCAAGCCTACCGGATAAGCGTCACCGACCATGAGCGCCCGGACAAAAGCCAAGATTTGGTGGCTTTTTGGGCCAACAAAAAAGACCAAGACATCTTCCGGGTTCAAAAAGTCAATATTCAATTGAAACCTGGCGAGGAGCCTGGCCCGCCCTCCAAGGTGGCGCTCTGCCAAAAATGCGGCGACGAGGTCATGGATCACCGCGACGTCCAAGTGGCTGGCCAAACCCTGTGCCGAGCTTGCGCCGAGGGTTCTTATTATGAGGCCTTGGTCGAAATAAAACTATAATTGAAGCTTTGGCCGAAATAAAGCTGTAAAAGAAGCCTTGGCCAAGATTTAGAGCGGTAAAAGAGGCCTAGGGGGCCATAAAGCCCCCTTTTCAGCCTTTTGGCCTGAAACTATTAGCTGAAACTAGGCCTCTTCGGTCGCGAACGGGTTATAGCCGTAGCTATTTAATGTATTTAAAAGCTTGCCGTTAGTTTTGAGAAAGCCGTTGATCTTATCGGCTAAATCTTGGGCCGCCGCGTTATCGGAGGTGGCGGGCAAATTGTCGGCCGAGGAGTAGGTCAAAAGAGGGTTTTCGTCCAGGGACTGGGCTAGCTTGGCCTTTTCTTCCTCAGTCCCCTCAAAGGCGGCCAGAATTTCCGCCCGGCTATAAACCCGAGCCTCGCGGTTTTGGCCGTCGTCAATGATAGCCACCACATAATCTTCTTGAAATTCTGGGTTTTCCTTGATGGTCTCGGCGGTTAAGGCGGCGATTTCCTCAATGATTTTCTGAGCCACTTTATCCAAGGCCAAATCCACCTGGTCAGTAACCGTTGCGCTCGCGCTAGTCGTTGACTCGGCGCCCAGATAATCGGCTAAGGACTGATAACTATCGGTCTGGCCCACTTTCAAGAGAGCTGGCTCTCGGACATAAGAGCCGCTACTCTGATACAGAACGGAATTAATGGACACGTTGCCCCTCCTGCTTAAACATGAAGATTAAGGCGGCAAAAATTACCTAACTAGATCCCGGACGCCACCGCGAAGACATGTTTAGCAAGAATTAGGCCAAGGCCCATATGTCATAAATGGCTCTTAATATAAGGAGCGAAACATGAAAACTCTAGTTTTGCTGGCGGCTCTCCTCGCGGGCTGGTTGCTGGTGGGGAGTGGCTTGGCCGAGGCTCTCCCAGCTTCGGAACTCACGCGCGTTTATAATTTTTTGGATCTTCTTGGCCAAGAAAATGATCTGATTTTTATCCGCAATGGCCGCGAATTTAAGGTGGCCAAAGCGGTGGCCCATCTAAAAAGAAAACTGAACGCCGTCGCCAAAAGACTCCAAACAGCCGAGGAGTTCATCGACCAGGTGGCCTCAACCTCCTCCTCGTCTGGAAGGCCCTATCTCATTAGGCGACCTGGACGGCCAAACGCGGAGGCCAAGGAGTTTTTCCACGAGCTTTTGCGGGAAGCTGATCGGAAGGCGAACCTTAAGGCTGATGTCTCGCCCGACCTAAAGACCGATCTCCAGCCTGAGCCTAACCTCCAGACCAAGGAATAAGCCCCAAAAAAGGCGCCTAGGGCCAAAACCCCAGGCGCCTTCATCAAGCTCGCCTAAATCTCAAGTTTTATATTTAGCCAAACAGTCCTAAATACCACCATAAAAGCTTGGAGCCAAAAAAATGCCAAACCAGGGCGGCTAGGACTAAAAATGGGCCGTAAGGGATGGGTTGGCCGCCGGGCTGGCCAGTTTTAGTGGGGAAGCGACCCAAAACTATCAAAACCCCCACGGACATTAAGGCGATGGCCGTGGACAAAAATAGAACGGGAAAAATAGATATCCAGCCCAAATAAACCCCAATGAGACCCAAAAGAGGCGGATCCCCATCGCCTAAACCAGTTCGCCCCCGAAAAGTTTTATATAAAAAGGCCACTATATATAAGGTTCCAAAACCCAAGGCGAACCCGGCTATGGAGCCCATTAAGCTAATGACCCTTTCGTTCCAGCCTAAACTTAGGAGTTTGAGCCAGAAATAGCCGCCCAAAAGATTAGGCGTGGGGCTGACCACGGCTAAAATTAAGCCTAACAAAATAGTGGGCAAGACCAAAAGATCGGGGATAACCATAAGCTCTAGATCAATAAAAGCTATGGCGGTCAGGGCCAAAAGAAAATACAAAATAAAAAAGTAACGGATGGTCAGGCCCTCAGCCTGGAAGACATATAACGACAAAAAAGCCGCCACCAGCTCCACCAAGGGATAGCGCCACGAAATGGGCTCCCGGCAAGAGCGGCAACGGCCTCTTAAAAATAGCCAGCTAAAGACTGGAATGTTGTCAAACCAAGAGATCTGGGCTTGGCAATTAGGGCAAAATGAGCGCCTGGGTTTATCCAGAGCCAAACCTACCCGAGGCAACCGAAAAATGACCACATTCAGAAAACTGCCCAAGGCTAGGCCTAAAGCGAAAGCCGCGATCGGCAGGGCCACCTCTAAAAACCCGGGCATTAAAAGAGCTCCCCTAAAAAATTCCAGAGGAGCTGAGAATGGGCCATAGAGCCCATTAGGAGAAAATCTTCTCCATTTTTTCGTTTAGGGTGTCGGCGGTGAAAGGTTTAACAATATAATTGGAGACCTTGGCCTTGACCGCCTCAATAATGTTTTCCTGCTGAGCCTCAGCGGTGACCATCAAAAAAGGTACGTCTTTGATATGATCAGTAGAGCGCACGTGCCTAAGCAACTCGATGCCGGTCATGTTGGGCATGTTCCAGTCGCTGATGATGAGATCAAACTTGTCGATCTCCAAAATAGCCGCCGCCTTTTGCCCATCCTCGGCCTCGCTAATGTTGTTGATGCCCAGTTGGCGGAGAATATTTTTGACAATGCGTCGCATGGTCGAAAAATCATCCACCACCAATACCTTCATATTCTTGTCATAGGCCATGACTTTCTCCGCAAACCCGCGCCCATCAAAAAAAATCAAGAAAAAGACCGCGGTTGGTTGTCCTTAATCTCGTGGAGGGTGTCCCCCAAACCGGCCCAGAAGGAGCCCAAAGCCCTTAAGCGCGAATTTAGGAGGATTGTCAGGGAATAATTATAACAAAACCCAGCCCCTAGGGCAATAAGACCCTAGGCCTACTTAGCCCTAAACTTCAAGGCGCGGCTGACTCCCGGAGGCTAGGCGAGCTCAGCGACCGGAAAACAACTTATAATCTTTATTGAAACGAACGCCTTTATAAAGATCCCAGCCCCCATCCTCAATATCTTTAAGGGCCGCCGGACAGCCGACCCGCAAAGCCGCCTGCGAGGCCACCCGCGCCTCCTCGTCCACTAAAGCCCGATATTTATCGTCAAAAGCCCCGCCTTTCTTGAGGGAGCCAAAAATCCTCGCGAAAACGCTCCCATTGCGGCTAACATAATTTTTTATGACATTTTCTTGGGCGTTACAAGATTGAGTCACGTAATGAACCTGACTAAAACCAGCCAAAAGGCGCAAACCCGCCTTAAAGCGGGCGGTCTCTGGCTCATCGTCTTCAAAGGGCTTTATAGATAGCTTGGGCTCTTGGGTCTGATTAACCGCCGGGCTTTCATTAGCGGGCTCGGCCTTGGCCAGGGGAACTCCCAAAAACAACCAACCCAACAAAGACCAAATACAGACTATTTTGGTTACGCTCTTAAACATTTTGGCCACCCTTACGAGGTTACTGTCCAAATCGCAAAAACCGCCTAGACCGAAAATTATGGCTTAATTTTACCATAACGGGCCAAATAAAAGAAGACAATTCTAGAAGCCTAGGGCCAATTCCCCCAAAAAATCCCAAAGATTTATCTGATAGCCAATTAAAATTTGGCTATATATAAAATATCATTATAATATATTCTTTAGATTTAACGTATCGATAAAAAATTAAAAATGATAACTAATAATATTATTAAACATGGAAATTTACTAAATAAAAAGATTGTTTAAAAGCCAGCGCCAATACTCTCAATTTTTTTACGCTTAGAAAATATTCATGAACCGAATAATTTTATATATAGAGTCGAATAAATATTATCCTTATTTTTAAAAACCAAACAATTTTACCTCGGCTCCCTGGAAAGACTGACCAGAGGGGCCAAGCGTAGGGGCCAAAATTTTTCATGGCGCTAACGACGATGATTTGTTAAGATGTCAGATTAAATTCTTGGCCAGGTAGGGTCTGGGAAAGCGCCTATCTGTCCTTTTCTTTTGGCCAAACGGCTTTTTTTCTGGCCCATGAAGGCTTAAAACCCTTAATTTTGGCCCTTAAACCCTAATCAAGGCCGCTCCCTTGGATCCTCCCGCGCTAGGCGACGCGCGGCTGGGTCACGAGTGGCTCGCGCGCGCTTAAAAAGGTCATTCGACTTTCATTTTATAGTTTTATCCTGATGGAGGCATCATGTCCATTTCCAAGAAACTTCTTTCTTTCTCCACTTTCGCCACCTTAGCTTTGGCCCTCATTTTTTGTCTGGCTGGGGCGGCTCAAGCCCAAAACGTGGGAGTTGTGGATCTTAAGAAGGCCGTCGACGACTCCAAGGCTGGCAAGGCCGCCAACAACAAGCTACAGAGCAAGTACGACTCCTTAAAAAAGAACCTGGAGGGCCGGGAAAAAGAGTTGGAGAAAAAACAAAAAGATCTCCAAAACCAAGCCTCAACCTTAAATGAAGACGCTTTTAACAAAAAACGCGAGGAATTGGCCAAAGATATCCAAAACTTCCGCGATCAAGCGCAAAAAGCCACCGATGAGATGCAAAAAGCCATGGCTGACGCTATGAGCCCCATCTTCCAAAAAGCGGAAAAAGCCGCTGGCGTCATCGCTGGCCAGCGCGGTTACGCTCTCATCATAGACGCCAAGGAATCGGGGGCCATTTTCTTCGCCTCAGCCATTGACATTACCGCCGAGATCACCAAGGCTTTGGATAAGTGATTCCCTTAGGGCCCTTAGGTCATAAGCCTCTGGGAGCTGACCCTTGGAGTTAATCATAGACTCTAACCCTTTGGAGCCAACATGATACCTTTGGCTAGCCAAAGCTTAGCTGACTTGGCCCAAAAGGCTCGGTCGCGCTTGGCCGCGGATTTGGCTCTTTTAGGCGGCGGCTCAGCCCCAGAGATTAAGGTTTTAGGCGACCCGGCGACCATGGTCTCCGCCTTAAGCTCGGCTGAGGAAGCGGCGCCTGGGGCTCTCTGTTTCGCCACCAGCCCCGCTTATCTGGAAAAAGCCAAAAGTGGCGGGGCCGCGGTCGTAATTGTGGCTCCCCCTTTGGAGGCCGCTTTGGGCGACCAAGCGGGTTTATTGACCCCTGAGCCCCGCCTCGTTTTCGCGGTTATCTTGGGCTTGGCTCAAGAAAGCTTCCGGCCCCCCTTGCCCGCGGGCGAGCCTTTTTTTCTCGATCGCGCTTCGGGCCAATTTGGCCAAGACGTGGTTTTTGGCCCGCAAAGTTATATTGGGGCTCGGGTACGCCTAGGCGACCGAGTCGTGGTTGGCCCGGGCGTCTTCCTTGAGGATGACGTGACTGTGGGGGCGGACACCATTCTCCACCCCAAAGTCATCTTGCGCTGGGGCGTGACCATTGGCCAGCGCTGTCAGATCCACGCCGGAACCGTCATTGGCGACGATGGCTTTGGCTATACGCAAGTCCCCTCGCCCCAAACTGGCCGCTTAATCCACTATAAAAATCCCCATCTAGGCTCCGTGGAAATTGGCGATGACGTGGAGATCGGGGCTTTAACGGCCATTGATCGGGGTTTGGTGGCCAATACGGTCATTAAGCGCGGAACCAAATTGGACAATCTCGTCCAAATCGGCCATAACTGCCAACTGGGCCAAGACGTCATCGTCGTCTCCCAGGTCGGTTGCGCTGGCCATAGCCAAGTTGGCGACCGGGTCTTTTTGTTGGGCCAATGCGGTTTGACCCATGGGGCGGTGGTGGGCGCGGACGCCATTGTCACGGGCCAAACGGGGGTCACGGGCCAAATTCCGCCTGGCCGCCTCCCTTGGTCAGGCACGCCCCATCGCCCGCACGCCGAGGATCTCAAACTCCAAGCCATGACTAAACGCGATCTGCCGCGCTGGCGCGAATTTTGGCGCGCCTTTCGCCAGAGCTTAAGTTTTGAAGCTTTAAAAGAAGCTCTGGCTGAGAAAAAAAAGCCCCCCCAGACGACTGACCAGACGACCAACGGCCAGAATTAGCCTGGCCGCGAACGGTGTTTTCATGCCCAAAGCCTTGTATGACATTAAAGAGATCCTAGCCAACCTGCCCCACCGCTACCCTTTTTTATTAGTGGATCGGGTGGTGGCCTTAACGCCTTGGAAAGAGCTCTCGGCCTATAAAAACGTCTCCTTTAACGAGCCTTTTTTTCAGGGACATTTTCCGGGCCTGCCGGTCATGCCTGGGGTTTTGATCCTAGAATCCATGGCCCAAGCCTCATCTTTATTATTGTCCTTATCCTCGCGCGATTTTCCCCAAGAAATTCCCCAAGACTTAAAGGTGGTGGATCTCGCTGGCCGCATTGGCTATTTCGCCTCCTGCGACAAAGTTAAATTTCGGCGACGGGTTGAGCCAGGCGATCGCCTGGATTTGGCCGTCTCTTTTCTGCGTCTGGGCACCCGAGCCTGGAAAGTGGCCGGCGCGGCCACGGTTGACGGTCAAAAAGCGGCTGAGGCCGAAATGACCGCCACTTTTTGACACCCTTTAAAGAAAGACAAACTGATTCCATGGCAATCCATCCCACCGCCATCATCCACCCCACCGCCGAACTGGCCGAGGGGGTGACGATTGGCCCCTACAGCCTCATTGGCCAACGCGTGCGAATTGGGCGCGACACGGAAATCCAGTCGCACGTGGTCATTGACAAAGACACCACCATTGGCCAAAGGTGCCGTTTGTTTCCCTTCGCTTCCGTTGGGGCCGATCCTCAGGATTTAAAGTACGCCGGCGAAATCACCCGTCTTGAAATCGGCGATGACGTGACCATTCGCGAGTCCACCACCATCCACCGGGGGACGGCGGGCGGCGGCGGCGTGACCAGGATTGGCGACAAATGCCTCATCATGGCCACCGTCCACGTGGCTCACGACTGCCAGTTGGCTAGGGAAGTCATCTTATCCAGTTTCGCCGTTCTCGCCGGCCATGTCCATGTTGACGCGGAAGCCATTGTTAGTGGCTCAACGGCCATTCACCAGTTTGTGCGCGTGGGCCAACACGCTTTTATTGGCGGCATGTCGGGCGTGGTCAAAGACGCTCCCCCTTACATGATCTTGGCCGGCGTCCGCGATCAAGCCGCGGCCGTGGCTCCCAATTCCGTGGGCATGAAAAGACGCGGTTTTTCCGAGGAATCTTTGGAGGCCATCACTTCCGCCTTTAAGCTCTTGCACACGCGTCGGCCTTTAAAGGAAGTCTTGGCCGAAATCGAGAGCCAATGGCCAGACTGCCCGGAAACCCAAGTCATTGTCCAGTTTTATCGCGACTCAACCCGCGGGGTTTACCGGTGAGCCTTAAAAAACCGGTGGGCCTTATCGCGGGCAATTTAAAACTGCCTATCCTCACCGCCCAAAAATTGCGCCATGAAGGCTCTTCCATAGTTGTCGTGGGCCTCAAAGGGGAAACCGAGCCCCAAATTAAAGAATTAGCCGATTTCTATTTAGAATTGCCTTTGGGTCAATTGCGACCCATGGCCGATTTTTTTCGCGAGCATGGGGCCCAAAAAATTTGCATGGTCGGCGGGGTCAGCCGAGAAACCGTCACTAGCGGCTATGAGCCCGACGAAGCGGCCTTTTCGATCATGGAAAAACTGGATAATTTTCAGACCGACGCCATCTTGCGAGCCGTGGCCGAGTGGTTGGAAGAGCAAGGCTTATATTTAGTGTCCGTGGCCGAAATTTGCCCGGATCTTTTGGTCAAACCTGGCCTTTTGACCCAAACCGCCCCCAGCCCCGCTCTTTTGGAAGATTTGCGCTTAGCTTTTAAAGTGGCCAAAGAGCTTGGGCGCTTAGACGTGGGGCAAACGGTGGTGGTTTCGGATAAAATAACCGTGGCTTTGGAGGGAGCTGACGGCACGGACGCGACCATTCGCCGCGGAGCCGCCCTCAGCCGCAAACCCATCGCCGTGGCCAAGGTTTTTAAGCCCAAGCAGGACAATAGATTGGATCTGCCGGTCATAGGTCTCGAGACCATCGCGGTTTTGGTGGAATGCCGAGCCGCGGGTTTAGCTTTGGACGCGAAAGGCGTCATCATGCTCGACCCGAAAGATTGTCTGGATTTGGCCAACCAAAACGCTCTGGCCATTGTGGCTTTGGAGGAATTGCCTAGCATAGCGGACGGCCAGCGATGAAGGTCTTAATATCCGCCGGGGAAGCCTCAGGAGATCTTCATGGGGCCGCCTTGGCCAATCTGGCCAAAAGCCTGGCCCCAGAGATGGAGTTTTGTGGTTTGGGCGGGGATTTAATGGCCGCCGCGGGCGTAAAGCTCTTAGCCCATTTGTCCGAGACCGCGGTCATGGGTCTGACCGAAGTCCTCGGCTCTTTGCCGCGGATTCTAAAAACTCGCCAAAAAATGGCTCGGGCTTTATTGACCGAAAAGCCAAAGGCTTTAATCCTCATTGATAGCCCGGATTTCAATTTTTATTTGGCCAAAAAAGCCTATAACTTAGGCGTCCCGGTCATCTATTATATCTGTCCCCAGATCTGGGCTTGGCGCTCGAGCCGAATTAAATTTTTAGCCCATTATTGCGCCCGGCGGGCGGTTATTTTGCCCTTTGAGAGCGATTTTTACCAAAAACATGGCGTTTCGGTCGATCTGGTCGGCCACCCCTTACTCGATGGCCTAAAGCCTATCGGCCAAGAAGCGGCCAAAAAAGAATTGGGTTTCGCGCCCAATAAACCCGTCTTAGCCATCCTACCTGGAAGTCGCAAAGCTTTAGCCAAACGCTTAATCGCGCCCATGCTGGGGGCCGCCGAAATCTTATTAAAGGATTGGCCGGATCTGATTCTGGCTTTGCCGCGGGCCCAAAGTCTCGACGCGGATTTTTTAAAAGCCGCTATCTCTAAAGCCCCGCCTAGCGTTTTAGCCAATTTACAAGTTTTTGACGGCCAAGCGCCCACAGTTTTAGAAGCCGCCGACGCGGCTCTTTTAGCCTCTGGCACTTCCACCGTGGAAGGGACTATCCTCGGTACCCCCATGGTCGTGGCTTATAAAACTAGTTGGCTGACTTACTTTTTGGCCAAAAGGCTGGTGAAAGTCAGTCATATCTCGATCGCCAATTTACTGGTCGGCCGCCAGATTTTGCCCGAGCTCATTCAGGATCGGGCCACCCCCCTACTTATGGCTGAGGCTCTTAGACCTTTATTGACCAAAGGCCCAGTCCGCGACCAAGCCCTTACTGATCTCAAAACCGCGAAAAACGCTTTAGGCCAAAGCGGGGCCTCGGAAAAAGTTTTGCGCTTGACCTTGGCCGAAATCGAGAAAGCCCAAAAGGCCTTAAAACCTTAAGGGGTAAATTCATGACCGAAAACCATTCCCCAGAAAATAACGAGACCCCGAACCCAGAGATGGCCAACCCCCAGCCCAGCGACTGGCGGCGTCTTATGGCTCTCATCAAGCCCCATCGCCCCAAGCTTTTATTGGCCGTCTTTTTTATGCTCATGGCCGCTATTTCCACCGCTGGCATGGCCTGGCTCATCCAACCTCTTTTGGATCACGTTTTCGCCGAGCGGAACGCCAAACTCCTAAATTCCCTCACTTTTTTAACTTTAGGCGTTTATAGCTTGACCGGGGTCTTTTCCTTTTTACAATCTTATGTCATGAACCAGGTGGGCTACAATATTGTCAATGACATGCGGGTTAGGCTTTATTCCCATATCCAAAGGCAATCCTTGGGCTTTTTTCAAAAACACGCCTCCGGGGAATTGATTAGCCGCGTGGTCAATGACGTTTCCATGATCCAAAGCTCGGTGACCACAGTCATTACTGGCCTCATCTTAGATTTTGGCAAAGTCATCGGTTTAATCACGGTTTTGTTCTTGCAAGATTTCTCCTTAGCCTTAATGGGCGTTTTTATTTTGCCCTTAACTTTATATCCGATCGTTAAGTTTGGCCGCCGCTTAAGAAATCTGGCCACCAAAAGCCAAGTCATCATGGCTTCCATCATTAGCGTTTTGACCGAGACTTTTCAAGGCGTCCGCATGATTCAGTCCCACAACATGACGGATCATGAGATCAAGCGTTTCTCTAAGGAATGTCGCCAGAGCGTCGATAATCTCATGCGCTCGGTGACCGTGCGGAGTCTCTCATCCTCAATTATGGAGATTGTCGGCGGCCTGTGTTTGGCGGCGGTCATTTGGTATGGCGGCCATTCGGTCATCGCCAATCACTCAACGCCTGGGGCTTTCTTCTCTTTTATGACGGCCCTTTTGCTCCTTTATGAGCCCTTAAAGCGCCTAACGCGTCTGTATAACGAGACCCAGCAAGGTCTGGCCGCGGCTCGGCGGATTTTCTCCATCCTCGACTCGGCTTCCTCGGTTCTCTCCCCGGCTGAGCCCAAGATCCCTTTAGAGACCAAAGGGCTCGTGGAATTTCAGGATGTTCATTTTAGTTATGGCCCCGATAGGCCGGCTTTGCGCGGCGTCAATCTGACCATCCGGCCCGGGGAGACCGTGGCTTTGGTGGGGCCTTCGGGGGGCGGCAAAACCTCTTTGATCAATCTGGCCCCCCGCTTTCACGATCCCACCAAAGGCCGAGTGCTTTTGGACGGGGTAGATCTCAAAGAGCTCGATCTAGCTTGGCTCCGCGACCAAATCGCTTTGGTCAGCCAAGAGGTCGTTCTTTTGGCGGACACGGTGCGCCACAATATCGCCTACGGACGTTTAGAGGCTTCCGAACTAGAGGTCACCCAAGCGGCCCAAGCCGCTTTGGCTTTGGATTTTGTGGAAAAATTGCCTTTGGGTTTTGAGGAAAGCGTCGGCGAGCGCGGCTATAGCTTATCGGGCGGCCAACGCCAACGCTTAGCCATCGCCCGGGCCATTTTAAAAAACGCCCCCATCTTGATCTTGGATGAGGCCACCTCAGCTTTGGACACGGAGTCGGAAAAACTGGTGCAAGCGGCTTTGGCCAATCTTATGCGCGGCCGGACCACCCTTGTCATCGCCCATCGCCTCTCCACTATTACCGAGGCGGATCGCATTGTCTTTTTAAAAGACGGGCGCATTACCGAAGAAGGCGATCATGAGTCCTTGTTAGCCAAAAAAGGCGACTATTATCGTTTATATAATTTGCAGTTCGCCGAGGCCAGCTTAGTGGCGAGCTTAACCTCGGAAGACCACAATCTGAGCCAGGAGAAACGCTCATGAGCCAAAAACCGGTGGTGGAATACCTCGAAGGCGGGGAATTCTGTTTAGCCTGGGCCTTAGACTCGCCCGAGGGAGCGGGCAAAAACTTTGAGGCTCTGACCCAAACCGGGAAAACCATCCGTTTGTCGCCCAGCCGGATTTTAACCATGGAATCTTTTGAGGATCCCAACGAAAAGCTAGGGCGTTTGGCCGCTCTCAATGAGCTAGCCCAAAAGCGCGAGACTTTGGCCCAAAATACAATACTCGAGGAAATCTGGCAGGTTTTGGAAGGCGAGGGCCCAGAGTTTGAGTATGACTTATTGGCTTCTTTGGCTTACGGAATAGAGCCTGGGCCTTTGGAGCTTTCGGCTATTCGCAGGGCCATCCAAGCCGATCAAAACGACCAAGCCTATTTCGCTTTTGGGCCCCAAAAAGCCACGCGCCACTCGCCCGAGGAAATGGCCAAAAAACGTCTCATTTTAGAGCGCAAAAAAAACCACCAAGAATTTGTCAGTCAAACTGGGGAGTGGCTCAAACTGAGTCTGGCCAAAAAAATGGCTTACGAGCCCGAGGCCTCCGACAAAGCCCTCGCCCTTTTAAGCGATCTGGCCGTCAAAGAAGATCAGGCTCAAGATCCTAGAACGGCCAAAGAACTTTTGCGAGCCGCGGGTCTCCCGGATACGCCTTTAGGGGCTTTGGAGGCTTTAGTGGCCGTGGGTCATTTCCATGTTCACGAAAACCTTGAGCTCCGCCGCTTAAATTTAGGTCGCCCTTTTACGGAGCCAGAGCTGGCCGAAGCCCAGCGAATCATCGCCAATTACCAATCCCCCGCCGATCGCCTCGATCTGACCGCCACCAATGTCATCACCATTGACGCCGAAGGAGCCAAAGAGTTTGACGATGGCGTTTCCTTAAGCCCAGGCCCGGACGGCTTGATCCGGCTTGGGGTGCATATCGCGGACGTAGCCTCGGTCATTCGGCCCAAAACCTTATTAGATGAAGCGGCCAGAAGCCGGGCCGCCTCTATTTATTTGCCTGACGCCAAATATTCCATGATCCCCGAAGAGGTGACGGAAAGCTTATTGAGCTTAAAGCTGGGGCAAATTCGGCCGGCCTTTTCTTTGCTGGTCGATCTGGATCCTTACGGGGAGCCTAAAAACTTTGTCTTTAAGCCCTCTTTAATAAAAGTAGCTCGGCAAATGTCCTTTGACGAGGCTGATGATTTACTGGGCAATGACCAGGAACTCCTTAAACTTCGCGAAGTCGGCCAAACTTTATTAAATAGGCGTTTGGAATTTGGCGGGCAAAGTTTAAATCTGCCTCAATTGCGCGTTAGCCTAAACCCGGAAGGCCAGATCGATTTGGAGCTCACCAACTGGGACACGCCGGCCCGCCTCATGATCGGGGAAATGATGGTTTTGGCCAACCATTTAGCCGCCGAAGCTTTGTCGCGAGCGAGTCTGGCTTGCCCTTATCGCTACCAAGAAAAAGCCCGCTCGCGGCCCTTTGAAAATCGCGAGCCGCGCTCTAAGCGCGAAGAATTGGCTTTTGGCTTAGCCGCTCGCCGCCAAGTGGGGCGAAGCGGCGTGGGCTTAACCCCCTCCCCTCACTGGGGTTTGGGTTTGACCAGTTACGCCCAATTTACCTCCCCCATTAGGCGTTACGCGGATTTACTGGTGGCCAGGCAATTGAGATCCTTGTCGGATCCTACTTTGCCCCCTTATACGCGGGCGGAAATGACCGAGATGGCTTTTGAGGCCGACGAAACTCACCGAGCCATTAAACGCGCCCAAAACGATCGGATCCGCTATTTCTTGACCCTGGCTCTGGCCAACCAGATTGGCTCGGAATTTACGGGCTTAATTTTTGAGCGCCAAGAGAACCGGGCCCGGGTCTGCGTGACGGATTTTATGCTGGAGATGGACATGTATAAATTGCCCCACGAGGCCAAACTTGGCCGCGACGTCCGGGTCAAGCTAACCCAAGCCGATCCCCGGGCCCAGATCCTGAAGTTTGAGTATGTGAGCTTAGCTTAAAACTGAAGTCATTTAGGCGAATTGACCTTAAAAATATTAAGAAGGCCTTTATTTATTAATTTATAACTTTATTTTCATATTCGGCTCTCAACCTAACAACTATTTTGGCCAAAATTTTTGCCAGTACATTTTTAGGGAAAAACCAGGAAAAAAGTGTTATATTTAGAGCCAACGCGCTCATTGGAGCCTTTAACCTTGAATCGCCTAAAAAGACGCCGCTTATGAGTCTTTTGCTTGACCCCCCTTTGGTTAAATTTTTCCTGGCTGTTTTTGGCCAGGACGTCCCTTTAATGTCTTTAGCCATTGAGACTTTGGGCCAAGAGTTTGACGGGGGAATTTTAGGCCAGCCGGATATCCAAAGCGACCCTAGACCCATAACCGAAACCGCTTTTTATGAAAAGGAAATGGGCCAAGGGTTAGTTAAGATCTACCTAACTTGGCCTAATCTCTTAAGCGTTGAGCGGCTAGTGGATCTGAAACTCTTGGCCATGGCTCTGGAAAAACGCTGGGCTAGAGACTTGGATGGCCAAGCCCGCCGTCAAGTCAACCTCGATCCTGGTTATGTCTTCGCTGGGGGTTTGGTTCTCTCCACGGGCAAGTTCGCCGGCCATCGCCTCTATTTGGGGCAAAAAATTTGGGGCGAATTGACCTTGTTTTATCGAAAAGAATTTGTGATCTTGCCCTGGACTTATCCTGATTACCAAGATCCCTCGGTTTTGGCTCTTTTGACCAAGGCGCGCCAAGATTATCTGTCCGCCCTAAGGAACCAGACCAAGTCCTAGTCAAACGCCCTTTAAGCAAGGAGGGCTATATTTATTGTTTTGGGGTGTTTTTTCATGACCAGGAGCATGACTGGCTACGGAGTGGCCAACAAAGAGATTGGCGCGCAAAGCGTGACTCTAGAAATTCGATCTTTAAATGGTCGGTTTCGCGAGGTGGTGGCTAGGCTCCCCTCCAACCTTTTGGCCTTGGAAGAGCCCTTGAAAAAAATCGTGGGCACCCAGATTAACCGGGGCCGGGTGGAGTTACGCCTCCAAATAGACACCCCGAAAGGGGCTTTATTGGGGTTGGCCTTTGATCCGATTAAGGCCGATAACGCCATGGAGTTATTAAATAAATTGATCTACCAAACCGGGGTAGATGAGCCCATATCGCTGACGCACCTTCTGACTTTAGGCGTCCTCAACGAAGACCCTGGCCGGGCTTTAATCGGCCCCGAGGATCTAAAACCCTTTGTGGAGAGCCTAGCCGAGGAAGCCCTATGTCAATTGGTCAGTTTTCGGAATCGGGAAGGCGAAGAGCTGGAAAAGGATTTGAAGATCCGCCTAAACTTAATGGGCCAGGCCATGGATCGGATTAAGGGCCTGGCCAATGAGGCCAATGATATCCTTTTTCAACGGCAAAAAGAGCGTCTCTTGGAATTGACCCAAAAAGCCTTGGAGCCCGAGCGCGTGGCTCAAGAAGCGGCTATTTTGGCCGAGCGGCAGGATATTACTGAGGAAATCACTCGGTTTTGTGGCCACTTAACCGCTTTTCGCCAAACCCTAGCCGAAAAAGGCCCCATTGGCCGACGCTTGGAGTTTTTGCTCCAGGAATTAGGCCGCGAAGCCAACACTATGGGCTCCAAATCCCAATGGGGCCCTTTAACCGAAGAGGTTCTTTTCTTAAAAGGCGAGTTGGAAAAAGCTCGAGAGCAAGCCTTAAATATTGAGTGAGGGATGAAGCCATTTATGATGGACATAGGGTCTGGCAACAGCTTAGCCGTAAATCAATTGGTCGTCATCCTCCACCCGAACTCGGCCCCAGCCCGCAGAATGCGGCTCCAGGCCAAGCAAGCCTCGCGCTTATTGGACGCGACGGGCGGCAAAACGACCAAATCCCTGGTCATCACCGCCTCCAATCATTTAATTTTAAGCAACCAAGACCCCGAGACCTTGACCCAAGCCTTTAACGAAATTTTGGGCCTCAGCTCAAAACCGCCCATGGACGACGAGGAACTGGACTAATGGCTGGCTCCCTTTTTGTCATCAGCGCCCCCTCCGGCTCAGGCAAATCCTCTTTAATCCAGAGACTTTTGCGGCGCAACAACTGCCCGCGCTTAGATTACTCCGTCTCCTTTACCACGCGCTCGCCCCGCCCGGGCGAAGAGGATGGTCGCGATTACAACTTCATTGATCACGCCACTTTCCAAGAAATGATCCAAAACAAGGGCTTTTTGGAATGGGCCCAAGTCTTTGATAACTTTTACGGCACGGGCCGAGAATGGGTCAACCAGCGCCTTCAGGCTGACCGAGACATCTTGGTGGACGTGGACGTGGTTGGGGCCAAAAACCTAAAGCTCAGCTTGCCCTCGGCCATCATGCTTTTTATGGTGCCCCCCAATCGCCTGGAACTGACTAACCGACTGACCAAAAGAAACACCGAAACCCCTGAGGAAGTGGCTAGACGCCTAGCCAAGTCGAACTGGGAAATCGAGCAAAGATTTTTTTTTGATTACCTGGTTATTAACGACAATCTGGAAGAGGCGGTTTTGGAAGTGGAAAATATCATAAATCGCCAAAATGGCCACCTGGTCGTCGATAGGGAAGCCTTTTGGCCAACATTTTTCCAAGAAAACCAATAAAGCGCCCAAAAACCAGCGCCCAAAAACCCCAGGCGAACTTGATCGTGGGTTTGACGCCCGTTCTAGCCGCTTTAAGGGCTCGAGGCGCTGAGGCTCTCTCCTTGTGGATCGCCAATACTCGCTCCCCGGGGCCCATCTTGGCGGAAATTGTGGATTTGGCCCAAGAGCTCGGTCTCCCCATCCAAAAAGTCGACCGCCAGGAGCTCGACCGCTTGTCTCTGACCCTCCACCAAGGCGTCATCGCTCAATTTAAGCCTAGGCCTGTCCTGGCCTGGGGAGATTTTTTAGCTAGCCTAGATCTAAAGAACGCTCCTCAAAAGAATTGTCTCCTTTTAGCCTTGGATCATTTGGAAGATCCCCATAACCTGGGGGCCCTCTGGCGATCGAGCGCGGCTTTTGGCGTTAAAGGCCTCATTTGCCCCAAAGACCGAGCCGCCCTCCCCACCCAGGTGGTCTACAAAACAGCCGCCGGCGGGGCCGAGGTGACGCCTCTATTTGAGGTCACCAATCTGGTTCGGGCTTTGGAAGACCTAAAAGAAAAAGGCTTTTGGCTCGTGGGAGCCGAAGGCGAAGAAGGCCAAAGCCTTTGGGATTTCGCTTTTCCCGAGCGGACGGTTCTCATCCTTGGCTCGGAAGGCCAAGGCTTAAGCCGCTTAGTTCGCGAAAAAACCGATTTTTTAGTCCATATCCCTTTGACTGGGCCCATCAACTCTTTAAACGTCTCCGCCGCGGGAGCGGTTCTTTTGGCCGCCTACGCGAAAACGTTCCAGCCCTAAATGATTCTGGCCCGCCCAAAAAATAACCCTAGCCCCAAAGCGCTGAAAGCTATTTTTTAATAACCAGCGCGCTTAATGACCAGCTCTTAATGGCGCGTCTTTCGACAACTGACCGAGCCTAATTTGGGACTCCTGGGCCAAGGCGGCGATTAAAGCCAGGTTATTAACTTTAGCCCGCTTTTCGTCTTTCATATTGTCGGCCACCACGGAGTAATCGGCGGGAGCCAGCTCAGTTAAGCGCTTAAGGGCCAAGCTTTCCTTCGCGTTTAAATCTCGCCCGCTGAGAGGCTTTAAAAAAACCTTAAAAAGCTCCGTTTGGCCAGACTCTCCCAAAGGCCCAAACTCCACCTTGCGCCCTAAGCGTCTCCGGGCGGCTTTATCCAAGCTGTCAGGCCGGTTTGTCGTCCCAATAAATAAACCCGTAAAAAGATCGAGACAAGTGAGAAACTCATTGACCAAAGACAATTCCCAGCTTCTGACGGCCATGTCGCGGCTATACAGAAACGACTCGACTTCGTCAATGATGATTACGCCTAAAGAGTTTTCGTATTGACGAAAGACGTTGGCCAAATTGGCCTCGCTCTCGCCCACGTATTTGGAAATTATGTCCGAAGAGCGAACGTGGGTTAAATCGAGATCCAACTCATAGGCCAAATAGTTAGATAGCTCCGTTTTCCCTACGCCTGGCGGGCCATAAAACAATAATTTTTGCCCTTGGCGATCTTCGGTGGCGGCTAAAAGGCTCCGATCGCGCCAGGCTTTAAGGTTAGACAACAAGACGTCCACCGGCGGATCGATGGTTAAAGCCTCGACTCGGTAGGTGGGGGCGATTTTTAAAGGTTTCGTCCTCTGTCCTTTTAGCTCAAGGTTGGAGCGCAATTGTTTTTTGAGCCAAAGCTCAGCGTTTTGGCTACTACTGGGTTTAAGGTCGCGCGTGGCCAATAAGGAATGGGCAATCACAAACTGACTCACCGCGAATTCCTTGGCTAACCCCCTTAAAGAAGGCTCTGGCAAAAGCTCTTCGCCTAAGGCTTTTTGCTCGCGTCGCCAAATCTCAAGTCTGGCCTTGGCGCCTAAAGGCGCAAACTTTAAGCTATAAATGAACAGATCTTTAATAGAGCTAGGGATAACGCTCTCGTCATTAACGATCCAAAGACAAGGCGGCCCATTTCGCCGAAAAAAGTCGTCTAGCCAGCCGATTTCCGGGCTCAAAAAATCGGCCTTTTTTCTATTCGTGACCCCAAAGTTTAGATCGCTCAAAAACTTGTCCGCCTCGTCCACGATGAGAACCGAGTTAGGGGAGCTCGACAAAAAGTTGTGGGCCAAAAACAAGTTATCGCGATACTCGGAGAGTTTTACGACTTTGGCCAGCTCAAAAGCTTTGGTTTTTGTTTCCTGGGCCAAAAATCTGGCCAACTGGGTTTTGCCCACGCCCTTAGGACCATAAAATAGAATATGGATAGGAGAGGTAGTTGGGGTAGTCAGAAGCTTTTTAAGCATCTCTAAGGTTGGCGGATCCAGACCAAAATCTTTGGCCGTTAAAATTGGGGCTTCGGCTTTGACCAGAGCCCCCACGGCCAAAGGCGACTCGCCAAAGTCCAAAAGTCGGAAAAAACTCTCGTTTAAATCCAAGGATGGGCCAGGAGACTCTTCCTCAATTATCCCAAGCTTTAACAAACGCCCAGAAAAAGCCGCCATAGCCTCGGCTTTATTGGTATCCAAAAGACCAGCCAGAAGCGAGCGATTGGCCACGGCGAAAATCTCCAGCTCCTCGTCTAAATACTGATCCAAGGGCCGATACATTTCCATGACAAAAAGAGCCTTGACCAAATTCAGCTCAACCTGGTTGAGCTTGAGCGTGTCTTTTAAATGTTGAAACCTCAGCTCAACGGGATCGCTTAATAATTTTTTCGCGCTCGCGGCCTTTTGGGCTTCCAGGGCGGCCAATAAATTGTTAATGGCTAAATTGTAAGTCGCCCGAGGAGCCTCTTTCAGTTTTTTATGGAGGCTCTCGGCGAGGGAGTCAGAGTGTCGCGAGCCATAATAAATAGTTTTCGCGGTCTCCGAGGAATCTTGCCGCAAAGCGGCCAAAAATTTTTCCTCGCCTAGCCCGATAATTAGCGACTCCAGGCCATTTTGGCCAAAGACCCTGGTCTGGGCCAGCGCCCGACTAACCAAGATCCGAACCTGGCATTCCGGCCACTGGTTAGACTCGTCGATCTCCAATTTTGGATGGAAAATGGGGACTCTTGTTTTAAAATAACGCGATAAACGTTTAAAGCTCATGGCTTTATCCTTTTAGCTTAGGCCAAGGGGTCGTTTTTGAGACGCCCCGAATTTAAATATGGATCGAACATTTAACTGGCTAATGGCCGGAGGCGTTCGCTCGCGACCTGGGCCAAAGATCTTAAAAGAGTCTGGTTATCTAAGCCATTCTCGGCTACTGAGCCAAATAAGGCGGAGCTCTCCGCGACCACGGCAAAATCGGCTGGGACAAGCTGGGTTAATCGCGAAAGGAGCTCGATCTCGCCATAAGTCAATTCCTGGCCAGTCAAGGGTTTTAGAACGGCGTTAAAAAGCTCAAGTTTGCCCAAATCCGCCAAAGGCCCAAACTTGATCTCGCGCCCTAAACGCCTTCTGGCCGCTGGATCGAGATTGGCCGGTCGATTGCTGGTTCCAATAAAAAGACCCGTAAAACGATCTAGGCCGGCCAAAAACTCGTTGACCCTGGATAGTTCCCAAGGCTCTTGGGCCCGCGCTCGATTAAAAAGAAAAGACTCCACCTCATCGACCAAAATGATCCCTAAGGCGTTTTGATATTTTTTAAAAAGTTGGGCGATATTGGCTTCGCTTTGGCCGACATATGGGGAAATCAAATCGGAAAAACGAACCTGGGTCAGTTCCAGATCGAGCTCATAAGCCAAATAGTTCGCCAACTCCGTCTTGCCCGTCCCCGGCCCGCCAGAAAATAATAATTTTTGGCCTTTTCGCTCTTCGTGGGGCAAAATTAGCGAGCGGTCACGCCAAGCCAATAAGCTAGCCAAGAGGTCGGCCACGGACGGGTTAAGGCTTAAAACCGTCGCTCGATAGCTGGGGGCCATCTTCTGGGACTTAAAACGCTGGTTATTGAGCTCCAGGTTAGCCCGGGCTTGCTTCCGCGTCCAAAGCTCGGCTAGGCCGGGATCGGGTTCCGGACTCTTGGTTAAAATTTCCTGGGTAAGGTGAAAAAAATGGTTAATAGCCGCTGGAGAGATGGGGTAGTCCTTGGCCAAGAGGCGCGATGAGCTGTCTGGCCAAAGATCAACCTTAGCTTTCTTTTGGGCCCGCCGCCAAATTTCTAGTCGGGCTTTAGTCCCTAAGGGCTCAAATTTCTGGCTAAAAGCGAATAAGTCTTTTGTAGACGCGCTAAGGCCCTTAATATTATTGACAATCCACAGACATGGCGGGCCATTTTTGCGCAAGAACTCCGCCCAAAAGCTTTGAGCCGGAAAAAGCTTCGCGGCCTGGCTCTCGCTGAGCCAACCAAAGGGAGGATCTTGTAAAATCTTGTCCGCCTCGTCAATTATGAGCCAAGATCCCTCGCTTTTCTCTAAGGCCCGCCGAGCCAAAATGATCCGATTCCGATAATCCGCGACTAAAGCCGGCCTTTGGATCTCAAAAGCTGAGCCAGGAAGGAGGGCGGCCAATAATCTGGCCATCTGGGTTTTGCCCACGTTTTTCGGGCCATAAAAAAGGATATGGGTCGACGAAGGGCCTTTGCCTTTTAAAAGTTTTTTGAGTAACTCCCAAGTATTAGGATCGAAATTAAAATCCTTGGCCGTCAATTCAGGCCCCAAAGCCTTGGTCAAAAAACTCAACTTTTTCGCGGAATCGGGCGAATCAAAATACTGAAAAAACCCATCCCCGAGGCCCAAATGGCCATAAAAGCCCAAATGGCCATATTCTTTCAATATCAAGCCATAATCGATCGTCCGACCCCTGAGAGCCTCCCGCAGGGCCTCTTGGCTAGCCTCCAAAAGGCCAGCTAGACTCGGCCAATTATCTTTTGTAAATAACTTGATACCCAAGACCAAATAATCGTCCAAAGGGGCGACCGCTTCCATGACAAATAGTAATTTCAATAAACTAAGCTCTAAAGAACTCAAACATAAAGTCTCTTTTAAGTCTTGAAACTTTCTTTCAATAGGCTCCTCTTGAATTAAGCTTTTTCGCTCTTCCAAAAACGTATTTAAAACCTCTAGCTCGCTATCAATTAAATCGGAAAATTTTAGATATTTCAGCCTATCCGGCTCATTAAAAATTGTATCGAGGGTCTGAGAATAATTTTTTGAAAGAATAGGATCGTTTGGCCATTCAATATCAGATCTTCTTATTATGGTCACTAAAAAAGGCTCGTCTCCCAAGCCGAACCTCAGCGCGGCTAGGAATAACGCGCCTAAAACCCGATTTTGTCCCAAAGCTTTATAAAGGAAATGACAGACATAATATTTAAGCCACAGGTTATCATCGCTTAAACCCAGCTTTGAGCTATAAATCGGCTCAAACTTGGTAAAAGGGCGAGCGAATCTTTTTAAAGTCATTGTAGGTTGGCCCCTTTTTCCACGATCTCTTTTTCCATGATCATTTTTTCCATAATCTCTTTTAGGGCCTCTAATATGGCCAAGTTACATAAGCTTTTAGGCGCGAAATTATTTAAGTTATCGGCGAGGGTCGCGAAATCAGAAGGCCTCAAACCCCGTAAAAGCTTAAGACGTTCCTTTTCGTCTTTTGTCAAAGCCTGGCCAGTTATTGGCTTAAAATAAGCCTCAAAAAGCTCAATTTGGCCAAACTCGCTTAAAGCCCCAAACTCCACCTTGCGCCCCAAACGTCGCCAGGCGGCCTTATCTAAACTTTCTGGCTGGTTGGTCGTCCCAATAAATAAACCCGTAAAATGATCCAGGCAAGCGAAAAACTCATTAGCCAAAGATAACTCCGAGCTTTGAGCGGCCAGGTCGCGGTTATATAAAAACGATTCCACCTCGTCAATGAGTATAATCCCCAAAGAATTTTCATATTTGCGGAAAAGAGCCGCCAAATTGGCCTCGCTTTGGCCGCGATAAGGAGAAATTATGTCCGAGGATCTAATCACGGAAAAATCCAAATCCAGCTCCTCGGCCAAATAGTTGGCCAACTCCGTTTTCCCGGCGCCTGGAGGGCCATAAAACAATAATTTTTGCCCAATTCGATCCTCGCTCTCGCTCAAAAGGCTCCGGTCGCGCCAGGCTATAAGGTTAGCCAAAAGCTGAGCCGCCGGGGGATTGGTCGTTAAGGCTAGGGGGCGATAAGTCGGCCCGATTTTTAGAGGCCGAGTTCCTTGGCCATGGAGCTCCAAGTTGGCTCGCAGTTGTTTTTTCAGCCACAGTTCGGCTTTTTGCGGGTTTTGGGGCTCAATTTCCCACGTTTTCTGGCCAAAACGGCTAATGGCTAAAGGGCTGACCGCAAATTCCTTGGCCAAATAACGCAGGGTCTGGTCTTGAAGAAAATTGGCCCCCCGCTCGGCCTCTTCGCGTCGCCAGATTTCCAGTCGCTCTTTAGTCCCCAGCTTATTTAATTTGATCCCTAGGACAAAGCGATCCAAAATTTCATCCTGGATCCCTTCAGTTTCATTAACAATCCACAGACAAGGTGGGCCATTTTTATTCATGACTAATTCTTGAAAGAAGCCTTTTTCCGGCTCGAGCGAGTCATCAATATCTTCCGCGTCTTCCGTCCCCCATCCAGCCAAGGGGGACGACAAAAGGCCATCAGCCTGGTCAACAATAAGAACGCTTCCTTGAACCGTGGCCAAAAAACCATAGCTCAAAAGTAAATTATCGCGAAATTGCCTGAGCCTCTCGCCTGGGTAAACTTCATACGCTTTTCGACTGGCCTCCGTGGCCAAAAATCTGGCTAATTGAGTTTTCCCCACGCCTTTGGGCCCATAAATTAAGATATGAGTGGCTCTATTGGATACGCCCTTTAAAAACTTTTTCAGCGTTTCTAAAGTCTGACCGTCCAAGCGAAAATCTTTTTCCGTCAAAATTGAATTCGCGACCGGAACTAGAAAAGATTGCTCTAAAGGCTCCTTTCCATAGGTCAAAAACTGAAAAAAGCTCGCGTCCAGGTCAGGGGCTAAGTTCTCTTGGAGAAATATGAAGCCTAATTTTTTCAAGCGCCCGCTCAGAACCGCGTCAAGCTCTTTTTTGTCGCAACCCAAAGCCCTAAGCAGAAGATGGCGATTTGACTTAAGAAAAATATCTAGCTCAGTATCAAAAAACCTGCGGCTGATGACGGAATTATCAATAACGATTAAAAAGGCCAAAAAATGTCGCTCCACCTCGCTTAAGCGCAATATCTGGCTCATGGCTTGAAATCTAATTTCAACCGGATTTTTTAGGTTGGCCACTTTTAACTCCTCGATTTTGAATCTCACGGCCTCTAACAATTTAGCGATTTTATTGTTGAATTCATCTGTTTCATGACATTTAAGGCAGTATGAATTTAAAAAAAATGGATCCTCTAAACAAAACATTGAAAATAAGCTACAAACTCTATCTCCACCAAATGTTTTATCTTGATTAACGCCTATTAAAATTTTTATTAACCAATAGGCTGTTCGGCTTAGCTCGCTTGTTTGCGCGAATTCGCTTGTTCGCGCCAAAGAGCGGTGGACAAAAATCGCCAAATAATATCTGACCCAACTCTCAATATTTTTACTCGAAAATATAGATTTCAAGTGTTTAGAAGAGTTTTTATTTACTCTCTTAAAAACGTCATCCGAAATTTTTCGGCTCATATTTTTATCCTCTAACTCTTTCTGAACCCGCCTAGCCGAACAATTGCCCCAGGCGGGATTTTGACTCATTTTCCAAAGCGTTTATTAAACGCGAATTGGTAATTTTGGCCTCCGGAACGTAAGACATGTTATCGGCCACCACCGCGTAATCCGCGGGAGCGAGTTGAGTCAAAAGCTTAAGGCGCTAGGACTCGGTTTTATTCAGAGCCCGCCCAGTTAAAGGTTTTAAAAAGGCCTCAAATAACTCAATTTTGCCAGAGTCTTCCAAAGCCCTAAACTCCACCTTCCGCCCTAACCTCCTCAGACCAGCGTTATCGAGCCTATCAGGGCGGTTAGTCGTCCCTATGAATAAACCCTTATATAAATCCAAACAAGTTAAAAACTCATTAACAAACCTTAACTCCCAGGATCTAAGAGCCATGTCTCGGCTAAAAAGAAGCGACTCCAGCTCATCAATCAGCAAAATCCCCAGACTCGACTCCCGCTTCCGAAATAGATTGGCCAAATTGCGCTCGCTTTCGCCAACCCATGGGGACATCACGTCCGAGACTCGGGCCTGAGTTAGCTCCAAATCCAGCTCGTAAGCCAAATAGTTGGCCAACTCTGTCTTCCCCAGTCCTGGAGGCCCATAGAATAACAATTTAAGACCTTGCCGCTCCTCCATGGCTCGACTTTTGTTCCGGTCTCGCCAAACTTTTAGGCTAGCCACTAGCTCGTTTATGGGTGGGTTAGTGGCCAAAGCCTCAATCCTATAGGTCGGCGAAAACCTCACAGGCTTAGATCTCCGCCCCAGGAGATCCAAATATGACCATAATTGTTTTTTAGCCAAAGCTCAGCCTTTTTAGCGTCCTGGCTCTCTATTTTCCAAGTTTTATTAAAAAACTTTTTGATCTCATCCTCGTTAACGTCAAACTCATTGGCTAGACGCCGCAATGAGTCATCCGGCAAGAGTTTTCTTTTAAAGGTAGCTTGCTGTTTCCGCCAGAGACGTAACCTCTCCGTAGCCCCTAATTTTTCAAACTTGACGTTGTAGTCAAATATCTCCAAAATTGATTCGTCTATGTCTTCTAGGCTCTCAACGATCCAAAAACAGGCCGCTTCTTTTTGGCTCATAAAAACTGATAAATTCCATGTTCCCTTGAAATTTTTATATTTGACTGGCCCATCAAAGGTAGATTGTGAGAGTATCTCCTCAGCGTTATCAATAATGAGGATATGGCCAGGGCCAGAACCCAGAATATCATGAGCCATGACTATATTCTCGCGGAAATTTTCGGTCGATTGGCCAAATCTAACCTCAAAAGCTGGCCACTTGACCGCCTCAGCTAAAAATCTGGCCAATTGATTTTTGCCAGCTCCTTTTGGCCCATGCAGGAGAATATGAGTTGAGCTAATTCCTGGGACGGTAATAAGCGTTTTTAGAAACTCCAAGGTTTCTGGATCAAGTTTAAAATCCTCCGCCAACATTGTGGCGGCTTCCGCCTTACGCGCTATTTTCGAGTCAATTGTCAGATCTTTTACTGGTAATTTTCTCACGCTGACACCAATTTGGGGTTTAGCCTTTTTTCGCCAAAATCAAGTTATTATAATCGTCATATTGAGGATAGACAAATTAAATAGTCTATACTTTTAGACATAAACAATATCTAACTAAATATTAAAACTTTAACTAAAATTTCATTGAACATCATAATCTCGCTCCTAGTTTTGTTCCTAGTTTTGTTCCTAGTCTCGCTCCCAGCCTCAGTTCCAAATCTCCAGCTGGCTCATCTACCGATAGCCTCAAGTACCGCACGCTTTTTTATAAAATAGTGGATAAAATATAAATATTCTCCGCGTGAAAAAACTTTACTAAAATCAAAAACCGAAAGCAAGGATTTTTAAAATATATTTCGCCTAAAATTACTTTCTAACGCCCGTAAGCGATGGGTTAAATCTAAGTACCCGTCTGAGCTTAATCCACCTATAGACCGCTTAAAACCAAGGTTTTCTCTCTCGTCTCCTTAGGCTTAACCCTCTATATTAATAGTTATGACGGCTCATTTTTGCCTTGGATAATTTTTCTGACTATCATTTCTTTTCCAAAATTCATAAATATGAATTGACCCCAAAAATGTCTCTAGGCTTTTTAAAGGCGACTGCCTTTTTCGCGCGGCCAACCTTTTTTTAAAGCTTTGGATTTTTAGGTAAAATATAAATATTCTCCGCGCGAAAAAACTTTACTAAACTCAAAAACCGAAAGCAAGGATTTATAAAATGTTTTTCGCCTAAAATTACTTTCTACCGCCCGTAAGCGATGGGTTAAATCTAAAATCCCGTCTTAGCTTAAACCCTCTCTAGGCCGCTTAAAACCAAGGTTTTTTCTCTCGTCTCCTCAGGCTTAGCTCTCTATATTAATAGTTAGGATGGCTCATTTTTGCCTTTGATAATTTTTCTAACTATAAATTTTTTTCCCAAATTCATATATATGAATTGACCCCAAAAATGTCTCTAGGCTTTTTAGAGGCGCCTGGCCTTTTTCGCGCGGCCAACCTTTTTTAAATTCTTTGGATTTTTTTGGGGTTTTGGTTAAGGCGAAAGATCCCAGATCCGCCTCGTAAGTAGCTAGGCGTGACTCTAGCCCTCAATTAGGCTAACCCAGAGCCTTAAGCTAGACCCTAGAGCCGCCAATGATAACTCAGCCTCCAGAATCTCTCTCATTTAAGAGATTTTCCTAAAGCTTTGGCTTAACTTTGTTAGATGAATTTTTAACTTTTAGCGTATTTTAAAGGTCGTTTAGACGGAGCGGCCAGGTTGGCCAAACGTAGAGTCTAGGACAGATAAACTTAATCTTTTAGGAGGATTTTTAGCCTTTTAGAGCTTTTGGCCAAGCGCGCCGGGAGAAGGGTGGCGAAATACCAACCCTAAACTCCTTGGCCATCTATGGGGTCAGATTGGGGGGTCAGATTGAGGGATCTCAAATTGGGCGGATCTCAAATATTGTCTCGGCGCCGCCTAATCTCCTCGCGCTGTTTGGTGAAGATCCACTGGACGATATCATTTTGGTCGCTCCAGAGGATGTCGGTAAACTCAAAGCCGTACATGTGGGGCTCGCCAGAAGTGTTTTCCTCATTGCTGAGAATCCGCACGATCCGGCCCATTATGTCCATCAAGCGCCCCTCGGTATAGGGCAAGCAAAGGCCAATTTCCAGATAAGCGCCAATGGGAAATTCCGTGTAATGGCCAAAAGCTAGCCCAAACTCCGAGATATCCTGAACCATGGCTTGGTTTAGGTAGTTCTTCCGAGCGTTGGTTTCGGCCAAGATGCTCAGGATCAAAGAAAGCTTGCGGTCAATGCGAGCTAGAAGAATCTGGGACTCGCTTTTGAGGTTCGGCATGGGCTCAGCGTCGACCGCGGCCAACTTTTTCACCGTCGAATCCTGGCCCCGAATATAATCGGTGGGTTTCTCCAGGACATTAAATAGCATCTGGGTAGGCAAAATCGCCCGCAGGCCTTTGCGCTTTTCGTCATTGGAAGACATACGGGGTGCCCTCAACTTTTCTCTGGCCAGGCAGTTCTGACAAAGTTTTGATTGTGTCCCGACCGGAACGTTTGGCCAAATACATGGCTTGATCGCTCCAGTATACCAGATCAGCCGGGCTTTTGATCAGAAAATGACTGATGTCGGCTAGCCCTTGGCTAATAGTTGGGCGAACGTCTGGTAGTCCCTCGGGCATCAAATTGCTGGCCAAAGCTTCCTTCAGCCGGTTGGCTAGCACCAGGGCCTGCTCCATATCGGTTCTGGGCAGCAGTATGGCGAACTCTTCCCCGCCAATCCTCGCCGTCACGTCCCCGCCTCGGGTCACGGAGTTTAAGGTTTCGGCTAGCCACAGCAAGTAGCCATCCCCCGTCTGGTGGCCGTAGGTGTCATTTATGCTTTTAAAATGATCCAGATCCAGGATAATCATGGATAAGGGACTACTGTGCCGATGGCTCTGGTAGAACTCCCGATCCAGTTGCTCCAAGAAGATCCGCCGGTTAAAGAGGCCAGTTAGAGGATCTCTAGAGGCTAAGGTCACGGCTTGCTCGTACTTTAAGGCCTGGTTTAAAAATAATGAGCCCACCCATTGAAGCTCGTGAAGAACTGTGGGATCCAAATCCTTTAAAGCCTGTTTGGTCGAAAAAGTCAGTTTTAAAGAGGCCAATGACCGGCCATGCCAGGGCATTTCCAAAGTCACCTCATAGCCGCCCACCATTTGCTCCGACCCAGAGATCAGCCGATCGATTTTCCCGAACCCTTCCCCAGCCCAGACTTCGGAGCGATCCGCCCCAGTAAGGTTTCTGGCCGTTTGGGCCAAAGATTCCATTAAGGGCCCCGAGGTCTGATGGCCAGCTAAATTCCGGTATAAAACCAAGCTTCGGTCATCAGAGAGACCTCGAACCGGGGGATAAGCTCGATTATTCTTGTCGCGCTCATTCAGCCGACCCACCACTTGACGGAGGCGATCGGGGTTTAAGGGGCGACTCAAAACCGTGTAAACGCCCTGCTCGACCCAATCCAAAGCCTCGTCCAGCTCAGGTTCTTGAGCCAAAACGATGACCTCGGTATAACTATTTATGGAGCGCGTCTCTTCCAAAAAGGCCGTCACGCTCGTAAGGCCAGGCATGTCTTTATCGACTATGGCTAAAAATGGCTGAGCCTCGCTGATGAGCCCCAAGCCATCCTCTACTGTCTCCGCCCAAAGAATTCCGCTGCCAAAGGGCCGGAGCGCCCTAGCCACGCGAGCTAAATTTTTGGGATCCAAATCTAAGACCACAACATTGGTTAAATTCATTTTCTCACCTCAATAAGCCCAATTGAGGGCGTTAGGTTGGTCTCGCCCAAAATTCCACAGTTCTCTTAAGCAGATTCCGTGCCAACTTTTTTAACGTTTTTATGACTATTGATTGTCGGTAAAGAGTGTTGAATTATCGATATTTATAGCGAAATCGAATTAATATCTGGACGGCGCTGGCGGGATTTGCCGGGATCCGCCAAAAAAAACAATTGACCCCAGAACTTTTTTCTGGCAAATGACTTTAAAAGAGTCTCTTAACTCCGCCAAGATTTCTTGGCCTTTGGGGCCATAAAAAAAGGCCAAAAAGCTGGAGAATGAGCTTTGGCCAAGTCTTTAACCTTAAAAACTCAATTTAATTAGGGAGACGATTGATGAAAGCTCTGATCCAGAGGGTGACCAAAGCCGAGGTCTTGGTGGGCGGCAAACCCACAGGCGTCATCGGTCTAGGGCTTTTGGCCTTATTGGGGGTGGAGGTTGGCGATACCGCTAAAGAAGCTGATTGGTTAGCCGAAAAACTGGTGACTCTTAGAATCTTTTCCGACGCCGAGAGCCATCTGAACCTTAGCCTTTTGGATGTAGAGGGTTCCATATTATTGGTCAGCCAATTTACCCTCCTCGGCGATTGCCGGAAAGGACGACGGCCCAGTTTTAGCCGAGCCGCTCATCCTAAACTGGCTGAGGAGCTGTATCGCTACCTAGGTCAACGCCTCAGCGATTCGGTTCCCGTCAGCTATGGCCAATTTGGGGCTCATATGAGTATCAATCTAGTCAATGACGGGCCGGTGACTTTTATGCTGGAAAAGTCGCCAGAGAGCCCTCCGACCGAAAAGCCCTAGAATTGCATCCGCATGACTTCCTGATAGGCGTTTAAGACTTTATTGCGCACCTGAGTGAGCATCTTAAAGGAGGTCTCGGCTTTGCTCATGGACAATAAAGTCTCATGAATATTGCCGTTGCGCCCCGTGGCTAGCTCTTCCATGGCCGTCTTGGCCTGATGCTGTAAATTATTGGTGTTAGCGACCGTGGCTTTTAAATGATCCGCGAAGCCTGGCCGAGGATCATTATTGGTTTTTCGCGTCCCGGCCATCTCTAAAGCCGGGGTTATGGCTGGCCTAATTGACTCAATCATTGACTGTTCCTTTTCCCCTCGCGCGCGTTTCTAATCGCGCGCGCTAATTGGCGAAACCTAGCGCAACAAATCCAAAGATTTTAAAGCCATGTTCTGGGCGGCGGTGGCGGCGGTGATGTTGGCCTCATAACTCCGCTTGGCCGAAATCATGTCCACCATTTCCTGCACCACGTTAATATTAGGATTTAAGACATAGCCAAACTCGTCGGCGTCCGGGTGACTGGGATCAAAAACCAGTTTAAAATCCCGCCGGTCTTCCATGATCTCGCGCACCTGACAATCCTGCAGTTGGCTATCTAACCGAGGACGCGCGCCTCGAGCCCCACTAAAATAGGAGGCGGTCTCAAAAATAGGCACTTTCCGGCGATAAGGCCCGCCATCCGGGGTTCGGGTGGTGTTTAAATGGCTTAAGTTCATGGCCACCAGATTCATTCTCTGGCGTTGGCTGGTCAATCCGGACTGGCTAATGTCCATGGAGTTCAAAAAGTCCATAATCTTACCTCGAGCCACCTTCGCCAATGGCGTACTTCAGATTGTCGAATTCCTTGGCTAACATCTGAACCGTAGTGTTATAAATAAGCTGATTTTTGGTTAAAAGGGTCATTTCCTGATCAATATCGAGTTTATCGTCGTCATACTCGTCATACCCGTAAGGGGACATCTTGACGGCGTGCGTGGCTTTTTTAAAGGCCATGTCATTGTCGCGGGTGGGAATGTGGAGAGCGCTGGTCTGGCGGACGTCCAGTTGGTTAGGGCCAGCGGCGAGATTTTGGGCCAAGACTTTCTCAAAATCCAAATGGCGAGCCCGAAAACCGGGGGTATCCATATTGGCCAAATTAGTGGAGCTAAAATCGTGACGAGCTAGCCTTAAGCCTAAGGAGCCGCCCATGATCCCGAATTGGCTGGAAAATAGATTGTTGTCGAATCCTTTAATCATATGAAGCCTCCCATCGACGCTGGCTGGTCGACTGGAGGCTTTATAAGCAAAAAATAAGCCACTTTTTTCGCGAATTCCCTCGGCCCGACCTCCTTAAGACGGCCAAAAACCTACCAAAAATCCTAGCTTCTCCCCCAAAAAAAAGGCCAGGAGCCAAGAGATCGCTCTCCAGCCCTAGCCTTAAAAAAAAACCAAAAAACGAAAAAATCTACTTATAAACCACCTGAGCCCTATCCACTATGGAAGGGGTCACGCTTAAAAAAACATCCGAAGAAAACCTGGTGTTAACGACCAGGGAGAGGTTTTTGAGAGATTCCACCGGGATTTCGGCGGGCGACAATTTTTCTTTGAGGATTTTAACGGCTTGTTGACCAGTTAGGCGGCCTAATTGATAATAATTAATCGATAAAGTGGCCACCCCGCCTTTACGTATCGCGGAATCCTCAGCGGGATAAAAGGGAATGTGATGCTCAAGGGCCAGGGCAATAATGGGATCAATATTGGAGTTCACCACATTGTCGGTGGGCAGATATATGGCGTCCACCCGATCCACCAAAGACTGGACGGCCACAGCCACCTCAGAGGCTTTGGTGGCCATGGCCTCCAAAATTTTGAAGCCCAGTTTTAAGGCCTCGCCTTTAGCTAGCTCCACCTGAAAGACGGAATTAGGCTCGCCAGGGTTATAGATGACGCCTATATTTTTGGCCCCCGGTTGGATCTCTTTAATTAAAGCCAACTGGCTGGCCACCGGGCTCATGTCCGTGGTGCCCGTGGCGTTGCCGCCTGGGCTATCCATGGAGGCCACCAGTTTGGCGCTCACGGGATCCGTAACGCAGGTAAAAACAATGGGAATATGTTTTATGAGATTGACCGAACGCTGAGCGCTAGCGGTGCCCACGGCTAAAATTAGATCCGGGTTTTCTTCCGTTATTTGATCGACAATCCGATCCAAATCCTCTAAAGAGCCCTTCGCGTTGCGCTCGACATAGGTCACTTCCATGCCCAACTCCGCCAAACGCTCTTTAAAACCCTGCACGGCGTCGTTTAAGGCTGGAACATCCGCAAATTGATTGATGGAAATCTTATAGGCCCAGGCCACGTTACAAACAAGCGTGAGCGTAACCATAAAGGCCAAAAGGCCGATCGCCAAGAGTCTCATGATCGCCTCGCTTAAGGGATTTTTAGCCAAATAGAGAACAATATCCTTAAATTAACTTAAAACACCCTAAATAGCCTCAAAACAGCTAAAAAAAACGCGGCCAATAAGCCCAACCCTGAATCTTTAGCCAACCAAGCCGGAGCGACTCATGGGCGCGTTAATCTAGTAATAAAGGTCAATGTTACTCTAATAAGAATAAAAAGTCAAGAAAAAACTAGAGATTTTGGAACTCGAATTTTTTTAACTCCATCTACTGCCTAGCGTAGGTGAAGAGATAAAGGCCAATGAGCCCAAAAAAGCCATTAGGTAGCCAAGCCGCGAGTATGGGCGGCATTAAGCCAGCGTAACCCACTGAGCGGGAAATTTCCAAGGCGATCAGATAAGCGAAAGATAGAGTTAAACCATTAACGAGACCCAAAGCCACTGAGCCGCCCTTCTCCCGCCAAAAGCCAATCGGTAAACCCACCAAGACCATAATTAAAGGTATAAAGGGCCGAGAGAACTTAAACTGAAAATCCACTAGCTGCCTTAAAGGATGAAAACCCTCGGCGTAAAGTTTTTCTATGGCCTCGGACAAACCCCACACGCTCAACTCGTCGCTATTGACAGCGGCTCGCCGCCCGACTCCGGCGGGCGGACTCGGCCATTTGGGCAAAAACAGCGAATCCGAGCGAGCCAACTGAAATGATCTTTGGCCATCCGGGCCATGGAGGTAGATCTTTTCTTTGGCCTCGGTCAAAAGAAGGCCTTCCTCATTAAAGAGAGCCTGGCGAGCCTCCAGGCGCCTGGTTAAATTATAATCCTCATCCAAGACCAAGATCGATAAATCCACAACCTCGCCGGAGGATTCGTTATAAGAGCCCATATGGGTCATGGCGCGGATGTCTTTGAACCAGACATCCTCAACCGTTTGCGCCGTGGCTCCGGCTCGGCGATTGCGAACCTGGCCATCCCAAATGCCATTGGCCACTTCTTGGGTCATGGGCGTAAAAAGGTTGCTCACTATAAAAATAACTATGGAGAGGCCAATCCCCACCAACAAAAAAGGCCGCGACAAACGAAATAGGCTTAAACCGCTGCCTTTCATGGCCACGATCTCGGAATTGCGGGCCAAGATGACGAGGGTAATGAGAACCGAGGCTAAGGTGGCTACTGGCGTCAACAAAACCAAGACATTGGGGATTTGGGCCAAAAAATACAGAGCGATCGTGGAGACGCCTATGTCGTGATCTAAAAAATCCGAGATCTTTTCCACAAATTCCACGGTCAAGAACAAGGCCAAAAAACCAGCCAAACAAAGGCCTAAGCGTTGAAAAAATAGCCTAGTTAAATAACGATCCAAAATAGTCATGACGTGGCTCTTTTCCGGCTGGCCCGCCAACGCGACCAAGTCTTGGCTGGATCGATGGGGCGCAACCGATTGACGTCCAGGAGGAGCCACAAAACAAATAAACCCGTGAGAACGACCGGCGACCAGATGGCGATGATGGGCGGGAGCGCGCCAGAATCCCCAAGCGTCCAGCCTAAGGAATAAAAGGCGTAATATAAGACAAAAACGGCCAAGCCGATAACTAAGCCAAAATTGCGGCCCTTCGCCCGAAAACTGGCTCCCAAAGGCATGCCTATCACGGCCATTAACAACGCGGCCACGGGCAAAGACCAACGACGGTGCCATTCCATTAAAAAGACGCGATAAGCCGAGCGACCTTTTTCCGCGAATTCCTTGGCCTTAGCCCTCAGCTGTCCGGTGGGCAATTCAGTGCGGCCCAATAATATTAAAGGATCCTCGCTGTCAAACTCCGAGCCAGGGGAGATTTTGAGCTCATAGGTGTCAAAGAAGATGCTATCCACGGATTTTCGCTCTTCGAAGACGCGATCGATGACGCCATCGCTTAGGCGAAACAATAAAGTTTGTTGCTCGAGATCGACGTCCAATAAACCGGTGCGGGCCACGACCAAGGTGTTCTCCCCAGGGGTTCGCCGATCATTGATGACCACATTGGCCATGATTTCCGAGTCGCCTGGCATCTGGCCCACGTAAATAGTTAGGCCCGGAAACTCGCGGACAAAAACTTGCTCTTTGATGGCGAGATCCGCTCGAGCTTTGGCTAAAGCCATGATTTCTAGGCGAAACTGGATATTGGCTCTCGGCGTTAACCAAACATTAAATAAGCCGGTCAATAAAGCCGCGGCTAAGCCAAAAACCAAGACTGGCGGCAGAAGCTGGTAGAGAGAGACGCCGGAGGCCTTTAAAACCGTGATTTCCGAATCAGCCGACCAACGCAAAAAAGTGGTTAATGAAGCCAAAAGAGCGGCCATGGGGATAGACATGGAGAGCAATTTTGGCAAAATCAAGGCGAAAACCTTAAGAATGACCTTTAAATCCACGTTTTTGCCGATGACCAGATCCATTAAGGATATTAAGCGAGCCATCAACAAAATGGAGGTAAAAACCAAAAGGTTGACCAAAAAAGAGGGAATGGTCTCCTTGAGGAGGCTGGCGTTGACCAGATAGGGAGTTGGCCTAGCCACAATTTACGCCGTCTCAAGAACCCCGGTTGGGGGATCTTTGGTAAAGGTTGACCATGCGATTGTGCTCAGCCAGGGTTTCGGAAAAATGATGGGTGCCATCGTTTCTGGACACAAAATATAAAAACCGACCTGGAGCTGGGTCAAGAACCGCTTTGATGGCCTCTTCGCCCGGGCTGGCTATGGGTCCCGGGGGTAGGCCGTCAATCACGTAGGTGTTATAGGGATGGGGGTTGGCTAGATCCGCTCTGGTGATATTGCCATTAAAATTCCTAAGGCCATAAATGACCGTGGGATCGGTCTGCAGGCGCATCTTTTTTTCTAAGCGATTTAGAAAGACCCCAGCGATGAGTGGCCTTTCCTCGGGTTTAGCCGTTTCCTTTTCCACGATGGAGGCCAAAGTCACAACTTCTCTTAGGCTTAAGCCTTTCAGAGCCGCGGTGGCGCTATATTTATTCCAAACCTTAAAAAATTGGCCCGTCATGGACGAGACAATGGTTTTTAAGGGCGTCCCTCGCGGAAAGCTATAGGTCTCTGGAAAAAGATACCCTTCTAAGGTGTCAGCCTGAACGTTTAAAGAAGCGATAAAAGTCCTATCCCGACACAAAGCCAAAAAATCGCTTCCTAGCCCTAGACCCGAGGCTTCCACGGCTTGGGCGATTTCGACCATAGTTTTCCCCTCAGGCACGGTAAAGGGGTAAAGCTTAAAATTGCCCTTGTGCAGAGTGGCGATGGTTCGCCAAACGTCGCCTGAGGGATCCAAAGCCTGTTCCCCAGCTTTTAAGCTGGTCGATTGGCCAAGAAGAGAGCGTATCTTTAAGGCCCAAGCGAAGGCTTCTGGCGAGCGAATAACCCCTTTCGCGCGCAAAATCTGCCCAATTTGCGAGTTACTAGCGCCTTGCGGGATGGAGACGACCACTTCTCGTTTGACGGTCTCGGGGGCCAGAAAATTTTGCGAGTAATCCAAAAGGCGCAAAAAACCAAAAATCATGGCCCCGAAAACAAAAACCCCAATAAAACCCACGGTTCGGCCAAAAACGCTGGGCCCAGTTCGGATCTTGGGTTGATTGACTTTTGAGACGCCTGGCAACTTGACCGAGCTCATGAAAGCTCCGGGAGCCGAGGGCCATAACGGTGGAGATAGCCCTCCAATATCAAGGTGGCCGCCGTTTTATCTATCACTTCCCGCCTCTTTTGACTATTTAGGCCATCAGACTTTAAAAGTCGCTCCGCTTCGGCTGTGGTCATCCACTCTTCCCAGGTGGTCACTCGCAGATCCAAGCGCGACTTCAGCTCATGAGCTAGAGCCATGGCTTTTTGGGCTTCCGGGCCCAAACGGCCATCGGTGCGCCTAGGCAACCCCACCACCACAAAAGCTGGCTGGTAAGTTTGGCGCAACTCGGCCATTTTTTCCAAAAAAACCCCGTGCGGTCGACGGGGCAAAACCATTAGGGGTTGAGCCGTTAACCCCAAGGGGTCAGAGACGGCCACGCCCACTCTTTTTTCGCCCACATCCAGGGCCAGAACCCGAGCCGTTTGAATAATAATGCCTCCGGGAACATTTAAATTCCGGTCTAATATTAACACCTGGCTAGCCTTAAAACAAGTTTACAGCTTAAAATAAGGCTAAGCCGAAACTAGACAAAAAGCTCAAAGACTTTTCATATTTTAATGTATTTTAGGAAATTATTTACGTATTTTAGACATTTTTTAAGTATTTTCCTTAACTGGCGGCTAATGTTATCCACGGGCAAAATTCAATTAAAATTGTCCAAAAGCCAATCATTATAAACATGGCCACAAGTAGGATCGCGCAAAAAATAGTCATAAAATCCTAGGACTTAGGTCAGTAATATTCGCTAAATATGAATATTTATCATTGGTCAATTTCGAAAGGTTTAGGGAACTTTTGGCTAACCTTCTGTCTGTATTGAAAGGCCAAAATTAAAACCCTTTTTATGACGATATTTCCGTAAATTAAGCGGATTTTCCGAAGTGGCTAGAACCCGATGGAACCTCGACTCGCGACCAAACAAATTGACAAATTCTGAACATTAAAGAATCAATTTTTCGTCAAACTTGGAATATTTGGCCAGAGAGCTCATTTCTGACTGGCTTAAACTGGGGCGGAGAAGACCAGACTTTTAATCAGGTTTTGAACAAAGAAGGCCCATTTTTTCGGCTAGCTTTCCGCGTCTGGCCCCGCGCGCCCCTAAAAACCTCGCCTAACCGAGGCTAGACGCTTTTCTAGAGCCATTAGCCTATTTATTCGCGGCCAAAACTCAGTCGTCTATTGGGCGCCAAAATACTAATTTTTGAACTCAAACTATGATAAAAATACGCCCCGTAAAAAAACAACAAGGATCAGAACCAAATTGTTGCTTGACGCCAACTGAAAAATTGGATATCATAAAAAAAGCTGGCGTGATGGAGCCGGGCTTCAGAGTCATTTAAAACCTGGCTTCAGAGACTTTCACGCCAGCTTATAAAGGCTGGGAATCGATTTCAACGGCGTTTCCCAGTCTTTTTCCGCTTAATTATATGGCCAAATCTCCCGCCAAATTTTGACTCAGTTTTAAGGTTAAGCCCAATAACTGATTTACCTAGCGCCAACCACAGCCTCCGCCAACACCTAATTATTATTTTAATCCTAATAGCGCTATTTAATAACTATTACTTAGTTATTTCATATGATAAGGCCTATAACAAGGATTATGGCAAGGCCAAGCCGAAAAATTGATAAAATTTATTCAATGGAATAAACGCTTTAGGTTGAATATATCAGCCGATTAACAATATAAAATAATTAATTTTCTGAAAATTTAGAAATTTCTGGGATTTATCTGGCCACTTTAAGATTTTCGAAAAGGCCACGGTTTAAAGCCTTAATAACGACGTGTTTTCCGTAAAATCGGAATTTCTCCCCAACCGCCCCTCAACCTAAAGTCAAAATGGCTAGCTTATCCTTCCGCCTCCCCCCAAGACTTCTAAACAATTAACCAACTAAGCGGCTACTTCTGAGGCCCATTTTTCAACAAACTTTAAACATTGGGCGCTAAGAAACGCTGGAAGCGAAAGCCTAACCTCGGGGTGGAGAAACTTTGTAGTTTTCGACCACTCCCTACCAGCGATCGCCAATTTTTCAAAATTTATTTTTTAGCGTAAATTTACAAAATGACAATATTCTAAACAATAGGTTATTCCGTGTATTGGCCTTTTATAGTCCGTAAAACCAGGCTATTTTCGAACAAAATTAGCCAATAGATAATATTACTATTGATTAATTTTTTCAAGTTACCTGGAACTTTTTAAATTTACGAGACACCATAGTGTTTTAACCAGGCCAAGTTGTAAAAACTTTATTTACGACGTATTTCCCGTAAAAATCTGGATTTTCTCCAAAAACCCCCTAAACATATAGTCAAAATAGCCAGCTGAGCCTTCCGCCTGGCCACAAGACTTCTAAACAATTAACCGACTAAGCGGCTACTTCTTGGGCCCATTTTTCAACAAACTTTAAACATTAGCCTCTGAGAAGCGCTAGAAACCTGTTTTTCTAGATATAATTTTTTTTAGATAAAATTAGCCAAATGACAATTTTTTTAAAATAGTATTCTCCGACGTATTAGCGTTTATGAGTCCGAAAAATCAGGTCATTTTAGAAAAACAATTAGCCATTAGCCAAATATTATAATTGTTTCATTTTTTTAAAATTTGTGGAATTTTTTATATTTACGGCCACCATCAAAATTTTCAACCAGGCCAAGCTTGAAATCCTTATTTTACGACGTATTTCCCGTAAAAATCTGGATTTTTTCCAAAAACCCCATAAACATAAACCCCATAAACATAGATTCAAAATAGCCAGCTTGACCTTCCGCCGCGGCGACATGAGTTTTAAACAATTAATCGACTAAGCGGCTACTTCTTAAGCCCATTTTTTAACAAACTTTAAACATTTGGCTCTGAGACCAGATGGAAACTTGGCTACAAGCTGACTTAGGGTTTTAGACCACCCCTACCATAATGCGCCAATTTTTCTAGACAAATTTTTTAGCTAAAATTAACCAAATGACAATATTTTAAAAATAGGCTATTGCGACTTATGACCCTTAATCTGTCTGTTAATCCAAGCTATTTTAGAAAAAAATTAGCTAAACGCCAATACTAAAAGTAACTTATATTTTTGAATAAATCTGGTACTTTTGAAAAATATAACCCACCATCTGATTTTCTAAAAAGGTTAAAACCTATTTTACGACGTATTTTCCGTTAAGAGGCAGATGATCGCTTCCATGATCTCTAGATTAAATGAAAGCCGTGGCCAGAAGTTTTGGCCAAATTATCGACTATCCATCAACTTTTATGGCCCATTTTATGGCCAAACTTTAAACATTTTAGGCTAACGGCCTCTAAGGCTGGCTTTTCCGCTGAGGCGAAACCTCCTACTTTTAAACATGTTTTGACCAAACTTTGAGAACAATTGTCTTAAAACCCGCTCCCACCCTAGGTTTGCTCTAAATCTCTTGGGAGCCGGTCAATTCGCTAAACCGCCTAGCCATTGGTCTAGCTTTTCCACTAAAGCGCCCCAAGTCCCTGGCCGGCCCGCTAGCGATTATTGGCCCGACCCCAAAGTTTTTAGGGTTATCTAATTTTTGACAATTTAACTTATGATTTTTTAATTTTAACTAGTAAAAGGTTATAATTTATTATTTAGATTTAATAAAGATCATTTTAATAACCATTTTGAAGGTCTTTGGAATTTTTAAACTTTTGTCAATAATTAGCCCTAATATGTTAACGATTTTAAGACAATATTTTTACCTAACCATTTTGACCTTAATCGAGTGGCCATTTCTAGCCAAAGCCTGGCCAAAGGCTAGTTTTTTTGTTTTTTTACATTTTAGCGGTTGATTTTTGGGGGCCTGATCGCTATTATTAGGCCATAAAAGCTTTGGCCGGAGCCTTTTGTCCGCCGCTTGAAAACCAGGCGATCGGCTACTAACCCTGGAAACTCCAATCAAGCCTTTGCCTTTAAGGAGACAATAATGATTGATTTAACTAGACCTAACCGTAATCAAGGGATGACCGCCCAGTTGGCCGCGGCTAGCGAAGCCACTTTCTTCCAAAAAGTATATATGTGGATGTGTGGCGGCCTGGCCTTAACCGCGGTGGTTAGCTACGCTTTAGCTAATTCCCAGGCTTGGCTATCCATCCTAGCCTCAAGCCGCCTGGCCTGGCTCTTCATATTCGCCGTTCAGATTGGCCTAGTCATCGCCATTAACGCTTTGATCAATAAAGTGTCGGCTCAAGTCATTAAAGGCTTGTTTCTCCTTTACTCCGCTTCCGTGGGCATGACAGTCTCGGTAGTCCTCATGGTCTATCCCACGGACGTGATCGCTAAAGCCTTTTTCTCCACTTGCCTTATCTATGGCGCTATGGCCGCTTATGGCCTAATGACCAAAAAGTCTTTGGAGGCCTGGGGCGGTTTTTTGTTCATGGGCTTAATCGGCTTAATCGTGGCCAGCTTAATCAACTTAATCTTCGCTAGCCCCTTTGTTCATTACGTCATCTGCTGGATCGCGGTCATCGTTTTCGCTGGCCTAACCGCTTACGATCACCAAAAGCTTAGAGTTATCCACGCTGGTGGCTTCGCGAACACGGATATGGAAGACAAAATCATTATCCATGGGTCTTTAACGCTTTATCTGGACTTTATAAACCTCTTTTTGGCTTTAACGCGCATCCTGGGAGCCGCTCGCGACTAATTCGCCTATCGCTGGATCGAGCTGGAATGGATTTTAGAAGATGTTTTTTTTCTTTCTGGCCAGCTTTATCCTCTTGCCCTTAGGCATATTGTCTTTTATGGTTGGCTGGGCTTATTTAGGCCAACCTGGGGCTCCAGCGGCTCTCTGGACAGGCTTGATCTTGGTTATTTTGGGTTCCTTGAACTTCATGGCTTTTTGGCGTCGCCTTTTTCCAAGGCTGAGCAAAAAACGCTCCTAAGCGTTAAGTTTAAACATTTAACGCTTTAGCGGTTAGCTTTTAAACAATTGTTCTTTTAGCCCCTGGCTTAGCCAGGGGCTTTTTTTACCGTTTTAGCGTTCCTTCTTTACAAAAACCAAATAACGCGTTATATTATAGCCATTAGGCCATTTTTTGGCTCTTAGAATTTCATCCATTTTTCTAAAAAATACATTTTTCGCGAACTTATTTTTAAATAATAGAGCCTTAACTCTTTATTTTCCGGCCTTGTTTAAATAAATATAGCGCTTTATTTGATTTTTAATTGTACCTGTCATTTTTTTTAGTATTTTTAGATTTTGAAGATTTTGTTAAAAATCACTCTAGCCTTTTTAGGCCAAGATTATTTTCATTCTAAACAGAGCGCCCCGGGAACTTTAGACTTCCCCGTGGGCCTTGTTGGTTTGTCTGGAGGGCTCGATCCATGGATCAGGCTAAACCTGACCAGATTGGCGCCTCGAATCTAGCCGATTTAATCGACCAGGTTCGAACGGGTCTACAGAGTTTTATAACCACGGTAAAAAACTGCGCTCTTTATCCTGAAAATAATCAGATCCGCCAAGAATCAATTAATAAGACTTATCAATGGTTAGCTAGTTTTTTAGACGAGCAGGAGTCCTTAAAGCTCTTCGTGGATCTTAATAGTCTCATCTACTTTGGCCAGCCTGTCCACCAAGATCGCCCCGGGGAACAAAACATTATCTTCCCGCTTTTTCGGGATGGCGTTCAATGGATCGAGTTTTTGGAGGGAGTGACCGCCAAGGAGATGGTGACCTTTATCGATCTTTTGAACCGGTTTCGCATGGCCAGAGAGGAAGACGAGGATGATCTGGTCACGGCCATGTGGGGAGCCGATTTCCAAAGCGTCAAATACAAAACGGCCAATGAGTTTTGGGATATTGACCCCATCACCGAAATCACGGCTTTAAAGGTCATAAACGCTCCGGGCCAAGGGCAAGGTGGCCAAGGGCTTGAAGGCGGCCCGGGCACGGGCGGCGAAATTAGCCAAGACCCTACCCAAGCCACCACTTTAAGAGCCCTTTTTCAGTGGATGGAATTAAACGCGGGCTCCATTGGCCAAAAACTCGATCCCAATGATAAGCGTTTGCCTTCCCATCCGCCCAACCAGCCCAGCTTAAACGCGGGCCAGCCTTTAGAGTCGCGCTTGTGGCAATTGACTGAGCCAGAAAAAAAGGCCTTAAGCCAATTAGTGGCCCAAAACGCCCAAAGAACGGTCGCGGATGGCTTGGAACCGGCTATAATGGTTCTAAACAACGTTAAATCCCCTACTGGGCGGGCTCCTATCTTGGAATATCTGGCCGAGAGCGTCCGTTTCTCCTTAGCCTGGAGCGAATTAAGATCCTTAGTGACCATCATTAAGTCATTACTCTCCTTAGCTCAATCTAAGCCGGATATTTATGGGGATTTGCCCCAGGTTTTTCAGAGCTACCTGCACCGCGAAGAAATCTTAGATGGCTTTATCTCTTTGACCCCACCCGGAGAAGGCTTAACCCAGGCGGATCAAACGCGACTGAGGACTTTTTTGGATTTCATGCCCACCAAAACCGTGGCCATTGATTCCTTAATCAAGCTCTACCCGAAAGTGACTGATCGCTCGGTAAAAAGAGAGATTTTAACGGCCATCGCCAACAAAGCCGCCGCCGTGGGCGCGGATCTGGCTCCCAGCATTAACATTAATTTCCCGACCCAAACGGTCATCCAGCTGATTGACCGGATCCCCGTCACCGAGACCGATCAATCAATTCCGCTCCTAATAGGTCTTTCGCGCAACGTCAACCCTTCTGTGCGCGAAAAAGCCGCGCAAATTTTATTGACCAATAACCCAGAGCGGATCGCCTCTTTGCCTCACCTTTTAGCCGAAAGCGATCCCGTGGTCAGTAGCCAAATCTACTCAATAATTAGCCAAAAAAGAAGCCCCGCCGTGGAAAGAGCCATTTTGTCATTTTTGCAAAATAGCTATGAGCTCAATCAGCCGCGACCCGAATTCGCCATTTACAACGCCTACCGAGCCTTAGGCCGAGCCGCGGCCACCACCAAGGCCGCCGAGTTCGCCGGTCAGGTGCTCTTAAAAAAAGACCTCAAAGCCCTCTTTGGCTTAGGCGAAAACCAAAACCATCGCCAAGGGGCCGCCTTAGCCTTAGCCTTAACGCCCGAGGCTTTGGGCCAACCCAACGAGCTATTGGCCCAAGCCAGCCATAGCTTTTTCCGAGCCATTAGGCGAGCTTATCAAGCCGCCTCGGATGGCCTATCCAGAAATTCTGGCTGAGGCGCTCCATGGCTCAAGACAAAAAACCCATTTCCGAAGGCGAAGAATTATTGACCTCCATGTTTCGACTCTTGCAGGTGGTCAAAATTCATCAGTCCAACAATAAGCTTTTTGTCGACAACATAGAATCTTTTCGGGTAGCCTTAAGAAAACTGTGGGCTAACGGTCGACCCGCTGAGTTCGCCCTTTATCGTGGACGCTTCTATCTTAATGACCAGCGCGTCATCTACTCGAGCGCCATGTGGAACACAGTCATTAAAATTTCGGAGTTTTTCCAAGAGCGCGAAATAAATGGCCTGAAGTTTTATCCCAACGAAGAGGCCAGCGACAAAATTATTGTCAGCCTCATGGATGTCTTAAATCGAGCCAAACGCGAAAAAGAGCCCTACCAGTTTCTGGCCGAAAACTTAACTGGCGATCTGGCCTGGGCCCAAGTGACTAAAGATCAGGATCAAGCCGTGGAGGGAGGTCAAGGCGGAACCACCCAAGAAGGCGGCGGTTTGGGGCGAGAAGTCGTTACTAACACCAACATCAATCAAGAGGTGGCCAACCAAGCCAGAAGGGCTTACTCTCAAGCTTTGACCATTATCCGGCAAGCCGGGGCCCGGGTCAAAGAACAGAAAAAAATCGGCGTCCAAAAAGCCAAGCGAGCCATCCAAGAACTGATTGACATCTTGTTTGAGGATGAGTCAGTTTTTTTAGCCTTAAGCACCGTGCGCGATGGCACGGATCCTTTATACACCCATTCGATTAACACGGTCATTTTAGCCATTGGCGTGGGCTATCGCTTAAACGTGACTAGGGCGGGCCTGGAGCAACTAGGTTTAGCGGCTTTGTTTCATGATCTTGGCAAAGTCGGAGCCCCTTTGCGAGCGGCCAAAACCACGGATCGCTTAGAGGGCAAAGATCTAGCCACCGCCCAAAGCCACGTTTTGGCCAGCCTCTATCACATTATCCGCTTAAACGCTACCTACCCTTTAAAGCTGGCCTTACTGGGCCCAGCCAAAGAACATCACCAGGGTTTGGATGGCCTAGGTTACCCGAGAAACAAAAACCCCCGCTCCATTTCGCTTTTTGGCCGGATTTTAGCCATTGCCGACCAGTACGTGGCCATGACCTCAGCCCGGCCTTGGCGCAAGGAGTTATCGCCTTTTGAGGCTTTAATGTCTATTTTGGACAAAGCGGCCAACCAGCTGGATCCTTTATTGGTTAAAGTCTTTATTAACCTCATGGGGCCTTGGCCAGTAGGGAGCCTTTTAACCTTAAGCACCAAAGAAATAGCCTTAGCCAAATACACGCCCCCCGATAGCGAGGAAGGCTGGCCTTTAGCCCAATTGTTGATCTTGGGCCCAGACGGCGAAACTTTGCCAGGGGAGATTGTGGATTTGGGCGAAAAAAATCCTGACGGCTCTCTCAAAAGAGGCGTTGTCGGTTGCCTGCATCCTAGCCAATTTGGCTTGCAACCGGTGGATTTTCTCTTGGGCAAAGACGAAAGCCGAAGCGGGCCGCGGGGCCAAGGCTTAGTTTAGTTACCTTGGTCAAAAACTAGAAAGCCAGCTTGAGGGTTCTTTGGCTTCTTAGGTGCCGAGCGAGCCAGAAAAGGCCAAAACCCACGACCCCAAACATCTTAATAGTCCCCTCTGGCCAAAAAAGAGCCAAGCCCGTCAAAAGAGCCAAAAATCTTAAGGGTTTGGGCAAATCGCCTTGGAAAAACCCATTAAGCCCGGCTGACCAAGAGATAACCCCCAAAGCCGCCGAGCCCACGACGCCAGTTATGTCTAAAAACCCGCCTTTTTGCCAGATAATTTCTGGGGAATAGATGAATAAATACGGCAAAACAAAAGATGGCCAAGAGAGAATAAAAGCTTTTAAGCCGGTTTTGGCCGCGCTCGCGGAGGCCAAACCCGCGGCCGTTATGGAAGCCAAACAAACTGGCGGGGTAATGTCAGCCAATAAGCCAAAATAAAAAAGAAAGAGATGGGCGCCTAAAGGCCAAACTCCGAGTTTAACCAAAGCTGGGCCAATAACCGCGCTACAAACAATGTAATTGGCCGTGGTCGGGAGCCCCATGCCCATGACTAAGCAGGCTAACATGGCTAAACCCAAGGTGGGAAATAATAAGCCTTTGGTCAAGGCCAATAAATGCGTGGATAAAGACAAACCCAAACCCGTTAAGGAAAAGGTTCCCACCAAAAAGCCCACCGTCGCGCAAGCCATGGCCGTTAAAGCCCCGCCTTTGGCTCCCGTGACGAAAGCCGTGGCTAAAGATTTGGGGCCGAGACGCGTGTTTTTTCTCGTTAGCCCCACTAGCCATAAAGCGATGATAGCCACAAACGAGGCTTTTAAAGGCGTATAGCTAGCTAGAAGCATGCCCACCATAATTATTAAGGGCAAGGCCAAGTGGCCATCGGCGAACAAGACCTCTTTGATCCGGGCCCCGGTTCCCTGTCCTTTTAAGCCTTTTTTTTGCGATATAAAATGGACGCTGGCGAAAATGGACAGAAAATACAAGATGGCCGGAAAAACCGCGGCTATGGCGATGGAAAGATAACTTATCCCTAAAAACTCGCTCATAATGAAAGCCCCGGCTCCCATAATCGGCGGCATAATCTGGCCGCCAGTGGAAGCGCAGGCTTCAATGGCCCCGGCTTCTTCCGGATCGAAGCCGGCTTTTTTCATTAAAGGGATAGTCACGGCTCCAGTAGTGGCCACATTGGCCACCGACGAACCGTTGATGGTGCCCATGAGACCCGAGGCGATGACCGCGACTTTGGCTGGGCCCCCAGTTAAGCGCCCGGTTAGAGCCTGGGCCAGGTTATTAAAAAACCGCACCCCGCCGCCCTGAGACAAAACCGCCCCAAAGAGAATGAACATAAAAATATAGGTGCTGGAAACCCCTAGGGCCACCCCAAAGAGCCCCTCATGGGTTAAGTACATGTGCTGGATCAATCGATTTATGGAAACGCCGCGATGTTGAAAAAAGCCCGGAGCCAGGCGACCAAAATAGCAATACAAAATAAATATTATGGCGAGGATCGGGAGAATGGGGCCCAAGACGCGCCGACCGGCCTCCAAGACCAAAACCATGGTCATAAAGCCCAAAACCAGCTCAAAAGCCAATGGTCGCCCGCCTCGAAAAGCGATAGCCTCGTGAGCCACGGCGATGTAGCCAGCCCCCACAAGAGACAAAATGGCCAACATAACGTCCAGCGGGAAGGCCCACTTACGGCTAGCCAGAGGATACAAAAAAAAGATCAAAGACAAGGCCAAAGCCAGGTGGACGGGACGCTGGATCTCCGTGGGCAATAAGCCAATGCCCGAGGAATAAAGATGAAAAAGAGCTAAGCTAAGTCCCAGCGCGAAAGCCAAAACGCGCCGAGCTTTTTGGCTCCCGCCCAATTCTCTAGCCTCAACCATAATCCCGCCCACCGCTCCTAAATAACTCCGAAATTAGCGACCAAAGTTTTAAGAATTGAATTTTTGGTTACTCCACTAGGCCCAATTCCTTAAAATACTTGGCCGCCCCTTTGTGCAACGGTATTTTAATTATGCTTACGTCCTCGGCTTTCATGCCTTCCATGGTCTTAGTCACGGCCACTAGATCGGCTTTGCGGTCGAAAAGGGATTTCGTCAATTGGTAGACCAGATTGTCGTCTAGTTTTTCGTGGCCAGCCAAGATATTCGGGCTAATAAAGGTGGACACCGGGCTAGTTTGTCCCTTGTAAGTATCGGCCGGAATGGAGTAAGGCGAGAAATAAGGTTTTTTCAAAGCCATTTTCTTGGCCACTTCTTCGGGAATAGCCAAGATATCCACCAAACCCATGGTCGTGGGCTCCACGGCGCTGGCGATGCGCAAAGCTCCCATGATTACGGCCGCGTCAATGCGCCGATCCCCAAAAGCGGCCACCGCGTCGGCGTGGCCTAGGTACTCGGCTTTTATGTCGGTATTGATGTCTATGCCAACTAAGGCCAAGAGATCGGTCGTAACCCCGGCCACGCTACCGCCCACCGCGCCAATGGAAATCCTTTTGCCCTTGAGATCGGTTAAAGTCTTAATGCCGCTCCCTTTGGCCACTAAAATGTGAATGACCTCAGGGTAGAGGGGAGTCAGAGTCCTTAAAAAGGTCTGTGGTTGGCCAGAGTAAGTGTTTAAGCCATTATAGGCGTCATAGGATAGACCATCGGCGAAGCCCAATTCCGCGTCCCCATCGCCCATCAACTGGATATTGTTGCGAGTGCCGCCAGTGGACTGAGCCGAGGCCTTGACGTTAGGGATGTTATCGGACCAAATTTTAGCCATGGCCGAGCCCACGGGGTAGTAAGTTCCGCCAGTGGGGCCAGTAGCCACGTTAATGAGGATGTCCTGGCCAAAAGCTACGCTAGCCAGGGACAAAAAGAAAATCACGCCTAGGGCCTGGATTAGCTTGAACATAAAGCCTCCAAAATACTTATAAACGAGAAAAAATAAAAACGGCCAGCCCAATTCTCCCCCTAAAAAACATAAAAGCCGCGTTTTAGGGTTAGCTGAACCGTATGATCAAAATATGTTACTCATCGCGTTTTTCTGTTTGGTATTTTAAATCTAAAAAATAGTAAAAATCAATAAAAACCCTCTTTACCGCCGTAGCCCTTGGATTTTAGCCAGATTCTTCGGCGACAAGTTCGTCGCCAGAAAAAAATTAGGCTTGATCGCCAAAGATTTTTAGCGACCAAGCCCCCTGTTTTTCTCCGCCAAAAGACGGATTTAAGCCTTTAACAAGGCCGTGGCCTTGGCCTCGACTTCCTTAATGAGCTCTGGCCGGATCTCGACCGTCGGATCCGGGGATAGGCCCGCGGCGATCAAGCCATCCGCCTTAAAGCCCAAGCGCCGGAAAAAGTCCAAATAGAAGTCAAAACGCTTTTGGTAAGTAGAGGTGTCGGGATTGCCTTGCGTTTGGACAAACAAAAGCTTGCGACCTGGGGTCAAGCGGCTGGGATTGGGCTTATTCTTGTAGTCCGGAACTAAAAAGGAGAAGGATCTATCAATAAAGGCCTTAAACTGAGCCGTAATTTCCCCGATATAAATCGGGGAAGTCACGATAACATAATCGGCGTTGGCCACCGCCGCTAAGGCCGGGGATAGATCGTCCTTGACCGCGCAAAACTCGGTCTTGGTCTTGCACGAATAACAAGCCTGGCACCCTTTAACATTCAGATCATTAATCACAAATTTACGCGTATCCGAAGGCTCGGCCTCAATGGCTTTGATAGCCGCTTCAGCTAAGATTGTGGAGTTGCCAATCGGACGGGGACTTCCTAAAATAGCGACAACGCTCATGGTTTTTTCTCCCACGAAAAAAAATCGCCCCAACTAAAATGGGGCTAATAACTGACCGCGAAACTGGCTAGAGCTGGCTGGGGCGGGCAGTCACAAAAATTTATTACAACAACAGGTTATGGTTGATTGGTCGACTGAGGCAAGAGCGAGCCAAATGGAAAACAACATGCTGGCCTTTTTGGGGAAGCGCCAAAACTAAGCTTCAATCTAGGGCTTAAAGGCGCGGGATTTTTAGGCCTTTGAAAAACACTAAGGCCTGACTTAGAAAAAAATGGTTACAACGATTATGGGAACTTCCGCAGGCCAATCAGAGAGCCAAGGCCGAAAAAAATTGCGCTTATTTTTTAGTTTTAGCATTTGTCCCTTAAGAATTCAAGAACCGCCTTAACCCGCCAGAAATTTTAAAGGCCCGCGCGGTTTTAGGTTTCTGACGGCTCAAAAAATAACGCTATAATTAAAAATCATAAAATTTTTCATAATTAAAGTTTTTCATAGTATTTTGCTACTAATTTACCATGTAAAAATTAAACTATACCTTAAAAGGCTTTTTATGGTCTCACAAAACTTTTAAGAGGCAATCGACCACATATTCTTGGGCTTCCACGGTTAAGCCAGGCCAAATGGGCAGACAAATTTGCCTTTGAGCCACCATTTCGGCTACCGGACAGGGGGTCAGAGGAGCGGCCAAGACCTCGGGATGGTTCTGGAAAAAGGGTTGGTCGGTGAGGGAGGTAGCGTAAACCTCGCCAGCTAGGCTCACGCCAAACTCCTTTTTTAAGCGATCCTTAATGGCTAAGCGGTTAACCTTTTCCGGGAGAAGAGCCATATATTTGTAATAAGCCGGTTTTTCGGTCGCTCCAGCTCTAACAACCTTTAAGGGAGAGTTGGCCAGGAGGCGGTCGTAAATGGCCGCCGCCTCTCGCCTTTGAGCTAGGATCCAGTCGGCTTTGGCCATCATCCTTAAGCCCAAGAGAGCGTGAATCTCCGAAGGCCGATAATTTAAGCCAAAGGTTTGGTGGATATTGGAGCCAGGCTGAGCTTGGCCATGTTGCCTAATAGCCAAAAGATCCCGAAAAAGAGTCTCGTCGTTGGTGGTGACCGCCCCTCCTTCGGCGGTGGTCAAAACCTTAGTGGGGTAAAAAGAGAAAGCGGCGGCCACCCCCAGAGTTCCAGCTTTATGGCCATCTATCTCCGCTCCGTGAGCGTGGGCCGCGTCCTCAACTAAGCTTATATTTTGGCTTTGAGCCCAACTTTGGATGGCGGAGAGCTTTTGGGAGATAAAGCCCCCTAAATGAACCAATATGACCGCGCGAGTATTGGGTAGGGTTTTTAGCCTCAGCTCATCTGGATCCAACTGAAAAGAGTGGGGATCCACGTCCGCCACAATGACCTTGGCTCCAACGGCGATGGGAGCCAAAGCCGTGGCCATAAAAGTTAAGGCGGGGACGACAACCGAGCCATCCGCCAATTTTAAGGCCCGAGCGATCATCTCCAAAGCCGCGGTGCCATTTTGACAACCCACCACGCGCTTGACACCCACAAACTTGGCGAAAACGTTTTCAAACTGTTGACATTTTTCGCCCATGGCCAAGCGTCCAGACAATAACATCTGACTGAGCTCTTGGCCAATGACTTGAGCGTCTTCCGCGTCAAAAGGAATTTTTAAGATGGGAACTTCCATGCGACTGCCCTAAAAAGCCTTAAATATGATTTTCAGAATGAGATGAGCTAATATTGATGTCAGACAGTAATTCTCTTTTGTCTCGATCATCAACGATGTTAGAGCTGTAAGCGACAACATTCTACTCGCCGTCCTTCTCATGAAGAATCAGGTCGCCGATTTTGTCATCCCAAAGAAGCTTATGCGGAATTTCCGCTGTTCTCCACTTCTTTCAGCGTCTGGCCCTCGGCGGTTTTCCACTCCACGTTGCCGTTCGTTGGGGCGCCCAGCGCGAAGGACGACGCGCCGGATGGCGTTCGGAAGAGAATGTCCTTCTGGACGACGCCGTTCATATCTACATTTTCCTTGTTGTTCTCGCGGGAGGCCTTAATGGAATCCGAGGCGCTCGGGACGAGTTCCTGACGAATTACGCTCCCAGCCAGAACCACGAACCCCTCGTTGGTCAGCATCCCCTTAGCGTTGGCGCCGGTTCTGTTGATGGCAAAGAGCGTCCCAGTCTCAGAGACAGAGCCATCAGCGGATGGCGCGATTGGCGCGGTCTGGAGAAGCGGCTCGAAGACCTTATGACCGAGAGCGCCCATGATGATTTTCGCGTAGTCTAGGAATTCCTCGAGTTCGCTTTCCTTTTCTTCCGTGATATGTCCGGGCGACGGGTCATTGCCGTTCTTCACGGCGTAGCGCTTCGCGTTAAGCGCGAGGGCGCAAAAACGGTTCTCCAGATAGCTTATCTCCGTGGGGCCGAAAGAGTTGTTGGAGGTGGTGAAGACCACGGCCTCCGTCCAGTAATCCTTGTCGGGATTTCGCATATGCTCCTTCAGTCGGTAGAGGATGCCCTCGCCGTTCTTACGAACGCCGGCTTGGCCGACATAGACCACGTCACCGCCGCTCTCCTCAACCGTCCCAAAGAGGAAATAGACGTCGCTTTGCGTGAGAGCGGCGATCCCATTACATTTATTGAGATCCACGCGCGGGACGCGGTAGGGCACGCCCGTCCAGTTGGCGAGCGTCACCTTAACGCGCCCGGTCGGGACGCCATCCATAAGAAATAGATTAATGCTCTTGCCTCGTGTCGCCATTGGCTCCTCTGGTGATTTTCGTTACCGCGCCTTGCTGACGCGCTCTTCGCCAATAACATTAACCTGGCCAAAATTCATAAAATAAACCCCAGGCGATTTAGCGAACCAATTTAAATTTGATTTTATTTTGCCTAGCCAAATCCCCGACGCTCACTCCATTATCATCTTTCATATCCCATAAAGAAAACCCATCAGGCAAAGTTCCTGAGTCAACGGAAGCCGCCGCGTGAGCCACAGTCCAGCCTTGGGAATTGGCGAGAATCCATTGATCAAAATTTTTGGGCAATTTCTTAGCTAACGCCGCTATGTGGGCCACGGTGAGCCCTTTAGAATTGATTAAATTCCACAATTTAAAATCCGCGGGCAATAAGCCTTTTTTAGCCGCCGTGTGGGCCACGGAGAAACCATATTGGTTAGTTAGACGCCATTGGTCAAAATTTTTGGGTAGCCGTCTATATTTTACGGCTTCGTGAGCCACGGTCTGACCCGAATTAGTGGTTAAGTCCCATTGAGAAAAATTAGGCGGCAAAATACCCTTTCTAGCCGCCTCGTGGGCCACGGTCTGACCATTTTTATTCCTTAGACGCCATTGGTCAAAGTCTTTGGGCAAATGGCGATATTTAGCCGCCACATAGGCCACGGTCACCCCTCTTCCATTTAAAAGATTCCATTTGTTAAAGTTTATAGGCAACTTATTTATTTTCGCCGCCTCGTGAGCTATGGTCTGTTTTTTGTGGTTGGTCAATTCCCATCTATTAAAACTTTCGGGCAAGCGACCAAATCTAAGCGCCGTAAAAGCCACATTTAAGCCAAAAATGTTAACGAGCTCCCATTGGTCAAAATTTTCTGGGAGATGAGCGAAAAAAGCCGCCTCATGAGCCACGGTCCAGCCTTTATTGTCAGCTAATGACCACTGATCAAAATTTTCTGGCAACAGGCCGTTTTTGGCCACCTCGTGAGCCACAGTCCAGCCAAACTCGTTAGCTAAATGCCATTGATCAAAGTTCTTAGGTAGCTCACCGTATTTGGCCGCTACATGAGCCACAGTCCAGCTAATTCCAGTCAAGGAGTTTGTAAAAACCAAATCCCATTGATTAAAATTGGCTGGCAATAAACCTCTCTCGCCAGCCTCATGAGCCAAGGACCAGCCTAAGTCATTAGCCATGGCCCACCGATCAAAATTCTGGTCTAACTCAACGCCGCCCCGCAAACGTTTGCGCAATGACTCATAAATATAATTAACCATAAAAATCCTAATTTATTAAAGAAACTATTATTGTGGTTCAAAAAAATAGGATTTGAAAAGAACCTTAAAAATAATCAACCGCTATGGTTGGCCAGAAAAAGGCCCAGCTTAAAGCGCGACTTAAACAAAAATCTAAATAGCTCTCCAAAACTCGCTCGTTAAGAGACAGTCTCAGCCTAGTGGACGAGGTTTTTAGGCCAAGCCAACTTAATGGCTAAAGATCAGATAATAAGGGAATAGGCGAGGAAAAAGAAAGCCAAGGCGTTTAGCGTGACAGCCAAAACCTAGCCACTCCTCGCGCCTAAGACGATTTTTTATTATAACCTTTTTTACAGGCTCAAGTCAAAAAGTATTTAAATTTTATACAGTTATGTTTCATAGGAACATTAAACCTCTTGGCCCCAGAGACTTGGGCGAAATCCCAAAGGCTTTCTTAATTTGTTTTTAGCTAATTATAGTTGTCTTATTTTAAAAGATAATTTTAAAATTTTTATTAATTAATATTATATTTATATTTAAGACAAAAAATTTTAATTCACGTTATAGCGCGTAAATAAAAAATTATCTAGATTGGCGCGGGCGAATCCGCGACCGGGTAGGTAGCCTGAGCCGCTTTAGAGAGTCCACTAGTTAAAATCTCAAGCGAGTAACCCGAATCTAGAGCCAAGTGGGCTCCGGTCAAACGAAACGATTACCGCTCTTCTTTATAACCTCTAGCCACATCCTTAACAGTTTGGCCTTTTAAGTCACTTAAGTCCCATTGATTAAAATTTTTGGGCAACCGATGATATTTAGCGGCCTCATGAGCCACGCTCCAACCTTCGTTATCGGTTAGGGCCCATTTGACAAAGGCTTTAGGCAATCGCCCACATTTGGCCGCCACATGAGCCACGGTTCGACCACTATTGTCGGCCAAATCCCATTGATCAAAGCTTTTAGGCAAACGGCCATTTTTGACGGCCACATGAGCCGCGCTCTGGCCTTTTTCGTCGACCACGATAGCCCAATCCGCGAAACCCTCAGGCAGGCTTCCAGACTCCGCCGCCGTGTAACCAACCGATTGCCCAGCGATATTCCCCAATTGCCACTGAGTAAAATTTTTCGGCAATCGACCGTATTTGGCGGCGACATTGGCCACGGACCAGCCTTGTTTATCCACCAAATGCCATAGCTTAAAATTTTTGGGCAACCAATTGTGTCGAGCGGCCACGTGAGCCACGGTTTGGCCATTATTATCGGCTATTTCCCAGAGATCAAAACCTTGCGGCAACCGACCGCGCTCAGCCGCCTCGTGAGCCACAGACCAACCATTTTGGTCGGCTAAAGCCCATTGATTAAAATCCCCTGGCAAATCTCCATTCTCCAAAGCGTCTTGAGCGACTAAGCGACCATCTTTGTTAGCTAGGCCCCATTCCTTAAAACCATCAGGCAAGCGGCCCTCCACCGCGGCCACGTGAGCCACTGTGGTTCCATATTTAGGGCTTAAATACCATTTTTCAAAATTTTCCGGGAGGTATCCTTGCTCCGCGGCCACATGAGCTACCGTCCGTCCTTCTTTGTCGGCCAATTCCCAGCTTTTAAAATCATCCGGCAATTTGCCTAACTCGGCGGCCATATGACCTACTGTCCAACCTTGGGAATCGCCTATATCCCATTGGTTAAAGTCAAAAGGCAAACGTCCTTCCTTGAGGGCTAAAGTGGCGACCGTCAGGGCTTCTTCATTGCTGAGAACCCTAAAATTAAAGTTAGCGGGCAATCTCCCCCGTCTGGCCGCCTCGCGGGCCACGCTCCAACCTCTTTTGTCAGTCACGTTCCAAAGCCTATAGTCATCTGGCGTTCGGCCATAGCCAGCCAAAACGTGGGCTACGGTCCAGCCCTCCTTATTTATCCAGGCCTTCAAATCAACTCTTTCTGGCCAAGATCCCGATTTTAAAAAGAGGCTTCTGACTGTTTCCCCGCTCCCATTCAATAAATCCCATTTATTATAGTTCTCTGGTAGCCAACCATGAATAGCCGCCACATGAGCCACGGTCTGCCACTTATAATCATGAAATGTCCAGCGAGAGAAATTTTCTGGTAGCCAACCAAACTCCGCGGCCACGTGGGCCACAGTCCAACCTCTTAAATCAGCCAACAGCCAATGGTCAAAATCTCTGGGCAAATAGCCTTTTTCCGCCGCTATGTGAGCCACGGTCCAGCCCCAGCTATCAGCCAATTCCCAACGCGTAAAATCTCTCGGCAGATCGCCTCGCTCAGCCACCATATGACCTATGGATCGACCTCGGACATCTTTTAAATCCCACCGATCAAAGGTTTTGGGCATTCGTCCGCGCTCAAAGGCGATTTGAGCCACGGTCACGCCCTTACTGTCAACCAAATCCCAATAGCCAAAATTTTTGGGCAATCGACCTGTTTTCGCCGCCTCATGGGCGACGCTCCAACCACTATTGTCGGCCAAATTCCAGCTCTTGAAACCCGCCGGCAATCGCCCAAACTTAGCCGCCTCGTGGGCTATGGTCCAACCTTCTGAGTTAAGGATAGTCAGAAGATCCACCTTTTGGGGCAATCGACCCGCCTCCAAAGCGACGCTGGCCACATATTGACCAGGGCTCAGCTCGAGATCCCAATCATTAAAAGAAGCCGGCAGACGCCCAAATTTGGCCAAAGACTTAACCACTATGAAAAAATCTTTTTCCGACAAACCCAATTGGTCAATTTTTTCCGGCAAATAACCTCGCTCCGCGGCGACTAAGGCCACAGTCCGTCCATAGATGTCAATTAGGGCCCAATTATTAAAATTAGCGGGCAATCGATTATGTTCCGCCGCCACGTGAGCCACGGTTCGGCCCCACTCAGCGGCTAAGCCCCACTGGTCAAAGTCATCTGAAAGCCAGCCAGACTCGGCCGCTAAATGAGCCACCGACAAGCCTATGTTGTTGACCATGTCCCAGAGATGGAAATTTTCTGGGAGCCGACCATATTCCGCCGCCGCGTGAGCCACGGTGTAGTCACTCTGATTGGCTAGAGCCCACTGATCAAAATCCTCTGGCAGTCCGCCAAACTCCGCCGCCAGATGAGCCACGCTACGGCCTTTCTCGTCAGCTAGGGCCCATTCCTTAAAACCTTTGGGCAAAAGAACCCGTTTAGCCAGCGCGTGAGCCACGGTTCGGCCATTGGCAGAGGCCAAACTCCATTGATTGAAATTAATCGGAGCCTTATTGTACCGTTTAATAAATTCCAGCGCCGACTCAAAGGTATATTCTGCCATAAAAACACCCACCAAGCTCACAAAACTAAGGCCAAACCAGACATAGATTCTGGTCGTTTAAAACTAGAACTTTTAAATTATAAATATTTATATATTAATAGCATGGCAAATATCTAATTTTTTGACAAATATTAGTTATTTTTTCAATAAGGCAAATCAGAGCGCCATTATATTTTTCGGCGGGTTCCGGGCTTATTTCCTACGGGTTTAATTATACAATAACATAACTTAAACTTTAAGGCTGTTACGTTATGTTTTGTTGTTCCGTGTTTTAGCCGTTCCAAAATTTTAGTGATTTCAAGGACTTAGAGCCAAAGCTAGGCGGAAAAAAATTTAAAAAACAACTTACTTTTTTGACAATTTCGGGAAAAATTTCGCGGCGGGCCGGACGGATTGTGTTTTATGGCTCCCGCGTGGCGCGAGTAGCGTTTGATGTAGGAGGATGATCGACTCGCCAGAAAAGAGCGAACCCTAATTTTTAGCGGATAAAGAAGTTTAAAATTGATCACTAATAGCTAAATAAGATCGCGGATCTAATATTTAAAAATGGCTAGAGCTCACGGCTCGCGTTTTAAGGAGAGTTGATGAGGGTAATTGACGGAAAATTATTTTAGCCGCGACCTTAGGGAGATTTTAGGCGAGATGTTAGATGTCTCTCTTAAAACTCCAAAACGCTATGGCTTAAGGTAGCTTGCTCAATAAAACCTTGCTCAATAAAACAATGATAAGGCCCTCCCTAGCCCTTAATCTTCAGAAAACATGGTCACCAAAGCTAGGGATTTATGCCCACGCCGCTCAAACTCCACGAGCTTTACTTCCGTCCCGTAGATCTTGGTAAGGTTTTCCTCGGTCAGAACCTCCCGAACCCCGCCCGATATCGCTAGCCCATTGGGGGTCATAATGAGGACATCGTCGGCCACCGCCAAAGCCTGTTGGGGCATATGGGTGGTAAAGATAACCGTTAAGCCATCGTCCCGGCTCAGGCTCCGGATTCGTTTGATTAAAAGAGCTTGGTTGCCCAGATCCAGAGCCGAGGTTGGCTCGTCTAAAATGAGAATCTTGGCCTCGGAAACCAGAGCCCTAGCCAGGATGACCAATTGTCTTTGACCGCCAGAAAGCTCGGTATAGGGCCGATGAGCCAGATGGATAATCCCTAACTTCTCCAGAGCCTCAAAAGCCAGACGCTCGTCTAACTTGGAGGGCCGCGAAAAAAGGCCAATCCGCCGAGCTCGACCCATTAAGACCATGTCCAAGGAGCTAAAACTAAAGATGGCCTGGAAAATTTGAGGCACAAAGGCGGCGAGCTCCCGTCTCTCCAAAGAGCCAAGCTTGGGCTTCAATAAACCCAGCATAATCCTTAAAAGCGTCGTCTTGCCGCAACCGTTTAAGCCCAAAACCGCGTGAACCCGGCCTCTAGCGAAACTAAAATTAAGGCCTTGGAAAATCCACGCGCCGGGTTGGTAATAAAAAGCCAAATCCCGCCCCGCGACGGCTATTTCATCAGCGCTCTTAGTCATTTAGCTACCCCTATTAAATGTAAAATCACTCGCTCTCCGCCCCGATCATGGCCAAAAGACTTTATTCGCGACCCAGAAAGCCCTGTTTTATCAGTCATTAGTCCAGCCTCGCCCTCTAAGCTTAACAAAGAAGAAAGCGAAGACAGGCGTTCCTATGATTGAGGTCATAAGGCCAATGGGAATCTCAAAGGCCGTTAGGGATCTAGCCAGATCGTCCATGGCCAAAAGATATAGGCCACCCAAAAGAGCCGAAACCGGCAATAGCCGAGCGTGATCTGGGCCAACCAGCATTCGGCCAAGGTGCGGTATGACTAAGCCCACCCAGCTGACTCCGCCGCTAACCGCCACCTGCGCGGCCACAAACAAGGCCACTAAAACCACCACGGCCCAGCGCAAAAGCTCGACCCGAAGGCCCAAAGCGGCGGCGTCCGAGTCCCCCAAAGATAAAATGTTCAGCCGCCAAGCCAAACCAATGAGCGGTAAGCCGGTAATAAGCGTTATGGCCGCCAAAAAAACCACGCTTTCTCGGGTCGCGGTGGCGAAACTGCCCATCAGCCAATACACTAAGCCTGGCAATCGGGTTTCAGGGTCAGCCAAATAAGTTATGGCCCCAGTTAGCGCCCCAAATAAGCCGCCCACCACAACGCCCGCTAAAACTAAGCCCAGAGAGCTTCTTTGTCTAGCGAGCTTAGACAAAACGAAAGCCAATACCAGAGCCCCACAGCCAAAGGTGAAAGAAAACGGAATTAGGCCAGCTCCGCCAGAAAATCCCAATGACAAAGCCAAAACCCCGCCAAATGAGGCGCCCGAGGAAACTCCTAGAATCTCGGGCCCCACCAAGGGATTTCTAAAAACGCCTTGCATGGCCGCCCCAGCTAGAGCTAGGCCCATGCCCGACAAAACCACCAAGAGAGCCCTAGGGAGCCTTAGAGTTTTTATGACTATAGCGTCATTTAAGGCGACCTCTCCCTCGTCGCCTATCAAAGTTTCCACGGCTTGGCCAGCGGAAAGGTCATAGCGACCAATCAAGAGGCTTAGGATAATGGCCACCATTAAAAGAACCGCCAGAACCGGTATAAGCCACTGTCTCTTAGAGCTTTGAGGATAGCTTGCGGGCTTCGCGTAAGTCTTTCCAGCTTCCAGACTCTCAGATTCCCCCATCAGAAGATTCCTTTCCGGCGAACCGGTCGTAATAGGCTGAGCTTAAGTTCTCTTCCAGCCTCAGCCAAATGTTTATCTCATCCTCGCTCATTTCGTAGCCATATACCTCACGATATGTTTGGCGAACCGCGGAGCGAAGATCCAAAGCGCTTGGCACCTCGGGATGAAGCGTCAATCGCAACCAAAGAACAGCCAAAGCGGCTTCGACCGGGCCCTCTAGCCTTGAGCCGCCTAAAGGCATATGGTAAACCCGTCTGTCTCTCACGGCTTTAAGGCCTCTTAATCGCGGATCGTCAAGTATGGTTTTGGTTTCCAAATTCGTTTGATCGAGAATATAAGGATTTAAGTAAATAACGTCAGGATCAAGAATCAAAAGGTTCTCAATGTTAAGTTGGCCGTTAGCCGAGCCAAAACCGTCAGCCGCGTTCTGTCCACAAACTTTTTTCATATTATCCATAAACCAGCGTTGGCTGGGCGGCCCCCACAAAGTTAATCCCGTTGTGCCAATGACCACGGCTTTGACTGGCGCGCGACAATCGCCCAAATCCTCAATGACCTTGCCTCTCTCTCTTTCGAAACGCGCCCATAGCCAGTTAACGCGCTCTTTCCGCCCGGTTAAGTCAGCCAGAGTATTAAAGATCTTGGTCTTGTCGCCCCCATCGGCGGTGGTCTTAACCAGCCCTTGAAAATTAATCAGTTCCAAGCCTTTAGACATGTAATCCCAGACTATAGCCACGTCAGGCGAACTCTGTAAAATCTCCTCGACGCTAATGGGAGCTGGCCCCGTAAAGTCGGTGAAAGCCAAGGACTTTTTCTTAAGGTTGGGAAAGGCGCTACCTAAAAAGGAGCTATTAAACTCCCGAACCATATAAGGCGGAATTTTCACTACTGGCTTATCATCTAAGTTAACGGAAAGATAATGCCACAAAATTGGGGTCAAGATAAAAACACTCTGGGCTGGCCCATCCAAAGTTATGGTTCCGCCCTTCATGTCGGTTACCGTTATCCCGTTGGCCCGGATGGCCGTCTTTTGCTTGGGTGGAGGCTTAAAGCACAGCAACAAGGCGGCCAAGCAGATAAGGACAAGGGGCCAAGAGATCAGAAGGCCAGATATTTTACTATTCATTATGGTCATGGGTCGCCAAGCCAAAAATATTATGTCATCAGCAAAATATATCGTAAATAGGATTTAGCTTAAAGGCGAATAAAGTCTGGAGGCGCTCGCGAGCGCCTCCGACTTCGCTTCTTAAAAAATAGCCAAAGCCCTGGTTAAAAGTTAATTGTTAAAAGTTAAACTCGCCGATAAATGAATAGCTCCTGGGTTGCCCGATAACCAAGTGCGAACCCGTGCCTCCATACCAATAGGCTTTATTGGCGATATTTTGAACATTAAACCGGAAAGCCATGTCGTAGCCAAAGAGCTCGACAGCGTATCGAAAGCCTAAATCGACAATGGTGTGACTTGGTATGGATAAATTGTTGCTCGGATTGGTAAAGACTTTGCCATAGTGATTAACCGAGCCGGTCAGAGTAAACCCATCAAGGAATGGCAAATCATACTCCAGATAAAGTTTAGCGGTAAACTTTGGAGCGTCGGGCAATTCTTTGCCAACGTTAAGGCGGGCCTTACGAATTTTGGTTCGACTAAAAGTCATCCCTCCATAAATGTTCAGCGCGTCGAAGACTCGGCCTTGGGCGGCCAGCTCTAGGCCAGTATGACGGGTCTGCCCATCTTGAACTAAAAAACTATCCGCGGTACTGTAAGTCGCCGCCCGATCAATCTGATAAAGAGCCATGGTCAGGAACATCTCGCCAAGCTCCGCCTTGGCCCCAACCTCATATTGCTTACTGATCGTGGGCTCCAAAAGATCGCCCGCGTTTTTGTAACTTGTCCCCACAGGGGCCACGTTATCCACAGACTCAATATAAGAGGCGTAAGTCGTGATCCAGGGTTGGGGCTTAAAGGTAATAGCGATGGATGGGGTAATCTCGTTATGTTTGTAATCCCCAGTCTTTCGGCCATTAGCGTTCCAACTTTTGCCCTTGTAAGTGGTAAAGTTAAGTCCTCCTAAAAATCCCCATTGATCATTTATTTTAATATTATCAGAAAATATAATATTATAATTAGTTATTTCAGATGATTTAAATTTTGGGCCTAAT
>JAISWW010000118.1 GCA_031270705.1 Deltaproteobacteria bacterium
CGGCTAAGATTCCCCCAAAAAACCTCGAGAGAGACGAGCTCGACGAGACTGAGGATGACGACTTAGAGTCTTCGCGACCAACTCTCCCCACTTTAAGACCCCGGCTTAACGAGAAAGAATTGGCCGAGCATTTCAATAAAATACAAGCCCAACCAGCCTTTGTGGCTTTTAAAGAAGCCATTGGCGGGAGCTTACTGAAGATTGATCAACGGGCCAAACCCCTAAGCCCTATGCTTATTCCCGAGGCGGCTGAGGAACAAGAAGAAGACGAATTGGACGAATCCCAAGCCAAAGACGCCCCGGCCGAGGAAGCTCCTGAATGAGGCTAACCTATTATCCGCCTAGCCTGGTTTTTAAACGTTCTTGATGAGCTCTTATCGACTGAGATCTGGCGCGTCATGATAAAAGTTAAATATACTTTTCTTTAAACATAAATTATTTTTTCTTTTACAAACTTATTGACCGTCTATTAATATTTAACATAATAACTTTATACTTTTATTTTAATATAAATTTTATTTATTTTAGTAATAGTAAATTATTTTATAGTCTATATTTAAACGTTTGATAAAGAAATTCGATTCCCACCTGATTCTTATGGGTCCAAAACCTAAAACCCGAGGCCGCCAACCTTCCGCCCACTTGTTTTTTTTGGCGATTTGACGCACTATATTTGGAACGGAACCATTTGTGGGCCTGACTAGTCGCCGTGACCCTCTAGCGGTTCTTGGCGGTTCCTGAGGCTAGCCAAAACAAGATATTGACCATCCCAAGAAATTGGCCTTAATAAGCCATAATAACATCCGGAGAGAGCTCTCGTATGCCCGATGATACCTTAAACGACGGAGCCTTAGATTTGATTCAAAAGGCCAAAATCATCCGCGAGAAGATTTTAAAGGCCCAAGAAAACGCTCACCAAAAAACCGCCACCGCCACGGTGGGCGGGGGCATGGTGACGGTGACGGCTAATGGCTTAAATCGCCTGGTTTCCATCGCTATTGACCCTGAGGTCATTAACCCCAATGATCCGGACATGTTAGGCGATCTGATCTTAGCCGCGGTTAACGAGGCTTTGTCGCAGATTCAGACCTTAATTCTCAAAGAGACAACCAATCTCACTACTGGTTTGGATCTTTCGGGCCTTTTCTAGACCCAGGCCTTTTGGGGCTCAAAATTAAAGGGGCGTTAAAAAATTGACTGAAAATTTAGACGCGAGCCCCCAGTCATTTGACCCAGCCAAATGCCTGGACAAAGTTGTCTCCGCTGATGATTGGGCCGTCTTTAATCGCTTGACTTCCGTGGAATTGACCGCCAAAGAAATCGCCGTGGCCTCGCGCCCCAGTCGCCAGGATTTTGAGGAAAAACGCGTTCTGGCTGTCCATTGGCACCCAGAGTGGATTCCTTTGGATCTTATTCATCAAAGAACGCGGGCGGCCTTTCCAGCGGCGGATGACTTTTTGTTTATCCCCACCCAGCACAACCAGCTCATGACCGTGGGCGACTGGACTGGGGTGGAAGCCGACGCCTACGCTCCGGAATATGGCTTAAAGATCCAGCTCTTAATCCATTTTCGGAGTCGTAAGCTTCCCAAGGCCACGGCTCTTGCTAGCATGATGGAGAGAACCTTTCGCTACAGGGCTCTTCAGTTACTGGATATTCTAGATAAAATCATTAACCCGGACGAGGCTATCAAAAACGAGATCAAAAAACAGGGTTTTTCCTCAGATTCGGTTAATTTGGCGCAAAATCTAGCCAAACGCCTTTGGGATATTATTGAAAAAGCCGATTTAGGCTCTTCGGAGCGAGCCGAGACCCTTAAAAACCGCTTATTGCCGGATTTTATGGCCATCCGCGGCCAAGAATATCCCCCCGCCCTTTTGGATCGAGCCATGGCCTTAAGCCGGCTCGTCAAAACCCAGGTCAAAAGGCGTTTGGCCCCTAGCCGCTTCCACGCCGTTCGCGATGTCATTGAGGAAGCTAGAGGCCTAGGAGCTGGGATAGTCATACCCCATCCGCCGCAGTTTTGGCCGGCTATTTTGGATAATTTGGACGTGGATGGTTGGGAAGTTTGGAACCCCTCGACCCCTAACCACACCATATTTTTAATTGAGACCATGGCCGCCAAAAAGAAGGGCAAGAGGTCTCTTCTAGCTTTCATGGGCGACGATACCCATATGTCGTCCAAAATTCGGCCAGATCAAAAGTCTGAGGAAAAAAACAACTTAGACCGGGAGATTGGCTTCCAACCGCCCTGGCGGGATCTCCAGGTGATTAAGACTTTAAAAAAAGTCGGCCAAAGCCGGGACAGAACTATGGACGAGTACCGCGCCCGCTTGACCTAAACTGACTAAAACAAGGCGTGGGAAGACACCTTATAATTCAGTCCAGCCCGGGGCCTTTAATGAGAAAAAGCCGTTTTCAATTTAACCTAGTGACCGATCCCCTTGACGTGTCTCGGTATTTGGAGTCCTTAATCCAGGGCTTTCGCGATCGGGAAATACTTTTTTCCGACCAAAATCACCAGCTTGTTTTAAGGCCAGCCGAGATCCTGGAATTGTCTCTGGAAACCTCTCGTCGCAAGGGCCGCGTTAATTTTTCCATGTCTTTTAGCTGGGCCGAGTCCGTGGCCCATAAACAGCAGACCTTGGACTTCGATACGCCCCCAACTTCTCCCGCCGCCCAACCAGAGCCTAGCCCCGAGGAATCAGAAAGCGACCCTCAAGATGCCCCAGTTTGAGGATATCAAAGACGGAATCAAGCTTCTAACCGGCGAAGTTCTCCAAGCGGCCAGAGAAGCCCAAGACATCCTCCATAAAAAAGACCCTTACAAAAGCCGGGGCCTTTATAACCGGGTCGCTTACATCACCACCCAGGTGGCTCTGCTCCAAAAAGAAACCTTAGATCAAGTCTTTTCCAAGACTGGGCCAACCAAGGACAGCCTTTTTTTGCAAGCCATGTCCTCCATCGCCTCTCGCTTGGATCGCGTGGCCGATCTCCTTTTGAACCTCGATGGCCAGGCTCGATACCTCTCGGATGTGGGCTTTTTAAATAGTTACGAGTTGGATGATTTTTTCTTGGAGATTTTCCATGGCTTAGGCCTAATCCACCCCGCCATTCAGCGCCGCGACGTCAGCTTGGCCGTAAAACTCGGCCAAGTGGAAGAAAGGCTCGACGCCCTCTACGCTGATCGTTTCGCCCGGCTCATAAAAGAATTCGCTTCCCCGACCAACCCCGAAAATCTGGTCACGACCCTTATGATCATCCATTATCTGGAGCGCACAGGCGATATGCTTTTGGAGATCGGGGAAAAGATCATCTATTTCATTATGGGGGAAAACATTAAGCTTGAGCAGTTTAAAGCCTTGGGCGCGGGCCTAAAAGCCACTGGCCAAAACCTTGAGCCCGGACGCTTGGATTTTCGCTCCATCTGGGGTGGGCGCTCGGGTTGTCGGATTGGGGTCGTGGGCTCGCAGGAAGGCGAACAACCGGTTCTTTTTAAACATGGCCCAGCTTTTAAGCTGACCATGGAAAGAGAAAACCTGGAGCGCTGGGCTCTCTTAAGACCCGGCTTAACGCCGGAGGTCAAAGCCTTTGTGCCTCGTCGAGGCGGCCAAGAGGCGGCTTTGATTTTGGAATTTATCCCTAGCCGCACTCTGCAGGCTTTCTTTCTGGAAAATACTCATCTGGACGCTTTAAAAGGCTTAAAAATCGCCATGGAGACCATGATAAGCCTATGGCGCTCCACGAAAGAGGACAAACCCGCCAAAGCCGAGTTTAGTCGCCAAGCCGAAAGCCGTTTGTCGGAAGCCACGACCCTCTACCCCAACTTAATGAGTCAATTTGGCTACCTGGGCCAATTAAAGATCCCACCTTTGGAAAAGCTTTTGAGCCAGGCTAAAGCTTTTGAAGCGACTCTCGAGGCTCCCTTTACCGCTCGCGTCCATGGGGACTTTAACCTTTCCAACCTTCTCTATAACCCCACTACTGGCCGCTTGCGTCTTATTGACATGTACCGGAGCCGGGAATCGGATTATATCCAAGACATCTCCGTTATGCTGGTCTCCATCATTCGGTTACCGGTCTTTGGCTTTGCCAAACGTTGGCAACTGACCCAAGCCGCTTTGGAGGCCGCTCGCTTAGCCGATCAATTCGCCCAAGAAATGAACGACGCCACCTATGAGGCCCGCTTGGCTTTTGGCCTGGCTCGCTCTTTTGTGACTAGCGCTCGCTTTATCATGAAAGAAAAATTGGCTTCTTTATTTGTGGCCCGGGCTCGCTATCTCTGGGAAAAACTCATTGATCATGGCCAAAAAAGCCTTGACTGGGCTGACTTTAGGTTTAGCCGAGAAATCTTGGACGTCCCAACCGATGAGGGATCGACCGCGAAGATCAATCCCGAGCGTCGCGATAATAGGGTCAATGAGTCCTCTAACGAGAGAGCCTAAAAAACAATAAACCCCCAAAGAGCGGCATTCCGTCCTTTGGGGGTTTAAGTGAGGGGTAAAGCGGGGTTTAGGTTTAAGCTAGCCGCTTAGCCGACCAGTTTGGCCGTGGCCTCAGCGATGGCCAGCTCCTCATTGGTGGGAATGACATGGATCTTAATGGGGCTATCGTCGGTGGAGATAACCCGCGGCTCGGGGGAGCGAACGGAATTTTTGCTCGCGTCGAGCTTTAAGCCAATGCCCTCCAAACCAGCGACGATGGCCGCCCGCATGGTGCTGGAGTTTTCGCCAGCCCCAGCGGTGAAGACTAAAATGTCCAACCCGCCCAGAACGGCCATGTAAGCCCCAATATATTTCTTCACGCGATAAGCGTAAACTTTTAAAGCCTGAGCGCAAAGCTTATTGCCTTTATCGGCCTCAGCCTCCACGTCCCGCAGATCCGAAGAGCCAATATTAGCTAGGCCCAAAATGCCGCTCTTCTTGTTCAGAAGGCTATCGGCTTCATCCGGGGTCAAGTTTTCCCACTTCATAATCTGGAAAATGGCCGAAGGATCCACGTCGCCGGAGCGAGTGCCCATGATGACGCCTTCCAAAGGCGTCACGCCCATGGAGGTGTCTTGGCACTGGCCATTTTTCACGGCGGCCAAAGAAGCCCCATTGCCTAAGTGAGCGGTGATGATCTTGAGCTTATCCAAAGGCCGACCATCCAAAGCCGCCGCCGCCTTGGCCACATAAGCGTGGCTGGTGCCGTGGAAGCCGTAACGGCGGATGTGATTGTTTTCATAATACTTATAAGGGAGACCGTAAAGATAAGCCTCAGGCGGCATAGTGGCGTGGAAAGCGGTGTCAAAAACGCCCACATTGGGCACGCCAGGCAAAACGGCCTCACAAGCCTCAATGCCCATTAAGTTATGGGGATTGTGGAGAGGAGCCAGAACCGCGCACTCCCGAACAATGTTTTTCGCCTCGGCGTTTAAGAGGATAGGCTCTTGGATCTTTTCCATGCCCTGGACGATCCGGTGACCGATGGCCTTAATGTCGGACAGGCTTTTTAAAACCCCGACCTTGGAGTCCAAAAGGCGCTCGGATATAATTTTGACGGCGTCCTGGGGATTTTTCACCGGAACTTCGCCCTTGACCTCTTCGCCACGGTGGTTGGCGTACTTCATCGTGGTGCCTTCGATGCCAATGCGCTCGATGAGGCCCGAGGCCAAAACCTTTTTCTGGTTGGCCATGTCAAAAATGGTGAACTTAACGGAAGAGCTACCGGCGTTGATAACTAAGATAACCATACCTACCTCGCTTGGAGAATTTTAAAACCGGACGCGAACAAAAATAAAAGGCCAATAACTGGGCCAATGAGCCCTTGACCGAGAGTAAAGTCACAGGATCTGGAAATATTAGCCTCTTTCCCCGGCCCGGTCAAGATTTTTTTCCGCCCTAACGGGCCACCTGGCCGAGGATTTCGTAAGCGCGCCCAAAAACGGTTTCTGGCCAAAGGCGATTATGAGGATCAGAGCATCTTTTATCTTAAAAACGGAAAAATATACGTTCTAATATGTCCAAAAAATTAATTACTAATTTTTTCCAGCTTAAAATTTAAGAAACTTTATTTTTTAAAATTTTTATAACTAATATCTTATTATTATATTTGACTAGTTTTTAAAATTTAAGTTTTTAGGCTTTTATAATAAATTTAGGCTCAGTTAGCTTATCTGTTCTATTTTTCGCGATGGCCCATAAGACCCGAAAATTACGCCGCCATTACGACAACTTGACCCGATAATATTAATTGTTTTATGCTATAATTTTGTTCCTTTGACGAATATTTTTTATTATCCTGACCAGTCTTTAAACGTTTAGGCGCTTGACACTTAGCGATAACGATTGGCTTTTCGATTCCCTTCATTCCCGCGAGGAACCGGTCGTTTTTTATGACCCCGGTCGACTTATTCATGAGGCCACATGTCCGAGATTATCCGTTGCCCTTGGGCCGAATCCGACCCTTTGAGCCAAAAATACCATGACGTCCAGTGGGGCGTCCCTTGTCACGACGATCGGGAGCTTTTTAAAATGCTGATTTTGGAAGGCAAGCAAGCGGGCCTAGCCTGGATCACCATTTTACGGAAAATTGACACCCTAACCAAAGCTTTCAACAATTTTAATCCCGAAAGGATCGCTAAATACAACCAGAAAAAAATTGACAGCCTTCTCTTAGATCCTGGCGTTATCCGCAATCGCCTCAAAGTGATGGCCGTGGTGGCCAACGCTAGAGCCTACCTGGAACTCCGGGCCAAAGACTCCTCGTTGGACAATTTTTTTTGGGCTTACGTTGACGGGGAGCCCATTGTCAACAATTGGCAATCCATGAACGAAATGCCAGTCAACTCGCCCCTTTCGGATAAAATTAGCCGGGATCTGAAAAAACTGGGCTTTAAGTTCGTTGGCTCCACCATCGTCTACTCTTTCCTCCAAGCCGTGGGGGTGATCAACGACCACCTGGTCTCTTGCCATTTCAAAAATGGCCGGCCCCGCTCAAGCAAATAAGGCCAAATAAAACCTTGATAATCCGGGGTTTTCGGATAGCTCTAGGCGCTAAGAATTAAAAAATCGGGCCATAAGACCCGATTTTTTGTTTAGCGGTTGATTTTTGGGGCTTTAGCCCCAAAAATCACTCAGTCGGTGATTTGGCGAGAGGCGCGAAGTCCAGCTCCAATTTTATTTTTTGCCGAAAATCGCTTAAACGAGTCAAAAAGATAATTAAGCACAAAGCCGCGAAGACGAGACCAATGGTGACCGAGATATTGTGCTTCAGAGCGAAGCCCTCAGGGGCCACGCAAATATAGGCGCTAACCGTGGCGGTCATAAAGGTGGCCGGCAAGGTCAAGAACCAATGCGCGCTACCCCTTCTAACCACATACGCGGCTCCAGCCCAGAGCATGACTGTGGCCAGAGTTTGATTGGACCAGCTGAAATAGCGCCAAATAACGCTAAAATCCACGGTACAAAGATAGACGCCAATGAGAAACAGGGGAATAGCGATGAACAAGCGATTTTTAACTTTATTCTGAGTCAGGCCCACCATGTCGCTCACTATAAGCCTGGCCGCCCGAAAAGCCGTGTCGCCCGAGGTAATGGGGAGGATGACCACGCCTAAGATGGCCAGAATCCCGCCAAATTTGCCCAACAAAGCTAAAGAGACTTCGTTGACCACCGCGGCGGGACTGCCCCCAGCCGCTAAGGCTTGTTTTAAAGCTTGCGGGCTTTCATAAAAAGTCATGCCAGCCGTGGCCCAGACTAGGGCGATAATCCCCTCGGCGATCATGGCTCCGTAAAATATCAGCCGACCATTTTTTTCATTGACCAAACACCTGGCCATCATCGGCGACTGCGTGGCGTGGAAACCCGACAAAGCCCCGCAAGCGATGGTAATGAACATCAAAGGCCACATCGGCAAGCCATCGGGGTGGACGTTGGCCAAAACGCTTCGACCTTCCTGAATGGCCCAATTATAGAAGTTATAGCCCTTAAAAATTAGGCCGCAAGAGATGCTAACGGCCATAATCAGCAAAACCGCCGCGAAAATCGGGTAAAATTTAGCGATAATAACGTCAATAGGCAGAATAGTGGCGAAAAAATAGTAAAGAAAAATCAGGACCAGCCAGAAAGTCACATTGGCCCAAGCGGGCGTTAAGTTCGCTAACATGCTGGCGGGAGCGGAGACGAAAACCACGCCCACCAAGACTAAAAGCAATAAAGAGAAAAATCTCATAAAGTATTTAAGATACTTGCCTAAAGTCTGGCCAACCACCTCGGGCACGGAAGTTCCATTATAACGCAGGCTAATCATGCCAGAAAAATAATCGTGCACCCCGCCAGCCAAAATAGAGCCAAAAACGATCCATAAGAGAGCCGAGGGCCCATAAAGAGCGCCCATAATGGGCCCAAAAACCGGTCCGACTCCGGCGATGTTCAACAACTGGATCATGAAGATTTTCCAGGTTGGCAAGGGCACGTAATCAACGCCATCGGTTAAAGCGCTAGCTGGGGTTACGCGGTTGGGATTGGGGATAAATAGTTTTTCGGCGATCTTCCCGTAAACCACATACCCGAGTATTAAAACGACTACTGAAAGAAAAAAATAGCCGACAGTTGGCATATATATTCCCCTTTTACGATAAGAGAAAAATGAATAACTGAGGAAATTTAAAACTTGTTAAGAGATCCAACTGGTTACAAAATTAAAATAAAAATATAAACCAGTCTCAGGAAATAACAGCCCAAAATATTACGGCCATTAAGGAAGAAATGTCTCGAGTTAAGCCAGCTAAGAAATCCCAAAGCGGCTTCGAGCCTGGATTCGCTCAATCCCTGGGCTTATTTATTTTACATTAAAAATAAATATTTTAACAGTCCAAGTTATGCTCACAGGCTGGCCAGTCCCCGCCTTTGGTTAAGAAATATATATTCATAGACATTGACTATCAAAAGGCAGGCCGCTAAGATATAATTTTAACATCAATAACATAATTTAATCAAAAATATTTTTAAAGTTAAAAAAATCATCTATTAAAATTTAGGCGGCGTATATTTTCGATTTTGGGCCAAAGAGGGTCTTGAATCGACCGAAGGCCGCGCTTAAAGGGCTTAGGCTCGCCTTGGTCAGCGGGCTCCAGAAGCGTGGATCCGCCCAAAAAAGTTGTGGGGCGGGGCGGGCCAAGTTGGATCCGCTTTCAAGGAGCTAGCCAAAAGGAGCTAGCGGACGCGTGTCCCATGAGAGGCCTTGAGTCTAGCGTTAGATTTATGGACATAAAATAGTTAAAAATTTTAGTTCGTCATGTTTGATTTAAGACTATTCGTATTTTGAGGCTATCAAGGCCAAATTTTTTTCGACTAAGCTTGACAAACAAAACCAGTCACAGTAAATTAGAACTTGATTTCTTGTTCTTCCCCTTGAGTCGCCGGATTTAATCCCTAGAATCCGGCGATTTTTTTATCAAATTAAAATTAAATATTCATTTTTGTCATTTATTAAGCTACAAAAATTTATATTTATTAAACGAGCTTTTTGGCCAAATAACCAAACCTCTAGAGCTTATTTCTGGACAATCCCTAACGCTAATGAGGAAAAAATGAATTGAAAAGCCTTTTGATTTAGTTTGGACTCAGTTTATTGGGGTTAAGATCAGAGGGGAGGAAAAATTTAATCGCGGTTAAATGGGCCTTGACCAGCCCCTTGGTCGCGAGCTACGCGCGGCCAAGGGGCGACAATCTCGGCCAAGACTGAAAGCCCAAGACTGAAAATTTAGATCTCGAGCGTAATATAGTCCAAAATCCATCAAAACCAATACTTTAGCGGGTATAAATATATAATTTTACTTATTTCCTCCGCGCCTAATCCTTAGGTTTGGGCGACTTTTTGTCCTGAGACATGATTATCTCCATGGCTCGTTCCATCACGCGGTCAAAATATACGTTTTTAGGCCCGCCTCGCTTCTTTTCCGGGGAATTAGCCGCGGCCTCGCGGGCCGGCTTTTTCTGGAAATCCTCCCGCGCCTCCTTGACCGCCTCCTTGACCTCGGCCTTGACCTCAGCCTTGACCCCAGCCTTGACCTCATCTTGCCCAGCCTTAACTTTCTTGTTGGGGCTCTGGGCTAAAGAGTCAACAAAATTACGCCGGCCAACCTGGGTTAGCTGAAACGCGCCTATGGTCGATCTTGGAGATCTCGCCTCTGGGGTCGATTGTGGGGATCTCGCCTCTGGGGTCGTTCTTGGGGAACTCGGCTCTAGGGTCGATTGTGGGGATCTCGCCTCTGGGGAAACGGGAAGGGTCTCCTTGACAGGAATTGGCTTCAAGCGCTTGGCAATTTTTCTAAAATCAACATCTTTCACGGAAATTATTTTAGTTTGTTTAATTTTTTTGTTCTTAATATTATTTTCTTTCAATATTTCGACAGATTTAGCTAATCTTTTATCTCTTTTAAGCGCTCTTTCAGCTATTTTAATTAACGCTTCAGCCTGCCGATCGGATCTGTCATTAAACCTTGATTCATAAGTCTTATTCTGATCTAGCGCGGAGGACACGGATTTATCAATAAATATTTCTTTATGGCCACTTTTAGGGTCTTCTAAGCTCAATCCCATTTTAAAGTCAGCGATTTGAACGCCAGGAGCTGGGATCAGAGTAAAGGGAGAGTCAGGATCCAAAAAGGGAGCTGGCGCTTCGGGTAAATCCAAAGTATCCATTTCCACGCCAAAAATCGCCTCCAAGTCCCCTTCCAAAAGAGCTGGATTTTCGGTCGGTCGCGATTCCTCCAGCGGTCGCGATTCCCTTAAGCGTCCCTCGCCAGAGCCAAAAATCTCATTAGGATCCACGCTCCGCAATTTAAACAAAAGTTCTGGCGAAGCGTTCAAACGACCAGCCAACTCGTAAAACACCAAGGCCACATGTCGACAAAGGCCAGCCCAATCAGGACAAGAGCAAGAAAAAGTTATCTCGCCAGCCAAAGGAAAAAGCCCGGTAACTGGATCGCTGAGCGCGGTCATCATCTCGTCGGTTAAAGGCCCATCCATAATATCAATCAAACTGGGCGTCCGCCGATAAAACTTTATTAAGTTCGCCCATTCGGCCTGGGATAACGGAGCCACGCTCAAAACCACCTCGTACAGCTCCGAGTCTTTGACCAAAGAATAAACCCGCCCCGGGCTTACCTCCAGGTGACAGACCGCGTGGTCGCGGAGCAAACCGTCAAAAGAGTGGCTGTCAAAAGAGTTCAGCCTATAGTCGCCAACGCTAGTTTGTTCCCCTTGAAGAGCGCGCCAATGTTCTATCCAAAAGCTTTCCGAGATAATCCGGCCACTCAGGCGAGACGGGATAATATGTTTGCTCAGTTTATTTATGTTTTGAACCAAACGATGGGCTTTGGCCGTTAATTGAGCCTTTGAGACGTAAGGTTTGCGCCACCACATGGGCCCCTCCTTAAATAAGAGCCCTATCCAGATCTAAGCTAATCAGATCCAACAAAGCTTGGTCATCGAGGTTAACGATGTTGATCTCGCCTTCTTGACCTAAAACTTCCTCAGCCAAGGACTTCTTCATTCGGAGCAAGAGGTCAATGCGTTCCTCTAAAGTGCCCCTGGTTACGCATTTATGGACTAAAACGTTCTTTTTTTGGCCAATTCGGTAAGCCCTATCCGTGGCTTGATCCTCCACCGCCGGGTTCCACCAGCGATCAAAATGGATGACATGGCCAGCCGCCGTAAGATTTAAGCCCGTGCCCCCCGCCTTTAAAGACAAGATAAAAAATGGCGGCCCCTCGTCTTTTTGGAACTCGTCCACTAAAGCTTGACGCTGGCGAACTGGAGTCTGGCCGTGCAGAACTAAGCCTGGCCGCTCAAAGATGACTTCCATCCAACGCCTTAGCGGCTCAATGATCTCCTGAAATTGGGTAAAAATTAAGACTTTGTCTTGACGCTCGGCCATCTCTTTGGCTAGCTCGGCCAAACGCTTAAACTTGCCGCTCCGCTCTGGGGCCCAATCCATATCCCCAGTCAACTGGGCGGGATGGTTACATAACTGCTTGAGCTGAACCAGGCTTTGCAGAACCATCCCCCGACGCCTAAATTGGTCGCTGTTGTCTTTGGTAAAGCTGAGTAGGATTTGTTTCAAGCGCTCGACAATCTGGTTGTACATCTTCGCTTGAGTCGGGCTAAGCCAGCAATGAACCACGGTCTCGGTCTTGTCGGGCAAGTCGGAGATGATGTTTTTGTCGGTCTTTAAGCGTCTTAAAAGATAGGGCGAGATCAACCGGCGAACGGGCGCGTACTGATTTTCGCGTTTATTGTCCAAGGTGTCGATAATGGATTTAAACTTCCGAGCCGAGCCCAATAAGCCTGGGTTTAGGTAATCAAACAAAGACCATAAATCCATTAAGTGGTTTTCAATGGGCGTGCCGGTGAGAGCCAAACGAGCGTGGGCGGGAATCTTGCGGACGGCTCGGCTTTGATCGGTTTTGGGGTTTTTAATGTTCTGGGCCTCGTCGATGATGAACATCCGCCAGTTAAGGGAGCTAAAAAAATCAACTTTGCGGCCCAACATATTGTAACTGGTGACTACTAGATCACTTTCCATCAAATAATCGGGATTTTTTTCCCAAAACTCTAACTTTTCTTTCGGAGTTTCGGAACGATGAAAAAACGACAGCTTTAAAGAAGGAGCGAACCGCTCGGCTTCGTGGCGCCAATTGGCCAAAAGCGAGGCCGGGGCCACTAAAAGAGAAGGCCGCCTCTCGCCCAAACGCCGCCGATCTAAGAGCAATAAGGCCAAAACCTGCATGGTTTTGCCTAAGCCCATGTCGTCAGCCAAACAAGCTCCCAAGCCTAAGCCCGTTAATAAAGAAAGCCAGGCCAAGCCTCTTTCTTGATAAGGCCTTAAAGTGGCTTTTAATTCTGACGGAATTCCGACGGCCCGCGGCTGGCGGATTTCCTTCAATAGATTAGCCAAAGCCGATCCAGCCTTGACATGAGCCCATTCAGAATCTTCCTCGTCCTCGAAAGCTAGCGGCAAGCGCGTCGACTGGCCTTGAGAAGTGGGGAAACCAGCCAATAAACGCATGGCCTCAATAAATGACAGGCCATCTTTGGCCTTGGCTTGAGCCTCTGACCAGTATTCCAGGGCCTGGGTTAATTTGGCTTGGTCAGCGGCCAGCCATTGACCTTTAAAAAAGACCAGCCTCTCTTTGGATTTTAAGATCTCCTCTATCTCTATAGGGGTTAATTTTTCATCCCCCAACGAAAGAGAGACATTCCAATCCACAAGACTGGTTAAGCCAAACATGGGCGTTGTTTCTTCCCCAACTGTCACCCTAACTTGGAGCTGGGGCCGACGACGCCACCAATTGGGAATGCGGGCCATGATCCCACACCGCTCCAAAACTGGCGTGTCTATTAAAAACTGGTGGGCTTGTTCGATGGTGAAAGCCGAGGGTTGGTAGATAGAATTATCCTCCATCATGGCCTTAACCCATTTGAGCCTCTCCCCGGCCAAGCGGGCGGGCTCCAAAAGCCTTCTTAAGGCGGGGCTATTCCTTTCCCCAGCGTATTGTTTCAAAACCTGCCGCAAAGGCAAATGTTTTTCGCCCTGGCCAGATTTGGAAAAACCCGTGACGTAGGTGGCCATAAAGGCGAAAGGCCGAACCAAAGAAGCCTTGTTTTCAGCCAAATGGAAGGCGATCCGACCCACGTTTTGCCACAAAGGGGCTCTCAGGTCGAGAAACTTGCCCAAATCGCCCACGCCCGTAGCCTTAACCGAGACCCATTCCGCCAATTTGCGCCAAATCGTCTGAATCGCTTCCTCGGAGAGATATTCGCCGCCGCGCATGGGTGGGGCTCCCAGAACCCAAGCTCGCAATTGCCGGCTGGTCGGGTTATCGAGCTTTAAGGCGCCGGAGGGGCGCTTGTCGGGCAGACGACACAGGTGAAAGAGGAAATTTTCGCTGATCCCGCGCCAAAAACGCGTCACCTGATCGCCATCCAAGTCCCGGAGAGCGGCCAGGTCAAAAATGATTTCTCGCCAATCGCCAGCCCGATCCGCGAAGATCAGAGAGGCGCGAGGGGTCAAGGTTACGGAATCCAACATAATTTCGGAGTCAATGGGGGAATCAAGAGAAATAAGGGAACCGGTCGAGAGTTCGGAACTTCTTGGAGCCAAGTCAGTCAAATAAAGACCTCGAATTATAAAGAACCTAACTATACAATATTGTATCGTTGGTTATTAACAAACACCCAAAGAAAAATCTAAAACCCCGCGGCTAAAACCTAAAAAAAAGCCAAGTTTCTTAAATCTGGGCAATTTTATCGGGATTTTAGTTTCTTGTCAACTTCTAGATTCTAGACGCCAAAACCAACTTTTTTGGTCAAATTTAGTGGCTCGACTTGAGGCGCGCCGACTGTCAAGCCATATTGACCAGATTGGTCGCTATTTAAAAGCTGAAAGGCGGCAAAATTTTTACCTGGCCCAAAATCAAGCTCTGAGAGAATTATAAACATTTATTTTTAAAAATCAAGAGCAATTTTCACCCTAACTGTCTACTATTCTCTTTTGGCTGATTATTAGACACCGGATCATGTTAATGAAAGAGCGATTTATTAAAAATTGACGGCTAGGATTGTCCAAATATAGCCAGATATTTTGTCCATATCTTTACATATTTTAATAGCCAAAGGCTAATACTTAAAAGTTAAAATAAGCCCTTAACTAGCCGACTAATCCAGCCAGCTGACCTTGGGCTCCATGATCTAAAATGGCTCTATCATTATATAAGGCGGACTTTTGAGGGCTTAAGCGAGGCGAGAGCCTGGATCGAGGGCCTGGGGCGATTTAGTCGACAAAGTCTTTTCAAGATCGCGAAAACTCAGCTTTTGGCGACCGAGTCGCCGGCCAAATTGGCCAGATTGTTCCGGTTTTTCTCGGCCAAAGGTTTATGGCCGAGACTCACCGGCGATTCCAGCGATGATGGTCAAATGTCCAAGGTTTTAAATTGGCCCAAACCTCGGCGACGCCTGGACAAGGGGCGGAGAGGCCGGAATTGGGCGCCGCCTTAATCTCCCGAGATTGGCGTTTTTCTTGAAGTTTTTGCACCGTTTGCCTTAAGCGGCCCGAGGTAATGAGAGCCAATTTTTCTGGGCCCCCTCGGTGGCCGGGCGGATTATTGACCATTTTCTTAAATGAGGCCCAATCGCTCGGCCAACCCGCTTTGGCCAAAACTTGGCGCGTTGTTTTATGGATAGCCTGAGCTTGGGCTATGGAGCCAGCCGCGGCCAAAGCGAAAATGAGCTCCATGGCCACTTCCACCAGCTGGGGGCTCATGGCTTTTAGCTCTGGGCTAGGCGCGAACTGAGCGAAAAGTTCCGCGGCCAGGTTTAAATGGCCCGCCTTTAAATGGCCCAAAATTAAATTATAGAGCGTCTTGGCCTGGTAAACGCGGGACTGGAGCTTTTGGCCAAGATAGGCCTTTGAGCTCTCATAAATTTGGCGAGCCTCCTCCAAGCGCCCAACTTGCCCCAAATTCCCAACCAAGTTAACTATGGCCTCGGCCAAATGAGGGCGAACCTGGCTATGGCCGCCGCGTTTTTCCAGCTCTAATAAGAGTTCCAAAGCTTGGACGAACTGGCCAGCCTCCGCTCGAAAGGCGATGAGATTAAAGGCGGCTTTGGCCCAAGGCTTTAAGGCCCCACGATTTTCGCTTAATTGGGTTAAGGTCGCGAAAACTTTCTGGGCCTCGAGAGTTAAGCCGGCCAACTCCAAAGAGGTCACGAGATTGACCAACGAGCCCGCCCAGTTGGTGAGATTCTCCCCCTCAGGCAATAAGCCATCCATAGAAACAAAGACGTAGCGAGCCAGATCCAGCTTTTCCGAGCGCGTTAGATCGCCTTGTAAGAAACGACGAGGTTTTTTGGCCATCAGCGAAGAGGTCACGACATTAATGAGGTGACTAGCGGCTCGCGTTCTTTCTTTTAAATAATCTTGAGGGCATAAATCAACAAATAAGGATTGATAAAGGGTTTCGGCCATCTTAAATTGACCCAAATCAGCCGATGACTGGATCAAGACCACGGCGGACTCAGCCTTTAAGGCGATAATCAAAGATGTTTGGGTTAATTGGCCCATGAAAGACATGAGCTCCAAGCCCTCTAAAACCAATAAGCGTTTAGCGTAATCGCATAAAAGGTTATAAGCGGCTACGCCATGGTTGTCATTAATGGCTTCCGAGGGTTTTAAGCGACCAATAGCCTCAAACAGCTCGCGAGCCTCAGCCAAACGATCCGCCCCGCCCAGAGCGCTAATGAGGTTCACCATGGCTTTGGATATTTCCGTCTCCACCAGATCAATGGCCGGCAAGTTTTTCATTTTTTGGAAATAATCCAGCGCCTCCTCTATCTCGCCCGCCAAAGACAAAAAGGTGATTAAGGCGAAATACGAGCGAGCTTGAGTCTGATAGATCTCTTCAGAGCCAGAAAGAGCCATTATATATTGATGAAAATACAAAGCCTCGTCTTTTTGGCCATTCCGAGAGTAATAGTCCACTAAGCCCAAAGCGCAGGCGGCCAGATCCATTTCGTAACCCGGGAACTCATGGTGGAGGGTTAAGCGCTCAAAAACCAAACGAGTCAGGCTCAGCCGCCCAGCCTGGGCCAAACCTAATATAAGATTAATAGCCGCCTCAGCTCGGTTAGCCAAAGAAAAGCCCGAGCCGACAGTATTCAGCTCGCTAAACAAAGCCAAAGCCGCGTCCCATTGGCCATAGTCCAAGTAACTTAAGGTTAAGGCGGTCACGGCTCGAGCTTTTTCTTTTTGGGCTCTCTCTTTGGGAACGACGTTGGCCAATTCCTTGAGCAATGCCTGGGCTTCGGGCCACATCCGCGACTCGCTATACAAAACGACTAGATTAGCCGCGGCTTTGGCGTGATAATCATGCGGATCGCTATCTAAGCTGGCCAGATAATCGTATTTTTGGAGAGCCATGTCCCAGCGATTTTGGCGAGCGAAAGCGTAGACCAAATCGCAAGCCCCTCTGGCTAAAAACCAGGGCGACAAGAGATCTAAAGACTTAAAAGCCTCATAAATGGCGTTGGCCGCGTCAGCCTGGCCTTGTATGACATAGCCCGCGATCATATTAATGGATCCCTTGGCCAAGGTCTGGGTCAACTCCGCCCATTGGCTAGCGTCCAAATCCCGGATTGGGGCCGCGTTGGAGTTTTTGGAGGAGACTAAAGCTAGGTTGGGTTGGCCAGAGGGCCATTGATTGAGGCCGGCGGTATCAATTAAATTGGCGGTAGTGGTCGCGCTAGACCAAGAGCTTGAGCGACGAGAGCTGGGCGCTTTGGGGGAAGCCACTAGGGTTAAGCTGGCCCGACCTCTAGATAAAAATAATTTGGCTATACCCATAATATCTTCATAATAGGGTTTAGCCTTAAGTGGCTCGCCATCCGAGATGGCCACGGTGAGCAAATGAAAGGCCGCCTTGGCTCGCTCGATCGCTATGTCCCCGGAATGACCCAAAGCCGAAAGGGTGCGATAAATCCTCGCGGCCTCAACGAGTTGGCTAGAGTCCGCCAAAAAGGCCACCAGGCGCGCCCCAATCAAAGCTCGCCAAAACTTGCCGCTTTCCGCGCGAACGAAGAGTTTAGTTTCTCGATAAAGTTTTAAAGCCCCCGCCCACTGACCAGCCGCGACCAAGGCCTCAACCAAGTAATTAGCCGTTTGGCCTAAAACGGGCCAAGCCTGTATTATTCGGCCAAACTCTTTGAGCATGGCCTCATAAAGATCTCGGGCCCTTAAGACCTTGACCGTCCCTTGAGCTTGCTGGCGATCGAATTGATCGGACTCGTCGGGCTCGGTTGTAGCCGCTTGGCTAAAATCCTCGCTCGATTCGATGAGCAGACGCTCTATCTTTAGGCTATAAGTCAGAAGCCTATTTTTGTTGGGAATGGTCATAAAACCCCGGATAACGAGAAAAAAAGGCTAAAATGGCCAAGTCAGATTGTCGCCCAAAAATTAGGCGCCTTTTAGGCCTTAGCCAAATGAAATGGCTATAACCAAAAGACCCTAAAAATTTACCAACTTTTTTTAGCTCCGTCCAGATAACTAGGAATGCCGCAATTGGCTAGATGTATATCCGGAAAAATCCAAAATCGCTAAGAGTTAAAAAAGACAAATGCCTTTGCCTATTTTGAGGAGCTCATTCCAGATATTTTATAGTTACTAACCAGAGTAAGGCTCGATAATGATTTTCCTAAACTTCAATAACCTCTTACTGAAAGCAACCTAAAGCTCTTCTCTCCCCCAGAATTTTGGGAAAAATAGGAAAAAAATTTTCCTTGACCCGCGATTTTTTTAAAAAAACGCCCCTTAGGCGGCCAAAAAGAGTCCTTAGAGAGCGATTTTAGGACTAAAAAAAGATCCCGCGGCGGATCGCGCGCGCCTAGCCCTGGCTAACCAAACCTTAAGGCTCTCCAACCTCGGGCCAATAAAACCCCTCTCGACTATGGATCCGCCGGAGTTTTGTTTAGGCTCTGGAGTTTAAACTTTAGTTTAGTTTGCGTCCAAAACCCTTATTTAGGGCCCGCGCTAACGCGACCCACAAAATATGGGATTTTTTCGCAAATTCCGTTAATATTGTTCGGGGCCGAACATTTAGCTAGGCCAAAACCTAATAACCATAAAGAAGGCTCTTGGGCCAAAGCCCCAATTTAGAGTTCCAAAAAAATAGGAAAAAAGCCTATTTTCTATCTAGGCCACTATTTTAGCCAAAATCTAAGAACATTGGCGATCATTTTTTAGGCGGGGACATTTAAAGGCATATTTAGTGGGCGAGATAACGCAAAACACAAAATATGGGATTTGGGCTTAAATATAGCCCTCCCGCCAAGGCGACTAAAAAACGCGAAGAGGCTCGGCGATTTTTTTAATCTCAAAACACAATATATATTGTTTGATCCTAGTCGCGCTTCTATATAGACTATTTTCTGGCCAAATTGTTAAGGATTTCGTTCGCGAATGTCTTGTGAAAGCTCTTTTGGCTTAGGTTTTTATAATGGCCGAAAACCTGAAAAAATCTTTAGGGTTAAGGCCCAAAAAACGGTTAAAGGTTTGGCTTAAAAATGTTATCTTTGACCGGATCCCTAAATAGGCTCTCAGCCACTAGCCAGATTAGCTTAAAAGATGATTTTTAGGGGATAATTAACAGGCCTATCATTAAGATTGGAGTCGCTCCAACTTTTTTGACCAAAGATAATTAGCCAAGGCAAGGTTCCCATGAATTCCCACCAGCCACCTCAAATTCAGAAGTCTTTTGGCCTAAACATGTTTATTGGCCTGGGGGCTTTAATTATGCTCGGGGCGATCATGACCTATTTAAAGGTTATCTTGTTGCCCATGGTCTTGGCCTTTTTCATTACCTGTATCCTAAACCCCTTGGCTATGATTTTTCAGCGTTGGGGACTGCCTCGGCTTTTGGCCATCGTCTCCACGCTTCTTCTAGGTTTAGCGACCATTTGGCTGGCCGCCAACTTTATGTTCTCCTCCTTAATCGCTTTTCGCGATGGTCTCCCAGCTTACCAAGATAGCCTAGACAACCTCTATAACCAGTTAACGGCCATTAGAGATAGCCGCTTTAGCTTTTTAACTTTAGATCTCATTAAGACCCATCTAGCCTCATTTTCCTTTGGCCGCTTCTTTGGCGATCTCTTTAATAACTTTTTTTCGCTAACTGGATACCTTTTATTAACCGCGATCTTTATTCTTTATTTTCTGCCCGCCATTCCCGCCTTTCCCGAAAAACTTAAAAGGGCTTTCCCTGGCGAGCGGGGCCAGGAATTTTCCAAGGCTGTCCAAGGCTTAAGCCTCCAAATCCAGCGTTATATTCTCGCCAAAAGTCTCTTAAGCTCAGGATTGGGGCTATTGGTGGGCGTAACTTGTTGGCTATTTGGAGTGGATTTCGCGACCACCTGGGGGATGTTCGCCTTTTTTCTTAATTTTATTCCAACTTTAGGGGCGGTCGCGGCTAGTCTCATGCCCGCGATCCTAGCCTCCCTCCAATTTGGTTGGGCCACGGGCCTTTGGTTATTGGTCATTTTGTTCGTCATCATGGCTCTATCGGGAAATTTCGTCGAGCCCTTAGTCCTAGGGCGTAGCGTCAATCTTTCCCCAACCATAGCCTTCCTTTCGATCTTAGCCTGGGGTTGGTTATGGGGTGGAATTGGCATGATCATCGCCGTGCCCGCCACCGCCATTGTCAAGTTCGCCTGCGATCGCTTGCCGACTTTAAAGCCTGTGGGCAATTTGATGGGCTCGTTAGAGACAATTAAGCAATAATTCAATTTAATTGCCTAATAGTTCTATTATTTTAAATTTTATAGTAAAAATAATTATATTTTATCAACAAAGTATATTTAATAAACCATAATTACAGCTAATTTTAGGCTAGTTTTTTTACGGCTTCGGAACAAACGATTTTTGCCGTTCAGAGCCAATTAGCCCCAAAGAATTTTTTTAAATCATAATTCTTGACAACCCGAAAAAAATGGATTAAAGTAGTTCTAAAGTTTTTCTTTTAAAGCCTTTAAGATTAGCTGGTCGCTCATAACAGTAATCCATGGCCCCGCTTTCGCGGCGCTTGGTTTAGTAAATGTAAAAAAACAGTCGCGGCAGTAGTAATATTGCTTCCTCCGACCAATAGTATTCTGACGACGTTTAATTTGAATACTAAGAATATAATTTTTAAACCTTCTATTATTTTTCTAAACCATCTACAAGGCGCTAATATTATAAACAAATTAGAAGATAAAATTAATAATCAGGATAAAATAACTGATCATGATCTAATTAATTTTTGTCTATTAGCGACATTAAAGTCGCAATTCAATGAATACGAGGATTTTATAATTCTTATTAAACACGCTTTCAAAATGTTTGAATATTTGAAATCTGATAATAAACGACAAGAATAGTGCATCATTTTATTTTTCGCTTTTTTACGGCAATATTTTCGACTAGAGCTAATTTAATATATGGAAGTGGAGACTAATATGACAATGTTAGAACAATTTATGCAGCCATTGTATGGTATGGCTGAGGCTGAGGGGGAGGCTAAGGGGCTGGCTAAGGGGCTGGCTGAGGCTTCGCGTAAAATCGCTAAAGAGCTTTTACTTAAGGGCACCATGACCGATGAAGAAATCGCCGTTATAACTTCGTTAGATCTTGAAACAGTTAAAGAGATCAAAAGCAATATCAATAATCAATGATGGCGCGCGGTCTAACGGCCTAATATGGGTTGTTTTAGGCTCAAGATTAATCGTGCCTGGCTACAATAACTTTATCTTTTTCGTCTTAACTTGGTCGCCCTTCTGAAACTAGACTTTTTAGTATTTTGGCGTTAATTAGATGGTAAACATCATACATTTTTTTGCTTAACTATTGCGTTAATTTAATTAAAAAAAATACTATTAAAGTTATATTATATTAACTAAGATATATAATTTTATTTTTAAAACTTAAACATTTTAATAGTATTTTATATGTTTCCGGTTCTGGCCTTCAAACCGAGACCTCTTTTAGCTTAAAAATTTTGTTGCTACCTTTTCTTGTTCGTCCGATTGTTAAAATAATTTTGATTACTTACTATAATTGTGTACTGTCATTCTTATAAATATTAGAAATACATGATATATAGACAAATTTTTTAACTTATTCACTACTGAGTTATATAGTTTTATATATTTATAATTGTAAATATTAAAGATCCATCTCTATACTGAATTTTAATCTGATCATCGATCAAAAAAATATTTAAACTTTTTTAAAAATTGTTTCGCTAGTTGATTCTGTTAAAAATGAAAAAAAGTCAATATAATACTAATATTACTTTCTACGGCCATTAGTATAAAGATGTCATTTAATTTTACTACTGATAACTTAATTTTTAAACTATCTATTATTATTTTAATAACTATATTGTGCTAAAATTAATAATTATAATGCAACATCTAACCATTATCTAACTAATTTTACTCCATTATTATATTAAATTCTTAATTTAATACAAATAATGATAACATAACAACTATTGATACATATTTTAAATAATACTTAATATCCTATAATTAACTATTAGAATAGTATATTGTTTTGTTTTTTGATTATTTTCAGCAATCTTTTAACTAATAACTAATTAAATATCTGTAAAAAAGAATAATATGATAATAAATAATATGACATTATTTGAACAATTAATGGAGCCATTGTTTAGTATGGCTAAGACTGAGGGGGAGGTTGAGGCTTCGCGTCAAATCGCTAATAAGCTTTTGCTCAAGGGCGCCATGACCGATGAAGAAATCGCCGCTATAACTTCGTTAGATCTTGAAACAGTTATAAAGATTAAAAGCAAGATCAATAATTAATCATAATGAGCGTTTTAAAACCATATTTAAGGTTGTTTTAGGCTCAAGATTAATCACGCCTGGCTTCAATAACTTTTGATCTTTATGTCTTAACTTGTTCATCCTCTTGAAACTAGATTTTTTAGTATTTTAGCTTTAACTAAATTATTAATATTATATAATTTTTTAATTTAACTCAGTTAATATATAAAAATAGAGAATAATATGACATTATTTGAACAATTTATGGGGCCATTGTATACTATGGCAAATTTGAGGGGTGGGTTGAGGGGGAGGCTAAGGGTCTGGCTGAGGGCCGAGCTAAGGGTCTGGCTAAGGGTCTGGCTAAGGCTTCGCGTATAATCGCTAAAGAACTTTTGCTCAAGGGCATCATGACCGATGAAGAAATAGCCGTTATAACTTCGTTAGATCTTGAAACAATTATGGAGATAAAGCAAGATCAATAATTAATGATGGCGCGCGGTCTAACGGTCTAACGGTCTAACACAGGTTATTTTTAAGCTCAAAATTAATAACGTCTGGCATCAATAACTTTATATCTTTATGTCTTAACTTTGTTTCCATCATGAAACTAGACTTTTTTAGTATTTTGGCTTTAACTAGATGGTATACGTCATATATTTTTTGTTTTACTATTGCGTTAATATAATTAAAACAGTACATACATGTTAAAATTAGATTATATTACTCTAATTAAAAAATTTACCGTTAAAACTTAAACATATTAATGCTATTTTTTATAGCTCCGGCTCTCCCTTTCAACTCGAGGCCTCTTTTGGCTTAAAAATTTTGCTTCCGCCGTTTCCCGTTCGCTCGAAGGCATAATAATGACCAGATCCGCTACATCGCTCCTTATAAACGCGTTAACCATCGGTTAAACAATTGGCGAGGCCACTCACCGCTTCCTTCCCACCAAAAAGGACGTTAAGATAGTCTTCCCTAAGTATGAGCGCGTCTATCGCCCTTGTTCTAGAACGCGAAAGGCCTATATCCCTTAAGTTATTGCTTGTTTGACGGAGCGTCCAAAACGGCTCGGAACACATAAGCGGTTTAATAGGCTCTCCAGTTTTTCTCCTTAACTTTAAGGATTGAGTCTTATAGATGAGATATGACCATCTAGCGTCAATAAAATAAGGATAGCGACGCTTAAAAGCCGGGGAAACCCCGACCTTTACCGACCAAAACTCAAAAAAATAGCAATATCTCAATTTAAAAATTATATTTTAGATTAGCTATAAAAATATTTGATAATTTTATACTTAACGGATTTTATTTAGATCTAAGGAGCTTATAAGGTAATTTTTTGGGTGGCCCACTTTTTGTATTTTTGCGAATTTAAAACTTGCCCCCATAGCGGTGGCCTATTTTTGTCTAAAAGTGGGCCATAATGGCCCACTTTTTTGTGAAAATCCAGAGCCGACTCGCGACCCTCAACCAACAGTCAACTTTTGAAGATGGCTGAAACAAAGACACGGGTCGAACCAATCCAAAAGACGTCCTTGCCAGTCTTTGACACTCTTTATATTCAATGGAGTTGACTTGACTACAATTGATGGTATAGACGCCAATTTACCTCTTATTATTTTTGCTGAGGTTGGCTAGGGTTGAGTCCAGGAAGTCAGGATAGCGGTGGCCTTAAGCAAAATTCCAGTTTCTTAGGCCAAAATCCGATTCCGCTCATCCACCCGCACCACCTTAGGCTGAAACTTTTCCGCCTCTTCCCACTCCATTTGGCCAAAAGCCATAATAATCACCAGATCCCCAACCGCCGCGAGTCTAGCCGCCGCCCCATTCAAGCACACTAGCCCTGGCTCGTCGGAAGCCAGACAATAGGTTTCAAAACGCTGGCCATTATTGACGTTGGCGATGAGAACCTTCTCAAACTCCAATAGCCCCGCCGCTCGCAAAAGCTCTTTATCTATAGTTACGCTACCCTCGTAACTCAGTTCGGTTTTTTGAACCGTGGCTCGATGGATCTTGGATTTTAGAAGGGTTATTTTCACTTATTGTTGGCCTTCCACAAAAAATTATCAATTAATCTAGTTTGGCCAATGTAAACAGCCAAAGCCACCAAAGTCTCCCCAACTATTTCGTTAACCAAGGTTAAGCCCTTGGTCTCCACGACCTCGGCGTAATCAAGCTTAGCCAAGGGTTCCTGGGCGATGATCTTTTTCATGGCCGAAACGACCTGTAAAGAATTCGTCTCGCCCGCCAAAACGCTCGCCTCGGCCTGGGTCAAAGCTTTATGGAGAACTAAAGCCGCTCGTCTTTCTGACTCCGAGAGGTAGGCGTTTCGCGAGCTTAAGGCCAAGCCATCGGACTCGCGGATTATAGGGCAAGGAACCACAGCCAGATCCAGGCTCAAATCCGTAACCATCCGCTTTAAAATAAAAAACTGTTGCGCGTCTTTAAGGCCAAAATAAGCTCTAGTAGGCTCTAAAATATTAAATAGTTTTAAAACTACTGTTAAGACCCCCCGAAAATGGGTGGGTCGAGAGCGGCCACAAAGATTAAGGCCCAATGCCGGGGCTTCCACATAAGTCGCGAAGCCCGAAGGATACATCTCTAGGGGCTCGGGATGGAAAATCAAACCCACCCCCAAAGAAGAGCATAACGCCGAGTCCCTCTGAAAATCCCGAGGGTATTTGGCCAGATCCTCATTGGGGGCGAACTGGGTGGGATTGACGAAGACGCTCAACGCCACCTGGTCGTTTTCCTCTTTGGCCCGCCGGATTAGACTGGCGTGTCCCTCGTGGAGATAACCCATGGTCGGGACTAGGCCGATTGAGAGACCTCGCGAGCGCCATGAGCGAACTACCTCGCGAGCCTTTACTATAGTTTCGGCGATTTCCATGCTGAAACCTCTAAAGAGTTATCAAAAAAGGCTAAAAAATTAGTACATTTTGGGGATGGAAGACTCTAAATCCCCAAAACAGTGCTCTGGCCCTGGAAAGCTCCCGGCCTTGACCTCAGTGACAAACTGACCAAAAGCTTTTTTGATGAGCTCCCCGGCCTCAGCGTAACGACGGACAAACTTGGGGGTAAATCCAGCGAATAAGCCCAGCATGTCATGATAAACCAAAACCTGGCCATCGCAATGGGGACCAGCCCCAATACCTATTGTAGGAATAGACAAAGACTCGGTTAATTGCTTCATAATTAAAGGGGGCACGCACTCGACCACGACCGCGAAGGCTCCAGCTCGCTCCACGGCTTGCCCGTCCTCAAAGAGGCGTTGGGCCGCGGCCTCGTCTTTGCCTTGGATCTTAAAACCTCCCATGGCGTTAACCGACTGGGGAGTCAAGCCAATGTGCCCAACTACGGGAATGGAAGCCTCGACAATGGCTTTGATTTGCTCGGCCACCACCACCCCGCCCTCCAATTTGACCGCCTGGGCGCGACCTTCTTTGAGCAAGCGTCCCGCGTTTTCCACCGCTTGAGACACGGAAACCTGATAGGACATAAAAGGCATGTCAGCCACCACCAAAGCCTCCTGAGTCCCGCGAGCGACAGCCTTGGTATGATGGATGATGTCTTCCATGGTCACCGAAATGGTATCCGCGTAACCTAAAATGACATTGCCCAAAGAATCGCCCACTAGAATCGAATCCACGCCAGCGCTATCCACTAAGCGAGCGAAAGAGTAATCATAGGCCGTGAGCATAGTCAATTTTTCGCCACTAGCTTTAGCGGCCGCGAAAGTCGAGACAGTTTTTTTCATAATAAAATCTCTTAGGTTATGATTATTCCAAAATCTTAGCCAAAGGGGCATAATCTTGGGTCGGTCGTTTTAAAGACGCGACTTTTATCAGTTTTTTGGCTAAAAGCCGATAAAGCTCTTTATCCTCGCCAGACAAAACCTGAAGATGGTTGGCCACCGTAGCCTCATCCCCGCGCTCTACTGGGCCAGTCAAAGCGGCGACCGGGCCGTAAGCCTGGATATTTTTGGCGTTATTTAGAAACAAGCGCAAGAGAGCCGGATTAGCCGCGGACAAACCGCAAGAGGCCAAAAGCTCCTCGCCCAGAAAAGCCAAAGCCACGGCGAAATTGCTAACTACTGAGGCCGCGCAATGATAGAGCGCCTTTTTCGACTTGTCCAGAGTTTGTGTCTCATTGCCCAAGCTAAGGACAAGATCTTTAACCAAAGTCAAAGCGGGCTCATCGCCCTCAATGGCCAAAAAGGCCCCTTCCAACAACTCTTTGGAGCGATATTTGTCCGAAATAGCCATTAAGGGGTGCATGGAGATAGCCTGAGCCCCCGCTTCCTTGGCCCCAGCCAAAACATCGCTCGACAATGAGCCGCTACAATGGGCGAAAATCTTGCCTTTTTTGCCGGCCAAAGACGCGAAAACCGGGCCAATTTGCCCATCAGGCACCGTCAAAAAGATTAAATCCGCGGCCTCTATTAAGCTGGCCGAATCGGAAAAATAGCGCCCGCCAACTAAGTTAGCGGCTTCCTGAGCTGGCTCGGGACTTTTGGAAGCGTAGCCAACTACGCGGAGACCCTTTTCGTTAAAGTATTGGCCTAGGCAAAAACCAACCTTGCCGGCCCCAATAAAGCCAATGTCCATGGTTTGCCTTTCCACCCTATTCTTAGGGAGCGTCAATTATGTCTAGTTTCCAATGACCTTAAATATATCTTTTTAAGGGGGATTTGGCAACAATTTATATGAGGGCGTTTTTTGAGAGAGCCTTGATCGATAAAAGGCTTCTCGCCCAGAGCGGGCTTCCTAAAGCCAAAAAGGATTTTTCTGGCCCCTTGGCCTTAAATATGAGCGTTAATCTTTTTTGGCCTGACTCTCCAGAACATGATTGAGGTATTTTTTCAGATCAAAGGCCTCAATATAGGCTCTAGTGGCGGGGGAAAGATTGGCCAAAATCGGGCCCGACTTCTGGGGAGGATCAGTAGCGTAAAGGTTATAGATAATTTTTACGTTGTTTAAAACATTTAAAGCCGCCTTAACGCTCATCTTAAAACCCAGTTTTTCTAATTCTAGAGGTAATAAAGATGTTAAAGCCTTTGATAAATTATAATAAAATAAATGAATCCTAGTTATATTTTTGTTTAATGGCTCATTAATCTCGAAAACAAGATCTTCAACATTAATTTTTTTATTAATAACCTTTTTAACAACAAAATTATATCGCTTAAATATTAATTGAGATATTTTATCAAAAACCTCGTTTAATTTATCGGGCTCCAAGGCCAGGGTTCGCCGCCAAAAGCTCTGCCCAGTCAAACAATTGACCGGAACCTGATAAAAGTTAGCAAAAAATGACTTTTCAGACCAAGCCGCCAAAAAGCGCTCGGTTGATTTGTGGAGCTGTTTCCTGGCCTCGTTAAAGGCCGCCAAAACTAGGCCGGAGCCTACTGACAGCTCTTCTTTAGGGGTGGGGGCTAGCTCGTCCATAAGCTCAATAATTCCCAAGCGCTCGACCAGGCTCAGTAAAGCCGCCTCTAGGCCAAATTCATAAAGCTGGGCCGAATCTGGCCACGGAATCTCCGGCTCTTGGGGCTTTTGACGGGCGGCCATAATATCCTCAATAGTTCCTAGGCTCATAAGAATTTTCTCTTTAGGCGCCCCGTCGCCCTCCTTTATGGTTTCGGCCAAATAATAATGGATGGTCTTCCCTTTTTTCCTTTTGGCTATATAAGTCATCAGTACGCTCCTTAAAACTAGGGGCCAAGTTCTTCCATAGAAAGACCAAAGAGATCTTGTATAATGGCCGAATAGCCCTAAAGATTTAGGGCGAAAATCCCCATCTTTGAGGCCCCCATGCCCCAACCGTCCATCATCGCCTCCCTGGCTCGGGATCTATCTTTAAAGCTGATAGACCGGCGCAATTTATCCACCGCCAATCTGCCCCAGGCTTTAATTGAGCTGGCCGAAACTGGCCAAGAGATTGTTCGGGCCAGTAAGATAAAAGGACTGCCACTTTTGCGTTTAGCTGGTTCTTTGACCCTTTCGCAAATTGATCGCGGTTGGCTCGGCCATCTCCAAGCGATAAAAGAGCGCTTAAAGCTGAACGCTCTTCTTTTAGAAAAAATCGCTCAGGAAGCGGGCCCGGAAAAAGCCAAACAGACTCTCCAACTAACCATCTCCGTAACTATTAAACTCATGGAGACCAATGGGGTTAGCTCTAGTAATTGGGAGGAGGCCTTTTGGGCCATCGCTAGAGCCTTTAGCCAAATTACTAACTAAATATAGCCTTGGTCAAAAAGACCTCGACTCTTTAGGGCCAAATCCCCTCTAACTCTGGCTCTTTCGGCTTTAAAGACAAAATCTCGCCCCCATTATGGCTCATGACCCGCAAACCCACGGCCCTTAAAGCCAAACGCGGGAACGGCTGGCCACCATAAAAATTATCGCCAAAAATTGGATACCCGGCCCAAGCCAAATGGAGCCTAATCTGGTGGGTTCGGCCCGTTAATGGGCGAGCGGCCCATAGAATCTGACCATCTTGAGCCTTAAGGGGCTTTATGATAGTTTGGGCGGGTTTGCCTGGCCCCTCCGCCCTGGCCACATAATGAGGGCCAGCCTTAGCGATGGCGGCGGAAATGGTTTTTTCCGACCAAGACGGTTTTTCCCCAGGCGTTAAGGCCAGATAGAGCTTTTCCACCCGTCCCGCGCTAAAAGCCTGGCCCAAACGAGCGGCGGCTGTGGCGTTTTTGGCCATCATCAATAAACCCGAGGAGCCCGCGTCCAGGCGATGAGCCAGCCTCATGGTCGTCTTGGTCAACCTCTCGAACCCCGCTTGGACGTTATTGTGATTGTCATGGGGGACAGATTGGGCGGGACGACCAGATTCTTTGTCATAAACGAGGATGTCCGCGTCCTCAAAAACAATCCTTTGGGGATCAACCTCGTAAAAGCGCTTAGGCCCATACCGCGGCCAGTTCAGCCGAAACTTTAAGCCTGGCTCCAAGGGCCAAAAAGGATCGCTTTTGGGGCGATCATTGATCCATAAACAGCCAAAAGCCACAATCTCTTGGGCTAATTCCGGCGGGCCAAGTTTAGCCACTAAGCGATAAGCCGGACAGCCAGCCAAATCCTTCGGAATTAAGCCCGTCAAAAAAGGAAAGCCCTGGTTAAAAGGCTCGATGGCTGGCGGATCAAGGATCGGCGCGTCAAAATACGCCGCCAAATCGCTCAAATTTCCACCTCCAAAGGCTGGCCTAAACTAGCTTCGGTTAATGTCAAATCCACCCCCCAAGCCAGGATCTCCACCCCAAGCTTAATGGCCTCTCTTAAAGTTTTGGCCCAAACCGGATCAATATGAGCCGCGGGCCGAAAAATCTTGGCCTTTCTTTGGGCTAAGATCAAAATTATAGCTCGATCCCCTGACTGGGCCAATTGGGCTAATTCCCTTAAATGACGCGCTCCCCTCTCGGTCACCGCGTCGGGAAAATAAGCCACCCCGGCCTCAACCAAAGAACAATTTTTAACTTCCACCCAAATGGAAGAGTTATCTGAGGTTTTTAAGCGTAAATCCAGACGACTTTGCCCTATTTTGACCTCTTGAGTCACTTCGGCCTGGGGGGGCCAATTGGGAAAAAACCCAGCCCGAGCGGCCAAGGCGGCTAAGCGGTTAGGCAAGGAGGTATTGACGCCCACTAGCCCATCAGGCATCTCAATCATTTCCCAAGAATAGGGATAACGCCTTTGGGGCTTAGGGGAATGGCTTAAATAGATGGGTCGCCCAGGTTGGCTACAGGTCAACATGCTCCCAGTATTGGCCGTGTGAGCCGTTATGGTTTGGCCGTCCGCCAAAAGCGCGTCGGCCAAAAACCTTTTGTAACGCTTGAGCAAAATAGCCCGGGTCAAAGGCGGCCAAGGGATGGAGATCATTTAAGCCGCCCAAAAATCCTTAATGAGGCCAATAATGAGCTGGGGATCCGGTTTGACCCACAAGCCCTCAGGAACTTGCCCCCGAAACCAGGTTCTTTGTCGCTTGGCCAAACGCCTGGTTCTTAAATAAATACGCTCCTTGGCTTCCTCTAAAGTAATCTGGCCGACCAAAAAAGCCCGGGCCTCCAGGTAACCAATGGCTTTTAAAGGCTTCAGATGGCCTGGCCAGCGTCGCAGCAAACCCTCCGTTTCCTCCAAAAGACCATTTTTTAGCATATTCTCGGTTCTAGTTAAGATATCTTTGTCTAACTCAGCGGTAGGTCGATCGATTATTAAAACCAAAGTCTCAAATGGCCGGTCAGCCAGCTTATGGCTCTCTTGGAAGTCCACAATGCTTTGGCCTGTGGCTCGAAAAACCTCTAAAGCCCTTTCAATCCTCACGTAATCGTTTGGATTGATCTTGGCGGCGGCCTTGGGATCTTCTTGGGCCAAAAGCGCGTAAAGATCCTCCCCTTGGTCAGCCAAGGCTTTTAATTCGGCTCTAATGGTCTCTTGTCGGCCCGGGCCGACAAATAAACCCCGCGTTAAGCTTCGAAAATAAAGGCCCGCGCCGCCCACGATTAAAGGCGGTCGACCAGCCGCGGCTAAACTGGCCACCAAGGGCCGAGCCAATCTCAAATAGGCCGCCGCGTCAAAATCCTCATTGGGATCGACTATGTCAAATAAATGATGGGGGGCCGCTTGAAAGTCTTCGGGGGTGGGTTTGGCCGAGCCAATATCTAAGCCGCGATAAAAAGCCAGGCTATCGGCGTTGATGATCTCGCCGCCTAAAGCCTTAGCCACCTCAATGGCCAAGCGACTTTTGCCCGAGCCAGTGGGACCGGTGAGAATAATGGCCTTAGGCCGAGCCATTGGCGGGCGGCTCGGGCTGGGCGACGGTTTCGGCTGGCGGGTCAACTGGTCGCTCGGCGTTCAGCTGAGGTTTAACCGCGGAGTTTAACCCTAAGCTCTGAGCCGCTTTTGAGCTTTTTAACAGATATTGAGTCCCGCCCCAAATCAGAGTCGCGACCAGAGAGAGGAAAAAAATAGATAACCCGCCAATAAAAGCCAAAGGATGGCCGATGTTAAATTTAACGGCCAGCCAACAAAGAAGGCCGGTGGTCACAAAGGCCACATAAAAATTGCCGACTGTCCACCAAATGGAGCGGGTCAAGCGGCCTGGCCGAGCCCGGATAACCGCTTGACGTAGCAAAAAGACATTCGCCAATACCAACAGACTCCCCGCTCCCGCCCCCAACCCGCCCGGAAAGCCAAGCTTAAGGCTCCCGACCAGAGTGGCCAAAATAGCCAAAACCAGGGTCAAGCGAGCGAAAAGCCCACTATAATGTATCAACTCCAAAATTTGCTTGGAAAAGACAGGAGCCGTCTCGCTCATTGGTCATCCTTTTTTTTGTTGGCCAGATGGGTTTCTTCCTGGCTCCGATCCAGACGCTTAGCCAGGATATAAATATTGCGGTAGCCAGCCACGACGCCCAATAATAAGCCAATTATAAAACACCAAGGCGTGGTGCCCAAAAACTTATCCAACCACCAGCCCGCCCCGGCCCCTAAAAATATCGCGATGACCAAGGCCAGGCCAATGGAGGAGGCGGTGACCAAAATCGAGACTTCGCGGACGCGTTTATTCGGGGAAGGTAAAGAGGCCATTCTATTCCTAATTAAGAGCCAAGGCCAAAAGGGCGTTGGGGCTAAGGGATTCTGGGCTCATGGTCTCAAAGAACGGCTTAAAAGGCAAGAGCGAGCCTATATATATGTTAGCGCCTAAAACGGGGCGATATTGTTTGGCCCGCCTAAATGACCCAGCTCGAGCGAAGATATTACCCAGTTTTTGGGTATCGAGTAAAAAATAACGCCCCATCATCTTAATCCGGGTAAAAAATATCCTAGCCCCCTACCCGGCTACGCTTTGCTATTAAAATCTTCGCGGGGTTTTGGCCGCGTTTTAATAACATTGGCCCAAAAATTCTTGGTCATTCCCTTAAATTTGGAATTGGCCTATTTATTGCTGTAACTCAAAACATCTAAATTGTTGTCTGTGTTCAGACTAAAATTTGAAATTTCGCTCTGTTTACTGTATCATTGCGGAACTTTTACTCTTTATCCTCCATCTGATTCATGAGGTGTTTTTATGTCTAACGTCAAAAAAGGTCTCTTTTTCGTTTTTTTTCTGCCTCTCTTGGCCGCGATCGCCTTAATTTGCGCCGATCGCTCTGAGGCGGGAGTTTTAAAGGCCCAAGCTGATAATAGTTTGGTCGCCTCCGCCGACGCCCTAGTGGCCAACCAGGCGTTAAACGCTCAAGGCCAATTAGGCTCCCTCCAGACAGTCTCTGGTCGTGACCGTAGCGATTATTTTGATGACCGTCGGGACGACAAGCGCTACCCCAAGTGCAGAAAGATCCAAAACCATGACACCAAGCGCTATCGCGAGTGCGTTCAGGATAATTATTACAAAAAACCCGTAAGTCATGGCAAGAAAAAGTGGGACAGAAAAAGCTGGGACGATCAGTTTGACGATCGTCGGGACGACAAGCGCTACCCCAAGTGCAGAAAGATCCAAAACCATGACAGTAGGAAGTATCGCGAGTGCGTTTGGAATAACTACTACCACAATTCTTATCGGTAATTCATTAGACCGTTTTAAGGCTGACTCTTTGAGTCAGCCTAAAGGCGGCTTGTGGATTAATTGACTAGGCCTAAGGGCTTTTAGCCCTCTTAGGCCTATTTTTTTATTTTTTTCTAACCTCGGGATTGACGCCTAAGCATTTATCGGCGAATTGGCACCAACGAGCGCAACCTTCGTCTAGTTTGGGGTTAGGAAAAATATGGCCACAGCCTGAACACTTCCGACGAGCGTCGTCCTTAAAAAACTCCACTTTCGCCCCACAGCCCGGGCAAATTATCTCAAATATATCGCCAGGTTTCCAAAAAGCCGTGTCCTGGCCTGGGCACATGATAGTGGCCATGACGGCCTCCTTTTTTATATTTTAATCTGGCCCTCGATGGAAATTCTTTGGCTTTTGACCGGATAGGGTCGATCTAGCCTCTTCATGGCCTCTTCCACCGCCCATTTTAAGCCCTGGCAACAAGGCACAGTCATTATGGCCACCGTGACCTTGGTCAAATCCGGCTGATTTTTCAAGAGATGGGCCAGCTTTTCCACATAAAAATCCACGTCGTCCAGTTTGGGGCAACCAATCAAAACTGGCCGATTGTCCATAAACTCCCGAAAACTAGGGAGAGCGAAGCCCACGCAGTCGGCGGCTATTAAGAGCTCCTTCTCCCCAGAAAAAACCTGGCCGGGATTTATGAGCTTAAGCTGAATGGGCCAAGATTTGAGAGGGGCTTTAGGCTCATTGACGGGAGCTTGAGCTTGGGGCCTCGCGACCGCGACAACTTCAGCCAGCTGGGCTCGCGGCCTAATTTTTAAAGCTCCTTTGGGACAAGAGCCCAAACAAGCCAGAGCCCCATCGCAGCGGCTCTCGATAACCTGGGCTTGGCCATTAACGACCAGGAGAGCCCCCTCGGCGCAACTGCTGAGACACTGGCCACAACCGTCGCAGAGAGCCTGGTCTATTTGAATAATATCTTGAGAAATCATCATTTGGATCGCCTCGCTTGTTTAAATTTTAAGGCCGATCGTTTAACTCCGATCTGGGCCACGCTTTAAATATAAGGCCCCAAACCGCTAAAAACCTTGACCCAAATCAATTTTGAAATATTTTTTCGCCCGCCGTCAAAAAAAATCTGGCCCCGCGCCCCGCCGAAACCCTCTATAATTATACTACATTTTTTATAAAAAACCAAAAAATTAACATTTATTTCTTTAATACGCTATTAAAGAATTAATTGAGCGTAAAACAGAGCCCAAAATTACTGGCCGCCCATTTGGCTCATAAACCCCCGGAAAGTTTTCCCCAAGGGCTAACTGGCCGGGGCGATTTCTGGCGTTTATTTTTTTGACAAACCTTATGACCCTCTAAACATTTATTTAAACGTCTATTTAATATGATATTCATTTAGTTAATTATATATTTTTAGCTAAAAATAGGCCTAAAGTTTCTCTTGACAATTTAAGTCGGGCCAGTTAAAATTTTCAGGATTTTCACGCTTAAGGTAGCCGCTTGTTCGCTAGCGTTTAATACTGGCCGCCGATCCCAAGGGCGGTTTTTATATTTTTCTCTGGAACAAAAAAATATTCTTTTTGTTCCTAATAGGGTTCCAGCCTAGCCTCTGTCCCAAAAATTGGCTAGCCAAAGAGAGCCCTATAACGCCAAACCGCGCCTAACCGCGCTTATCCGCTCTGACCCGGATTGCCAACATCTTTTCCCGTGAGGGAAAGCTGGCCTTCGCCTCACCGTCTTTGGGCGGCTCGGGCGACCTTTTTAGGCTTTGGCGCGCTGGGGACTGTCTCGCCATCAAAAATCAACCTAGGGAGAGCCAAAATCATCAAAGATAAAGGCAATTTGTTGATCCGGCTGGGGGTTTTTCTGTTTCTGGCCTTGACCTGGCCTATAACCAGGTTGCCCAGAACCTGGGCCCTAACTTTGGGCGCCTGGGGAGGCCGCCTTTTTTTTCTCCTTTTAAGGCGTCGCCGTCGGGTCACCATAGGCAATTTAACCCGGGCCCAAGAAACTGGAGCTTTGGAGCCCCAGGTCGATATCGCCCAAACCGCGGTTAGAACCTTTTCTAACTTAGGGCGAACCTCCTTGGAGGGCTTAAATCTGATCCATCAAGGGGTGGGCTATTTCCAGGGGCATTGGACAATCCACAACCAAGAGCTCGTCTGGGAGGCTTTAGATCTGGCCAAACGCGAAAAAAGAGGGCTGATCTTTTTAACGGCCCACATTGGCAATTGGGAGTTGTCCTGCCAAGTTTTGCCGCTCTTTTTTCATTTTAAAGTCCATATCGTCGGCCGGAGCCAGGGGCTTTGGGCCGACGAATTGCTGACGCGCTTAAGGACTCGCGGTGGCCATGAGCTCATTTTTAAGCACAGAGGAGCGGGCGTTATGCTCAAGATCCTCCGTTCGGGCGGCGTTTTAGGCACTTTATTCGACCAAGCGGCCCTGGTCGGCGCCGAGGGAACTCCCTTGAGCTTTATGGGTCGTCCAGCTCTGACCACGCTGGCTCCTTTGAAACTGGCTGGCAAGACCGGGGCCTTGGTAATCCCGTTTTTTAGCCGACGCGAGGGGGCTTTCCATCATTTTGAAATGTTTCCGTATTTGACCCCCCCAGCCAGGGCGGATCATGACTGGTTGATCCAATCGACCCAAGCCTTAAACAATCTGTTGGCCGAGTTTATTCGCCAATATCCTGACCAATGGATGTGGGGCCACCGTCGATGGAAAAACATAGAGGGCATTAAGTCCGATCCCCGGTACTTCTAAGCGAAAACGACGCTAGTAGAGGAGTCGTGAATATACCATGAGTTCTGAAAACGCCTTTGAAATAACTTTCCTGCCAGACAACGTCAAGGTCAAAGCCGAAGTTGGCGAGTCCATTTTGGAGGTCGCCAACCGCGGCCATATCCACATCAACGCCTCTTGCGGCGGCGAAGGGGTGTGTGGCCGCTGTCAAGTCGAGTTGCGCGAGGGGCAAGTCACGGCTAGCCCAGGTCTGTACCTCTCCGAAGAGGATTTCGCCCAAGGCTTAAGGTTAGCTTGCCGAGCTAAAGCCTCTGGCCCCGCCACCTTGTATATCCCCATTGAGTCCCGAGCCGACGCCTCCTCCTTTAAAAAAGCCGCCAAAGCCGAGGAAAACCTCGCCGTCGACGAGCGCGATCCCATGGTGATCCAATATAATTTGGAAATGACCCCGCCCGACGCCGCCGACAACGCCGCCGATCTGGAACGGGTCACGCAAGCCTTGGCCGCTAGCGATCTGCGCGATCTGGATATTGAGCTCGGGGCCTTAAAAAAGATGCCGCAAGTTCTGCGCGACGAAAATTTTAACGTCCGGGCCTCGGTCTTTTTTGAGCCAGCCATCGCCGATCCCAGTCGCCCGCCTTACGGCCGGTTATTGTCCTTATCCAAGGCCACCCTCGACGAGACTTATTACGGCCTAGCCGTGGACGTGGGCACCACCTCCGTCTGGGTTCGGTTAGTGGATTTAGCCACCAACGCGCCCTGCCCGGCCATCGGCAATTTGAACGCCCAGATCTCCTTTGGCGAGGATGTCATTAGCCGCATCGTTTACGCCTCAAAAGGCAATGGTCTCCAAAAGCTCCAATCTCAAGTCATTGAGACCATTAATGGCTTATTGGCGCGCCTGGAGGAAAATTACCCCAAATTTAGGGATCGCCTCTATTTAATGACCTCGGCGGGCAACACCACCATGAGTCACTTATTGGTGGGGGTGGAGCCGAAAAACATCCGCCTGTCCCCTTACGCGCCGCCAGTAGCCGCTTGGCCGTCCATTCGCCCCAGCTTTTTGGGCTTAGATGTTCCCAGCCACACGGTCATGAAAATCTTCCCCTCGGTCTCCAGTTACGTGGGCGGGGATATTGTGGCCGGGGTTTTGGCCGCGGGTCTTTATAAAAACCCGGAATTGACCCTTTTTATTGACGTCGGCACCAACGGCGAAATTGTCATCGGCAACCAAGACTGGATGACCTGCGCGGCTTGCTCGGCGGGCCCGGCTTTTGAGGGCGGCGGCGTCAAATGCGGCATGCGAGCCGCGCCCGGGGCCATTGAGGAGTTTTTTTACGAGCCCGCTCGCAAGGAGCATCGCCTGGGCGTCATTGGGCGAGGCCGTCCCATAGGCATCTGCGGCTCAGGCCTCATTAACATTGTGGCCGAGCTCTTTCGGGGCGGAGTGATCAGCAAACAAGGCAAATACGTGGAAAATAGTTGCCCTCAAGTGCGCGAGGGCGAGGATGGCTTAGAGTACCTCTTATCCCCAGCCAGCGAAAGCGCGGGCGAGAAAGACGTGGTCTTAACCGAAATCGACATTGAAAACCTCATCCGGGCCAAGGGAGCCATGTTCTCTGGCTATCAAACCCTAGTCGAGGCCGTGGGCCTAACCATGGGCGATTTGGAAAGGGTCATCATCGCCGGCGGTTTTGGTAGCTCCTTAAACCTAGAAAACGCCATCGCCATTGGCTTATTGCCCTTTTTGCCCCTAGAAAAATTCGCTTATATTGGCAATAGTTCCCTCACCGGGGCTTCCTTGGCCTTAATGTCGCGGAGCATGTGGTTACAAGCCCAAAACATTCGGGGCATGATGACCAATTTTGAGCTCTCGGAGACGCCTGGCTACATGGATAAATACATGGCCAGCCAATTTATTCCCCACACCGACGGGGCTCTCTTTGGCTTGTAAAAAGCCCGCTTAAGCCGCGGGCGAAATAGCTTTAGGCTGATACCCTGGCTCCGGCTACGCCGGGGCCAGGGTTTGTTTTTCCCTCTTTGTTTTTCCTTTTGGCTTTCCCTCTTGGCCTTCCCTCTTGGCCTTAAAGATCCGCCGCCAAAGAGCTCCGAAAAGCCTCTAACCGGGTGGCTAGAGTTGACCAATCCTCGGGCGAGTGGTCGGTTTCCAAGCGCAAATATTTTAAGCCCGCTTTTTTTATTTGCGCCTCTAAGGCCAGACTTTCCAAATCATAGCAGTGGCAACCTTTTAAGACATGAAAAACCACGCCTTGATAAAGCTTTAAGCGCTCTGGGGCGGTGATGTTATTGATCCTCAGCTCATTATCGGCGAAGATGGGACATAAGCAGCCAATAAAGTAGCGCTGGGCCAAGGCCATCATGAGGCCATGGAGCGATGAATCGGCGAAATGGACAGGGCCTGGCAAAAATCTCTCCCCCGAGCAGAGATCATCGGCCACGACTTCTAGCCCGACCTCGTCAAATAACCTATACATCTTAAAGTTAGGAAAAAAGATCGGCGAGCCGGCCAAAAAGATCTTGGGCCTAGCTTTGGCTGGCGGAGTTTCTTTTTGTAAGGCCGCGACCAGATTGGCCGCGTCCTTGGTCCATTTGTTGACTGGCTCCAAAAAAAACGCTTGGGCCAAGACGCTCAGCCATGCCGGCCCCAATAAACCCCGCCTCTTTAAATCCATTAAAGCCGAAAAGGTCGCGTAAGCCTTTTGGTGGCTCAGAATAGTTTGGGCCAGTTTCGCTCGATCCAATTTTCCCTGGCCGAGACGCTTAAAAAAATCGTTGAGGCGCCTAATTTCGCTTTGCCAACGCTCGCGGCTTTCCAAACAGGTTTTGATCCGCGGAACCTCTAGGCGATGGATTTCTAAAACATTGACCCCGCAAAGGCTGAGGGACGAGCCCATTTTGACCACCCAATCGCACATGGTCGGCCAAACGGCGCCCGTCAAGGTCTCGGCTAAGCCGTCCAAAACCATGGCCCCCAGAGCCGAGCGGGTCATGGGGCACATGACGGCGGGCAAATTAGGGGCCACGAGGCTCTCCACGGCCATATGGCCACTTTGTAGCCGATAAAGATGGAAGCCATGGGCCTCGGCCAGCTCCCTGGGAACCGTCACGCACATGGTGGCGATAACTGGTTGCCTTAAAGCCTTTAAAGCCTCTTTTGGCCCCAGCTCTAGCAATTGGAGAAAAGGCTCAAACTCGGCTCGCCAATCGGTTCGGGCCCTTAAACGAGCGATTTCGGCTTTGGTCTCTTGATCGCGCTTTTCGGCGACTTTGCGCCTTAAACGCTCTAAACGATCATTTTCTGACATATTTATTATCTTGGCTTTGGCTTAGCGGGCCAGGGAGTCAGTCGGGCTGGGCGGGGCATTGGGCTCCAGAGGGGGTTTCTTGGCTGGGCCAGGCCAACTCGCGACCGAGCGAGCCCGCGAGGATCGCGTCAGAATCCAGGGCCCAAACTTCACGCCCAAAGAGCCGTCAGTAGCGCAGGTCTCCACGCAATCGAAGCAACCATGGCAGCCGCTCAACTTTATGGGAATGGGCCGGCCCAAGGCGAAGATCCGCTTTTTCTTTTCCAACTTCTCGGCCCCAGATCTTTCCAGATCCGCGGTGTTCAGATGACCTGGACAAACTTGCCGGCAGGTGCAGCAACCGAGGCAGGCCCGGGGATCCTTCACCAAATTTAAGAGATATAAGGGTCTAACAAAATTTATTAAGACATTCATTGGGCAAATCAAACAAAAAAAGCGTTCTTTAAAAAAAGCCCCAATCAAAGTTACGCCCGTAAAGATAATTAATATTGAGCTAATCGACAATAAGACAATATTGGTAAAATCTAAAGCGAGATTGGAAGTGTCGCCAATCAATAAAGGCATAATAACTCGAACCGGGCAAATACCACAAAAAGGCATCGTTAAATCGGGATGAACCCAGCCCGCCGTAACCATGATGGGCGTTAAGATCACATAGCCGAAAATCGCGTATTTGAGAATTCTTAAATATTTTAAAGTCTTAGGCGTAAATATAGCTTCTCTAATTTTTAGCCAATTTCTTAATTTAGATATATAATCTTGGAGCAAGCCAAAAGGACAAACCCAGCCGCACCAACTATTACCGAACAAAGCCGTTAAGAAGACAAACATTATTAAGGCCAGAAGACCCATGAGGCCGCGCTCTGACCATAAAGTCAGCCAAGTCAGGCCAAAACCGCCGTTAGGGCTTTGTAGCATCCGGAGATAGCAGACCCCGCCGCAACCGTTGACAAAGGGACAGGAGAGGCAAGGCAGCGTATAGCCCAGATTGACCCCCAGGCGGCCCCCAAATGTCAAAACGACAAAACAAATATGCTGAGCCCATAACCTTAAAGTTTTAACGCCAATCATGGCCTCTCCGGCGAATCGCTATGGTTCCAAGGGTTAAGGCGCCCATGGTTAGAAACAACAATTTAACCCCTTTTGTTCGGGATTGATGGAGGCCTATGTTCCGGTTAGCCTCCACGCTAAAGCTTAAGAATCCCGAGTCGCCCAAATCGGCGAAGATGACTTTTTCCCGGCTGGCCCCTAACCCCGCGTCATTTAGCTCTTGATCGTCCGCAATCGGAAAATCAAAGGCCTCTATTTCGCCCGTCAAGACCGAGCTGAGCTCTCCTTGGCTAAAGCCGAGGATTTCTTGGGCTTTGACGCCTTCTAGCTCAAAACTTAAGGTCGAGCCAGCCACAACCCAATAGAAAGGCCGAGGGAGCTTGGCCGCGGCCAAACGCGGCCAAATGGGCGCGGGGACTTGGGCGACTTCCGGGGGGCCAGCTAATTTGGGGGGATAGATGGAAAACTTCGTCTGGGAGTAAATAGGCGTATTATTAATAATAGCGCGCGAAAACAGATCAATAGTGGCCATCTCAGTCCCAATAATTAAGGCGTAATAAGCCCCTTCATGGACAAGGGGCTCTAAGGCCTCAATACGGGGCTCCGCGGCCACCAGACGTCGCGGGCCTAAAGCCTTAAGAGTGACTTTCTTAACCACAATCTCGAGCTTAGTGGGTTTATGGCTGGGGTTTAGGGTTTTGAGCTTAAATAAGCGCCTCGCCCCTCGGTCATGGGGCGGGAATGGCGAGTCTTGGAGTTTGACTTCCGACCAATAGGCTAAGGGTCGCGAGTCGGCCAGAGCCTGACTTATAAAAATAAGGCTTAAAGCCAAAACTAGCCCGCTCAAGGCGAGGCTAAAAGCTTTAAGCCGGAAAAAAGAAAAAAACATGGACAGCCGCCAAAAGAACGCGAAAAGTAGCCATTATTGTAAATGCGACTGATTATATCTGTCAAGAGCGGCCTTAGGGTAAGTTTAGGCCTGGCTCTGTTCGCGGGTGGCTAATAGAGCCAGGTCTTACCCTAAGCGGA
>JAISWW010000136.1 GCA_031270705.1 Deltaproteobacteria bacterium
AGCGAATCCTTATGGCCAGTTTTGCCGCGCGTTTTGGCTAAAGTTCGGCATTTGTTTGACGTGAATAGCGATCCGTTAGCCATATTTGAGACTCTAGCCATCATGAACGAAATTCGCCCTGGGCTTTGTGTCTTGGGGACTCGTTTGCCAGGTTCTTTTAACGCTTTTGAGACTTCCGTTCGAGCTATTTTGGGCCAACAGGTCAGCGTCCAAGCCGCGCGCGTTCTCGCCTCAAGGCTGGTCGCGACTTTTGGGGAGGAGGCCCAAACGCCCATAGAGGGTTTGACGCGTACTTTTCCCGCGCCTACAGACATCCTCTCTTTAGGGGAGGCCATAACCGATCGTTTAGGCTCATTGGGCGTAATTAGCTCAAGATCCCAAACGATTTATGAATTGGCTCTAGCTTTGTCAAGCGGAAAAATTGATTTAGAGACGCCTGGGCGACCTTTAGAGGAAATCGAAAAATTACTGGCTATCCGGGGTATTGGCCCTTGGACAGCCAACTACATCGCCATGCGCGTTATGGGCTGGCCGGATGTTTTTTTGCCTACGGACGTTGGCGTAAAAAACGCTCTAAAGCCTTACGAGGCCAAAGACTTGGCTAAAATGGCCGAATCATGGCGGCCTTTTCGGAGTTACGCGACCATGAGCCTTTGGAACTCATTGTAAGCGGAACTCATTGTAAGTGGAATTCATTGTCAGGAGAAAAAATGACCTATATAACCACCTATCGCTCGCCTTTGGGCCTTCTCACTCTGTCTAGCGATAGCCTAAGCTTAAACGGGTTATGGATAGAAGGGCAAAAATATCACGGTCAAAATAATAACCAAGCCATAAAAAAAGATTTGCCGATCTTTGATGAGGCTAAAACTTGGCTCGAGAGATATTTCGCGGGCGAAAAACCTCAAGTCGCCGAATTGTCTTTGGCGCCCCTGGGCTCGGAATTTCGGCGAAAGGTTTGGGCTATTTTACGCGAAATTCCTTATGGTCAAATTGTTTCTTACGGAGCTATCGCGAAACAATTAGCCGCCTCAATGAACCTTAATAGGATGTCGAGTCAAGCGGTGGGCGGGGCGGTGGGCCATAATCCGATTTCAATTATTGTCCCTTGTCACCGGGTGGTGGGCTCCAATGGCGATTTGACTGGCTACGCCGGGGGACTCGATCTCAAAATCAAGCTTTTGGAGCTTGAGGGGGTCGACATGTCAAAGCTATTTAGGCCAAAGAAGGGAACCGCTCTCTAAACAAAAATAACTTTCTCCTGGTTATTGACTTGAGCCCAGAACTAAAAATTGGACTAGCTGCCCGTTTTTCGGTAATTTTGTTAAAAGTGTTTAATTAATCTTTTTAATAATAATTAACTGTTATTGGAGTTTATATCTTTATCTTTTAACTCAATAAGCTATTAATATGTTAAAAGTTAAATTTTAAAAGAAGATTATGAAGTGAACATATCCAGGAGGCTTTTAGAGCTCTTCTGACCTAGCCGGCTCGGATCAATTTTTTTGGCCGCGCTCTGAGTTTAAGCCAATAAGACCCAAATACCCCTTCAAACAAAATCCATAATCTGGATATTTGACCATAGTCAGGCCATCTCCGACTTTGCCTCATCATTTTTAGGATCAAACATTTCGCTTTATCTATCTTTAGGTATGGCCAAATAGAGTTTGAATTGATTTATTTTCCTGGGCCATTTTAGCCAGACCTCCCAAACTGAGCTAAGGGCTTTATTTTAAGCCATTTTTCTGATATGATGGCTTAATACGCCGTTTTTTCGGCTTCTGGAACTCTGGAAGTTTTATTGGCCCCGACATGGATCAAGTTTTGGCGAGCGTGGCCTTTGGGGCCAATCTGGAAAACCCACAAGAGCAGTTACGGAGGGCGGGCGAATTATTAGCCCAAACCCAGGGTTTAACTTTGGCCAAGGCCTCAAGCCTCTACCTAACTGAGCCGGTTGGTGGACCGCCGGGGCAAAACCCTTACCTGAATCAGGTTTGTCTTTATCAGACAACTCTAAAGCCCCAGGAGCTTTTACGGGTTTTAATGGCCATAGAAACTCGCCTGGGCCGCGTTCGGAAAATCCGTTGGGGCCCTCGGATTATTGATCTGGATCTTTTGTTCTGGGATCAAGCCATAATAGAGGAACCCGAGTTAAGTCTGCCTCATCCTCGTTTGGCTGAGCGCGCTTTTGTCCTAGAGCCCTTAAATGAGGTGGCTCCGACTTGGCGTCATCCTATTTTGGGCTTAACCGTAGCCCAGTTATTGGCTAAACTGCCCAAATAGCCTTTGTTTTTTAGGGTATTGACCTTAATCGGAAGTTTTTGGGTTAATTAATGTTATTTATTTTGCGCTTGTTAATCATCGCCTTTCTGTTCTACCTGATTATTTGGGTGGCTAAGGGATTGTTCCGCCCAACCAAACCACCTTTAGATATTCCCAAACTTCCTCAAGATATGGTTCAAGACGCTTTAACTGGGGTCTTTTTTGACAAGAGCCAGGCCTTTACCCTAACCACCAAAGGCCAGACCATATATTTTTGCTCTCAAGAAAACCGAGACGCTTGGTTAGCTCAGCGACGGACTCTCCAATGATCTCCGACCACCAAAATAGGCCACTATTAGGATTTAGGGCCCTATTCGCTCTCAGTCGCCCCAGAGGCTTCTGGGTGGCCTTTTTTGTTGGTCTCTTGGTCATAAGCGGCGTTTTTTTCGGCAACTCGCCAGCTCTAGCCCTAAGTTTCGCCCCAGCCGAACAGGCGCCCGTGACCCCGCCTGAGTCGACTGACCCTAAATCCAACAAACCTAGGCCCCCTGATCCGCCTCAACCTTATTGGATTACCAACCGACAAACCAAGATCAGCCAAACGCCAGAACCTGAATTTAAGCCCTATTGGTTGCCAGAAAACGCTCCCCTAGGCCCAACTGACCCCCAAAAACCAGCCAATGAGGCTTCAAAAGGAGCTAACTCGGACGTGGCGAAAACCGCGGCTCTATTCTCTCCGCCGCCGCCACCTCCCCCGCCAGCCCCCAAACCGCCCAAGCCGCCTAAGGAGATGAAACCTGAGCGCAAAGCCCAGCCTGGAGTTTTAATTAAGGAATTTTCCTTTTATAAATTTACCGACGAGCAGGGCAACACCTATATGACCGACGCTCCGGTCGATCCGCGCTATCGTCTCTTTACGGTGCAAATCACTATTTCTCGGGGCTCGGCTCCCTATCGGCGCCTAAACCTGGATAACCTTAAGCCTTTGATTCTCCTGGCCGCCAAAAAATATAAGGTCGATCCGGTTCTCATCACCTCAATCATTAAAGCTGAATCCGCCTTTGATCCCAAGGCCGTTTCTTGGGCTGGGGCTCGCGGCTTAATGCAGTTGATGCCTAATACGGCTAAGTTGGTGGGTTGCCTGGACAGTTTTGACCCAGAGCAAAACATCATGGGCGGCACAAAATACATCCGCATGATGCTCGACCGCTTTAATGGCAACGTAAGTTTGGCGGTGGCGGCCTATAATAGCGGCCCAGAACGCGTAGCCAAGAACATGGCTATTCCCGCTATCTCCGAAACGCGCAATTACGTTAAAACCGTAACCAAAAACCTTGAGTATTTTAAGCCCTTGTTTGATCCAGAAGACATTTTGTCAACTCAACCCGTGGCCGCCACGCCGGCCAATAGCCCGGCCACGCCCAAACAGACTGGGCCCTAAAACCTTATGAAAAACAGGCTACGCCAAATCATTACTTGGTCAGGATTGCCCAATGTTATTACGTTAACGAGGCTCCTGGCCATCCCAGTCATTACTGTGACCTTGACCTTGTGTGGCCAAGGAGCTAGCGCGTTTTTAAACGGCGTTGTGGCCACAGTTTATTTAGTGGCCGCTCTTTCTGACCTCCTTGATGGTTACCTAGCGCGAACCTATGGGCATGAGAGCAACCTCGGTCGCTTTTTGGATCCTCTGGCCGATAAGCTATTAGCCTCTTCGGCTATAATTATGCTTATCCCCTTGGGTCGGATGCCCGCTTGGGTGGCTTTTTTGATTGTGGCCAGAGAAATTGCCGTGACCGCTCTTCGGGCCATCGCGATGGAACAAGAAATGGTTATCGCCGCTTCTCCCCAGGGCAAACAAAAAACCCTGGCTCAAAACATGGCCCTCTTCTGCCTATTGTGGAATGGTCAACTATTGTGGGCGGACACTTTGGCGGTGGGCTCGGTGATGTTGTATGTGGCTTTGGCAATCACTTACTGGTCGGCTTTTTTATATTTTCGCGATTTTTTTCGAGCCGCCAAAATTAGGCCAACTGAGGTCGCCCCTAACCGGCCAGCTATCTGCCTGGAAACCCAAGCGCCCGAGCGACAGGCGACCAATGACGAAGAGATTAAACTAGAAGAGACCGAGCCGCGGGAAGCCCAGGCCGAGCCAACTCCGCCCGACTCTCAAAGTTTAAATATTTAACCCGAGCGAGTAATTTTTTAGACACTCTTGTTCTTTGGCCTTAACTGGCCGTCTCAACCAGAAACCCTCAAAAATCTGAAAGCCTGGCCCTATCTGGCCAGGCTTTTCTCTCATTTATGGGTATAGATGAAAGCGGTAGAACTGTATTTAAGCTATGTTGGACAAACTTGCTTAAAAAAATCCGTCAACTTCCCATTAGCGCTTATATAATATTATAATTAATGAGGTAAAAGTTAATTATGGAAGAATTGAAGATAAATTATTGACTTAGCTAAGATATTTTAGCCAGAATATTTCATGAGCCCGGAGCGCAATCAAGGCGGCTTTCATGAAGATAAAGGTTAAAGATGGCCTCTCTAGTATTTCCCGAGACAATTTGGCTCCATCGAAACGCTGAAAGTTTTAACGCGCCAGAGCTAAGGGAATAAAATTAGGTTTTATGAAATATAAAATTCCCTAACTTAAAAAAGTTTAAATAAGAACTTTTTTCTAAGATTCTACGTGATAAAAACTCACTACTGAAATACGAAAGGTTTAAGATATTTTTTATTTCTCTCGCCTTATAGCTAATAGTACTTTTAGATAGCCCAAACCAAGAGGCCAATTCATCCCTACTTATAGATACTGGTTGTTCTTTATCAAATAAAAAATTAATAGATCCGATCGCGCAAACAATCCCGGCGGCCCAATTATGATCTTTGCCTTTAACCACAGGAGAAGGACGTTTACGGCATAATTTCGCTAAGGCCGCTAAATTAAGGCTTTTGTATTCATCATCCAAAAACTCGCTAGAGAACTCAATAATAATTCGCGCGATTTCGTTATATTTGGCGGCCATGTTCTTCGGGACATTAGCGTTGTCAATGGCGGTAACAGTCTCTAGAGGGAGAGAAGGATCAGTTTTTTTTTCCTTCTTGTCTGTTTTTTAGGGGAAAGCTCGGGCGCGGGCCTTGGGAGGGTCAGCGACTCAACTATGCCCTGAGTAGCTTTGGCCTCCTGATAAGATTTGTTAAAAGAGGAACGTATTCCAGATCCAAAACCCACTGAAAATATTTTAGCCAGACTATCATAGATAATCCTATCTTTGAATGGCAATAATACTGTATCCAATAAAAAGGGCGTAGGTAAAGGATTTGTATCCTCAATAGAATCTTTTATCCCGTAAACACCATAAAGTGTAACTGGATCACCACTAAATGTAGATAATACAGAGTATTTGGCAAGATGTTTTACAACAACAAACTTGTCTTTTATAAAATGTTTGCGCCAGAGAGAGATGATTTCTCGCTCTTCTTCTATGATTGTAACATTTTGGTCAAGGTATTCATCGATAAATTGAGGATTTTCCCACATGGCGCAACGAATCTTGTAAAATTCCTCAACAGGGACGGTCATAGATTGACCCAAAATAGGTTTTTCCAGACCCTCAATTATCTGATGGTTTTCGTTTACTCCGTATACCAAATTTAACCAAATTTTGTAAAACAGATTGACTCCCTCTTCTGTGAGAGCGGCTTGACCAAAAATAGTCATTAACATAACCTCATTGATGAAAAAAACAAGCGTTACTGAATAATTTTACAAAATTTTATCCATTGCCCCAGAGGAGCCATGAGATAAGACCATACCTTAAACTATTGTCACAGGTGAAGATTAAAAAAATCCACTCCTTTAGGCCTAAGGAATCTAGAAGTGACTTCAAAGGAGAGTGGAGAGCCCTTTACCAGAAAATATTTTTTGATTTAACATAGGTAATCATAAATGTCAACAAAAATTTTGAGTCCACTGACATTTTAATTTTGGAAATAAACTTGAAAATCCAGCCTTTGGCTTGACGCTGGCCTGACCCCTTAAAATCCCAAATATTTCTAACTCAAATTTTTGAAAGAATTATAATTTTAATTATTTTTAAATAAAAAGATTAAATTTTCGTTATAACTGACTTAAACATCTATTTTTACCGCGATGTGGGGCGTTTCTAATGACAGAACCTCCGCCAAAAAGCTATACCTCTGTCGCCCTAAAGCTCGCCTTGAGCCCGCGAAATTATTACCGACCGCCGACTCATTGGCCCTCAACTTACTCCATTTTAAAATCTTTATAGGACTGGGACTTTGGACGGAAGCCAGAAAATTAGCTTTCTCTATTTTTAAAGACTACTGTTCTGGCCGGGTGGCCTAAAGGGCTTGAATTTTCGGCCTATAATCTTTAAACTACCCAAATATTTAACGTCCCCAAACTTCTGGATGGTTAAAACCGCCCGTTCCTCACAGGATTTTTCATGCCCAAAGTTGGAGCTTTTTACGGCGTCGGAGTCGGACCAGGCGACCCGGATCTCATTACTGTTAAAGCCGTTAAGATTCTTAACCAAGTCGATCTGGTCTTTACGGCCTCATCTTCCGCCAATGAGTATTCCTTGGCCAGACAGATAGGCCTCAAATACCTCAAAGCTGGGGTTCCGCTTCAAAACCTGCCCTTCCCCATGACCGAGGACGATCAGGCCCTAAAAGCCGCCTGGCGCCAAAACGCCACCGATATCGCCGAGATCTTGCGCTCGGGTCGATCCGCCGCCTTTTTAACTTTAGGCGATTGCCTGACTTACAGCACCTACGCTTATTTATTGCCAGTCTTGACTGAGATAATCCCCGCGGCCCCAATAATTAGCGTCCCAGGGATAACTTCTTACCAGCAAGCCGCGGCTCGCTTAAACCGGCCTTTAGTCATGACCAAGGAATCTTTGGCCATCATCTCCGGAGGCGGCGACGAGGCCAAGTTTGGGACTTTGTTGGATCAAAGCGACAATGTGGTCATTATGAAGATGTACCGGGGACGGGATCAAATCGTGGAGACGTTAAGGAAAAAAGGCCTAGCCGCTAAAACGGCTCTCTGTAGTCAGCTGGATTTGCCCGGGGAAAAAATCGTGGATGGGTTGGATCAAGATCTAACCGATCCCACCACCTATTTTTCGCTTATGCTGGTCACTAAAAGAGATTAGGCGCGATAACGGTTAAGCGCGCGGCCTTTGGCCAAACGATAATAGGCCCTCGCGGAAAACCTAATTCAAAAAGTCGCCCGATTACCAGTCAGACGCGCCTTTTTTAGGGCTATAAACTCATCCATTGATTTACTCCTGTCCGTGTACTTTCTTCTCATAAGAAGGCTGGGTCTATTGATTTCTAAGCGCGCCAGGCTCATGAAAATCAAAAAGGCTCAGGTAAAAGCTATGGCCGGGTTAAACCCGGCCATCAAAGCCCCTAGACAGAGAAGGAAAAAATCCCAAGTTTTTCCAAAAATCGCTTTTTATGTCTTTAAAAATAAGAGTGTCAATTATTAACACTACTCTAATTTAACGTAATAACTAGGATCTAAAGCTTCTTTGAATGGATTATATAAATCTCGATCATAAAAATTAAAACCTTTAAGTTTTCTTTCAGGATATATATCTTGTAGCGAGCAATGATCATTAAAAACTTTCATTATATCAGTAGGATTTGGTACTAAACCTTCTGACTCAGGTATAACGTAAATTTTAATTCCTTTTTCGTTCATTCTTCGACAAACTTCTTTATATAAAAGATAATAATCATCGGGTTTATTTGGTGAATCATCTATAGTAGTCTTAAAATAACCAGCTATAGGGCCACTTGTAAAATAAATAAATCTTTTTTCAGTTTTAGAATTATAAGGCGCTGGATAATTTTCTATACCCCAGATATCTGAATAGTTTGGAGATAATAGCCTAAATGCCCATACTAATTGTTCATCCATACCTGAAGCGTCACCACCAGTAGTTTCAATTTTAGCGCTATTTATAGCGTTTATAATCTCTGTTTTATTATTAAGAGCGATAGATACATTTGCATATGGACCAGTTGCAAGACCAAAAATACCAATATATTCATCACGTTTAGGATTTTTACTAAATTTGTTAATACCATCAAAAATGATGCTTTTATCAAGAAAAAAATTATACGTATTTATTCCTTGATAATTAAATATAAACATCATATCAATTGGGTCAACTATACTAGGATCTTGTGTATGATTAAGACCACCTAAATATTTACGACCATCAGCAACTCCAATATCAAATCCATCTCTTTCTAAATCAACTATCTTATCATCAACATGTTCAGCATAGTCAAGAACTTCTTGCCTTGTTTTAATTCTTGATTGATTCGCTTGCGCTTGTTTGTGAAGAAATGATAGAGTTTTTCGTCGTATCTTGAATTTTTGGAATCCTTTACCATTATTTGAAATGTCTTTAAGATCACGTAAACCATGATAAGCTAAGATATCTTGCAATTTTTTAGTTTTCTCGGGTGAATTAGTTTTAGTATCAATGAGCCAAGAAGAGGGTTTAACTAATTTTAAGGCGTACTCACGAGGCATAACAACGTCAGAAGATAGAGTAATTAAGCTTATTCTAAGGTCATCGGCTTCATCAGCGTCACCAAATAAATCGTCTATAGCGTCAGTCATTGCCTCTTGAATCTCTGGTAAAATTCCACTCAATCTGACAGAACCTGAAATATCTAAATGTAAAACAACTTCCATAGGATAGCGAACCCGTACGGCGTTAACTTTTTGTTGTGGAATGGTTTTATCAACAAATACTTCGCCCATAACGTTACCAATAAAATTGTTAGGTTTATAACTAGAAATAAGCTCTAATTCTAATTCTGACTCTGTTTTGGGAACCTCATTTTCATTTTCTTCATTACTGATGGCTTTAGAGCCTGAGGATAAGACTAGGTTGGCGTCCATCCACTGTGAAATGAAGGCCATTTTATCCTCATGACTAATATCGCCTTGTTTGGCGATAAAAAGAAGAGCGGCGGTTTGGCTTTGATGAAGACGAGTCTGAAAACCAGCGTAACTAGTTGTCTGCACGGCTGCCAATGAAGGAACCAATAAAGGCATCAAAAGCAACGCGAAGGCGCTAGTCATGCCGCCTTTGGCGCTTTTCCAAAAGTTTAACAACATTTTTCACTCCTTATATGGACATGATAGTCATCAAGTAAGACATTTTGACAGAAACCAAAAAAAAGCGTTTTCTATGATACCTGAAGGTAATAAAACAAAATCCCCAATTTTTAATATCACGCCATCTATGAGCTAATACATAGTTTACTCCTTCGCTGACGCGATAAAAAAAGAGTAGTAGTCTTTCGGAAAGACTATGTTTCTTAAACTCATGACTGATGTTTGTAGCGCGCAGACTTCCACCAAAACAAGTTTTACTTTAACCTGTTGTCCATTGACTTTTAGCTTTTCGGCGAAATCTAACAAATATTTTTCTGATTCGTTAACTACAGATGACTGACACTGTATGTCTCCGTTAGAACTCTTTTTCGTAAAAATGTTGCCACTAGCGTCAAATTCATTGGTGTCCAAAAAAACCGCGCTAAGGCCTAGTTTAGGGCTCTTAGACAAATCCGAGTCTGGAAAAATTCCCGCCATCTTGGCAAAAACTTGATAAACCACCCCAGATCCGCTAACTTGAGCCTCAATTAAATCTGACAAAGAGCCGCTATCCGAGTGACTTTGGTTTACCAGAACTTCCGCTAAAGTTCCGGCGGCCCTTTCCATATTATTATGAAACCTCACGTGTTCAGCGGACATGGCCGCGAACAAAGTGGCCACAACAATAACAGTCGTGTAAAGAGCCAATTCAACGCTAACCAACCCAAACTGGTCGCGAAACAATCTAGAAAAACTTACTGGGACGCTAGTCATGACGATTCTCCTAATGACTCGTCTATACTAATGGCTCGTTAATATAGTAGTACTCAAAAACCTCTTTTATTTTTTTAGGATTATCGACAAGGTTATTGAAAAGCCCAAAATTAGCGGTAAACCTCAGAAGGACAATGTCGCTCGGGCCACCAACGCCATCGACAGGAGCCAAAATTTCGTTAAGAGTTTTAGAGCTAAAAGCCTCCACCTTCACTTCCTCAACTAAAAAAAAGTTATTACGACGCAATTCAATAACTTTTTTGGCCAACCCCTCAAAATCGCTACCTCTATTATTATCAACCTTTAAACGATAGGCTAGATCGTAGATCGCCCTTTGAAGCAAGAGCCTGGCCACCTGGACGCGCGCTGACTCAAGGGTTATGCACAACAAAATTATAAACAAAGGAGCGACCAGGGCAAACTCCACTAAAACCGATGATTCGCTATCTTGAATAAATTTTTTCACAGTTTTTCTCCCAGTAAACGCCTAATTTCCGGTTCAGGCAAATAGCCTTCCAATAGGTTTCTAGCCGCTTTTTTGTCATTTTTTCTGCTCAAAGCGGCCGCGGTCAAAAACCTGGCTTCCATAAAACGGGGGGTATCCAATAAAGGTTGAAGGATAGCGATGGCTTCGTCAAATTTGTTAGAAGCTACCAACGAGCCACCAAGGTTAAACCTAACCGTAGGCTCATCTCTTTCTACTAAAAGCTCCCTAAACAATTTTTGAGCGTCATCGCGCTTGCCTTGAAGATCTTGGCTAATAGCGTATAATTTCCGGGCTGAGCGCTTTACGGGCAGATCGCCATCAAGGTTAATCAGCTTTTCCAGAATCTCTTTGGCTTCAACGATTTGATTATCCCGGAGCAAGGCTCGGCCCCATTCCAGCCTAGCTTCTGGGTTCGCATCATCCTTAAGTGGCTCTAACGTATAAAGAGCCCGGTCTGGCGTACCGGCCATAGTTTGGAGGCGGGCCATAAAAATCCGCGCTTGTTTGTTGTCTGGCCTAGCGTCAAGCTCTTTTTGCCCTGACAAAAGACCTACCTCGTAATTGCCGGTTCTTTCAGCGGCCTTCATGACCGCCTCATTGGCCTTCCAACTATTCGCGCCTAAAACATCATCAATATTTCTGGTGTCCTTTTTCGCGCTCGCGCAACCAAAGGCCAAGAAAAGAAAAACCGCCACCAACCAAACCCGTAACATACGCTTCACCTAGTAATTGCCAAAAGTCCGAATCAACGATATGACCGCTGGGGCGGCGATTATGGCCACCAAAGGAAATAGGATAAGTAACACCAAAGGAATTCCCACCTTGGCCGAAATAGCCCCAGCCCTCTCCTCAAGCTCAGAAATCTGGTTAGCCCGGCAATCGACAGCGATGCTCCTTAAGGCGTTGGTTAAAGGCGTGCCATACTGGATAGACTGGAGCAATGAGTTAGCCAAGGTCGCCAACTCTCTAACGCCGCTTCTTTTTTCCAATCTTTTTAAAGCCAATACCCGATCCATGACTAACATTTCCACTCTAGTGATCCTAAATTCCGAGGCCACTTCAGGAAAACGCGGACGGATCTCCTTAACCACTCGCTCAAAAGCCTCTTCTAAACCCAATCCAGATTCCACGCAAATAGTCAGATAATCAACGGCCTGAGGCACCGAAGCCCGGATCTTGCTCATCCTTTCCTTGATTTTTCCGCTTAACCACCAATCAGGCAAGCGAGCGGCTAAAAAAGTAAAAAACAAAAGTTGTAAACTCTTAATTGGAGTTTTAAACAAACTTTCTAAGGATAAATTTAGCCAATTCCAGACCCCAAAGAATGTAAATATCACCAAAACCATCTTAGCCACTAAAAAAACGTTGACCGAGATACCCCGCCTAAAATCCGCCTGACTAAGCCTTTGAGCCAAATTCGCTCTTTCTTTAACCCCGGCCAACGGATAGGCCAAGGAACTTAATATAACCTGAATAACGCCTTGTAAATGAGCTGGTTCTTGGTTATCAGACAAAAGACGATTTAAATGACTGACAACCTTCATTTCCCGAACCCTAACAAGAGCGTATAGATACAAGGCGATCAAAAAGGCTATAAACAAAATGGCGGTTAAAGCGTTGAAGGACATCTAACTCTCCATCAATCTGGACATGCGGTTAATAATCAAAAATCCCGCGCCCATGCTGACCGCGGCGTACCCTAGCAAAAGACGCCCTGAAGGATCGTTTAAAAGAAATTGTAAGTGCTTAGGGTTCAAAAATGTTTGAAGCCCGATAACGATAATTGGCAAGACAGTCAATATCCGGGCCGCGCCTCGAGACTCAGCGGTCATGCCCTGAAGTTTCCTATCCACAGCCGCTCTTTCTCTTAATGTCTGGCTTAAAGAAACCAATAATGGGTTTAAGCGGCTACCGCTTTCCCGATTTAAGGCCAGTATCGCGCAAAAAAAATCCACGTCCGGCAAGTCCAAACGCCGCGCGAAGGCGGACAAGGCTTCCCTAAAAGGCATCCCCAGCTCTAATAGCTGGGCGAGGCGACGGAATCTCTCGCCTATTTCTCCATGATACAAATCACCCATGGAAGTTAGGGCTTTTTCCACCGGCATGCCAGCCTGGATAGCTCGGGTGAGGCTATCCACCGCGTCCGGAAAATAAGACGCGAACTCGCGACGAGCTTTCTGGAGACGTCGACGCTTAATGAGCCAATAACTTGAGGGAAAAGAGAAGGCCACAAGGGCTAAAGCCAACCACCATCGTAAATTGAGAGCTAAACACGTCGCCACGGCGGCGAAAAAAAACACAAACCCAATCTTTAGCTCCTGGGTCATTTTTTTCCAGGAATTAATTTTAAACTTAACCGAGGGCGTCGTCTCTACGCCACTAAGCCTGGCGAGCCGTCTAGAGGATATTTGCCGCCTCTGCCAGCAATTAATTCCATACGCCCCTAAAATAAAAATCGGGGCCAAAGCCAAGGTTATCTCAAGAATTGACACCCAAAACCTCCAAAAACCGCTCATAAACGCCCGCGCCCAACATTTTCTGATCAAAGTCTGGTCGCCAGGCGGTTTGGCTAAAACGCGCGCCATCTTTCATTCTTTCAAATTGAAAAATGGCTTGACAACGAGCGCCAGTTTCTGGGCAAGGGCAAACCTCGCAAATTTCCACCACCCTCCGATTTCCAAAAGAGTCTCTCTCAATCTGAACCAATAAATCCAAAGCGGATGACAGTTGTCGCCTCACCAACTCTGAACTCATGTAAACGGCGCCCATGTTAAGCATATTCTCTAACCGGAGAAGCGCGTCGGCTGGGCTATTGGCGTGGACTGTGGACAAAGAGCCATCATGGCCAGTATTCATGGCCTGGAGCATATCCAGGGCCTCGGCCCCCCTAACCTCGCCCACAATTATGCGGTCTGGCCTCATCCTTAAACAGTTGCGCACCAAATCCCTCTGATTAACTTCCCCAATACCCTCAACGTTGGCGAGCCTGGTTTCCAACCGAACCACAAAAGGTTGATCCAGACGCAACTCAGCGGCGTCCTCAACGGTTATAATCCTTTCTCGTTGCCCAATATGTTGTGACAGAGCGTTTAATAAGGTCGTCTTTCCAGCTCCAGTGCCACCGGAAATCAGGATATTGAGCCTAGCTTGAGAGGCCAATTTCAAAAAATCAGCCATCTTTTGATTAAGGCTTCCCATGTCCACCATTTCTTCAAGGCTTATTACATTAACCGCGAATTTTCGGATAGAAACGCATACTCCTTTTAGTGACAATGGTGGGGCTATTATGTTGACTCGCGAACCATCAGGAAGTCGAGCGTCAACCATGGGAAAGCTCTCGTCCACTCTTCGGCCTACGGCGTTGGCGATCCTTTGAGCCAAATTCATCAAATGACCCTGATCCCGAAAACGGTAGCCGGTTAACTCCAACCGCCCACGCCTTTCCACCAGGATCTGATCCACTCCGTTAATCAAAATGTCAGTAACTTCAGGATCCTCCATTAGGGGTTGGATGGGCCCCAGTCGGATCATGTCGTCAGCCATTTCCTCTACTAGGTTACGTTGCTCATAACCATTAAGGAAAAGCCCAAAATTATCCACCGCCTCGCCCACCACCTTAGACAAGGTGGATTTGAGGGTTTCCAGGCTCATCAACACCGCTTCCTCAGGGTCGACGCGATCAAAGACAAACGTCCTCAGCTTGTGGTGGAGTTCCGGATCTAAACCAAATGAGGTTGAGACGGGTCTATAATACTGATTTTGGGCTAATTCGCTCACTGGAATCTCCGCTTTATTCTAGACCATAGTGAAGTTGACTCAATTTTTGATTGTCCAAGCGTTAATTTAGCCAAAGCGGTTAGATATTTATAAAACGCGTGCCTTGGGTTATCAAAAGGCGTCTCCCCAGCCAGATCAACGCCCAAATTTTTTACAAATGGGATGACCATCTGGAATTCCAAACCCAAAGATTTGGCCAATTGGGTAGCCAGGAAAACGGGATCTGGGGTGACTTGGTTGTAGACTAAAATGATCCGAGCTGATTTGTTGTTCTCAAGAATCCATTGATAGGCTCCTCGAATAGCCCGAACGCAAGGTATGGAGCCACCAGTTAACAGGATCACCACGTCGCTTATCGCCAATAACTGACCCTCTAACGGAGAGCCAGACTGGGAACGCCAAATTTGATAGCGATATTGTTCGCTCAACATGTCAGCCAAAAATCTGGTTTCTTCTGGACGCTCGCCCACGTTCTCGCCAGGAGGGGCGAATCCAGTTAATAAGGCCAAATTTTCCAACGGCTTTTGAACCACTTGCCGCAATAAAACTTTGTCAAGTCGTTCGCCAGCTTTAAGAACCACGCCCAAATTGCCTGGACTGTTAACCCCCAAATATCCTTCCAATGTGGGGGCCCCTAATACGGAATCAACCGCCGCCACGCTCCGACCATGCTCTTGGGACAAAATCGCGGCTAGGCCAGACGCGATTAATCCCGAGCCCAGTCCACCACGAACGCCATGCACAGTTATAAGACGCCCGGATCTTCGTCCCATATTCTTGGTTAAGCCTGTCAAGGTCAAAACTGATTGAGCCAAATCGTCAGGGACAACCGGATGGGCGAAATAATCCGCTACGCCGACGGCTTTAAGGTTTCTGTAAAGATCCAGATCGTTAGGTCGCCCTAAAACAACCACCACAGCGTCCGAAGGACATCTATCTACCAACTCTCTAGCTTTAGAAATAAGGTTTTCCTGATCTCGCAAATCAAAGACCGCCACTCCCAAAGAGGCCAACTGTCCACTAGACAACCCATCCCAGGCTCCACCATTTGCTTTGGAAGCTTCCTCGACCACTAAACCACCTCTTTCAAAAAGAGGTTTAGCTTGTTTAAGCAAATCCGCGTCGGCTAAAAACAACCCGGCTTTAACGCTAGCGCCTTCCCTATCGGCTAGACCTTTTGAATACATGCCCGATTCCCTCACTTTGATCCGCCGCCGCCGCTTCCGCTACCGCCGCCGCCAGCCTCAATTTCTGTCTCGCTCAGGGCTCGAACTTCACCTTTTTGGTAGCGTTCCACAGCCCCCACAGCCGCCATGGGGTTAGGATTGCCAACTTTCCGTGGCTCGGTTAGATCTTTTTGATCGACGATCTGAGCCCCGAGGTTATTGTTGGTGGCTTGGGCGTAATTGGGATGCGATATTCTAGTGGAAAACCAATAGTCATCGAATGGGCTTTCCTCAGCCTTGGTCGCGGTAGATCTTGGGCCATATTGGTTTTGCAAGGTCTGAGTTTGTTGGGCGCAACCAACCAGCCCTAACAAAAGCGTAACTAAAGAAATGAAGAACAATTTATTCAAAAACATTTTTAAAACGCGCCTTTCCATTGATTGATCCAAATGGGTTAAAACCATATATCCATCGGCTCAGTAATAAAGGTAATTTGACGGGGCCAGAGGGCCAGGCTTGACCTTCGGTTTAGAGCCTAGAAAAAACCGTTCCAAAAATCCAGGTATAACCACGTTGGCGTTCGGAATCATCAAGGTTGTTTCCCCTGAGGGCTGGGATAGATAGGCTGTAGCTATAATGACCAATTCGGTTTCTCCGCGCTGAAAAGCTTGAGATCTAGCCAAAAGTCCAATAATGGGCAAATCTCCCAAAAATGGAATCTTATCCACGGCCTGTTGTAAATTACTTTGCAATAAACCGCCAATAACAAAACTTTGACCGGAAGCCAGTTCAATGGTGGTTTCCGCTCGCCGCACCACAAATCCTGGAACCTCCATTTGGCTATTTCTGATGCCATAGGCCCACGAAGGCTCGCTAACTTCAGGCCGTATCCTTAAACTCACCCTATCCTGTGACAATACAGTAGGAGTTACGGCTAACAAAACCCCAAAATCCTTAAACTCCACCGACATCTGGCCTTCTTGCTGGGCGACCGGAAAAGGGATCTGACCACCGGCTAAAAAACTAGCCGTGTCGCCGCTCATGACTGTCAAATTTGGCTCGGCCAAGACCGAAACCATTGACTCCTGAGCCAAGGCGTCGATTAAGGCCCCAAAATCTGGCGTAAATCCATCCGGCAGGCCAGAAAAGGTGGTCGCTGTCATCATGCCCGCCACAGGGTTACCGTCCTGAACGCCAAAAACAAAATTATGCCCGCCCTTGGTTCCGGTTCTGGTATAAAACCATTTGATGCCCAGTTGATCGGAGAGGTTACGGTTGACCTCGGCTACCCTTACTCGAATGTTAACCTGAGTAGGGACGTTAATAGTCAGGCGGTTAATAATCCGGCCATAGCGAGAAGCTAGTGTGCCGCTACCAGTAGCCGCCCCAGAGGATCCCGACTCCCCAGCGCCAGACGCGCCGCCCTGGGAATTTTGATTCAAGGAGCTGGCCGAGGGAGCCCCAAGTTGAACAAATGAGTCTAAAAGAGAGATGACGTCAGCGGCTATTTGAGCGCTAGGAACCAATCCAGAGACGGCCACCCCATCAGCGGCGGAGGTCAACTTCAGGTTTAGCGAAGGAAACTCTCGTTTTAGAGCCTCAGACATAGGCGTGGTGTTGTAACGCACTGAGACCACGCAGTTATAAATAGGCTCGCCCTGATCATCCAAGGCCACCAAAGTGGTTTGTCCAGGCAAGCGACCAAAAACCAAAATTTTGCTAGGGTTGACAACCTGGTAACTAGCAATCTCTGGCTCAGCCACAAAAACCGTGTTGGCCTCTTTGTCCAGGTCGATTAAAAGCCCTTGGCTAACCTGAATATCCAGTCGGCTGTTGGAGGCGTTGACCTTGGCGGCCTGCCCTATCGACGCGGGAATCCCCAAAAAAATAACAATTAAAATTAATAGAAATTTTCGGCCCATCATCAGAAGTCCTTGATTAACTATCCCTAAATTAAAAAAACGAAGCTCTCCCAGGCAAAACCAGGATAACGACTCAACTACCGCCATGTTTAGCCTGTCCAGTCCCAAACAGGGTTACCACCTGACGTTCTTTAATCGGTTGAGGCGAACCGTCAGCTTGAGGGGACACAATTTCCGTGGCTAGGGTTGGGCCAATTAAGCTTGGATCGCCCAAAACGCCACTATCGTCCAATGAACATAAAGCCAAAGACAAAACCCCCATGGTTTTGGCCACGGACAATAGCTCCACCTCTTTAGGAGCCACTTCCAATGTCACCGTTCCTTTGTTGTCTCTGGAAGACGACTCAGTTCTTTCAGCCCGATTACTTTCCTGAAGAAAAACATCCCGGTTAACGGCTAGCACCCGGGCGCCACGCAACAAAGTTTTGGCGGTGGGAATTTCCCCGTAACGGCTCGCTCCTAGATTGAATTTTCCGGAAACAATCACGTCCACCAGATTGCCTGGCCGAATAAGACCCGCCCCTCCGGTCACGTCATCGACTCTAATAGCCGTGGCTCGGTGACCAGGTTTCAAAACAGCCGCTAAAAATTCGCTATCCCCTGGCCGGATAATCTCCCTGGCCAGAACAAACTCGCCCTTGACTAGCGGGCTTCGGGCCACGGAGCCAACCACTTCGGCCGTCTCGGTGTCCCGCCAAATATAATCCCGAGCCAAGTTTTGGCTTTCCACGGACTGACAATTTCGCCACAGAAGATCCTTGGGCTCCAGAAAATCGCCAGGTTGAATGTTTTCCTTGACAGTCAGACATTGAGAACTCTTCGTGACAAAAGTCGATCCCGCCTCGCCTCCAGAGAAAAGGCGGTTTAAGACAACAACGGCCAAAACGAAGATCAAAAACAAAACGAAATATTTGGGCAAATTTCTTTTCATGGCTTTCCTTAAAACAATATTGATCCACTCATACAGGGCTAGGCTAAGTTTTAATTACGTTCCAGGTCAGGATGAACAAAGCGGCCACGGCCAAGGGCACGCCATAGGGAATTTGGTCAAATTTCTTTTTTTTGACTCTTCCCGCGACAATGTAGACTATGGCTAACACTCCTCCAAATATGGCCATTAAAAACAAAAACTCAATAACCCGGCCAGGGAGCCACAAAAGGCAGGCTGAGGCGAGCTTGACGTCCCCAGCCCCCATCGAGCCCATTTTCCACAATACCAGGCCCACAATCAGAGCCCCTAAAGCCCCAATCCACCCTAGCGCGTTCCAGGAGCCAACCCATAAGGCGTTGATTATGGCCAGAGTGGCCAAAATTCCCACTAAATAATTGGGAATTCGCAAACTCCGGAGGTCGTTAATCGCCGCCGCAATCAGAGTAAGTCCCGCCAATGCCATAAGCGTCAATTGCAAATTATTTTCCTTATGCTTCAGCTCGCGTAAAAGCCAAAACCGAGATTAACTAATTTTTGAGCGAAACTGCCCAATCAGGCCAAATAATGGCCCACAAAACAAGAAATAGAGAAAAAGGCGGAGAGTTAAAACAAAGACGCTTTATCCCCGCCTCTGCCAATCAACTGTTTCCAGAAGGATTTTCTTCGCTCCCCTGGGGCAACAGCGATATAATGTTATCGAAAACTTTATCCATAGCCAGGGAGAATTGCCCCTCTGGGCCCACCAAAGCCGTGATGATAATGGCCAAGCCAGCGGCCAAAATTCCGTACTCAATCGTTGTAACCCCACGCTCATCCCGAAGGAGGCCTAACTGGTGGCTCTTGAGGTAAGCGACAGCGTACCGAATAAGTGAAAACATTTTGATCCTCCATAAAATTATGGTTTATTTATAGTTACGGCGAGGGTTAGATCTCTCCAAGCTCAACCGCGAAAATGGCAAAAATTAGCCCTAACGTCTGACGCCAATTAATTCGCTGTCCTATTTACATCCATCCCCCATTAAATACCCGCCTCAAAGGCAAAAAAAAAGCCCGAATCCAGAAGGAAACTCGCTCGTCAGGCTCAACTGAAAAAATCAGTCAAAAACCCGACAGTTTAATTTCCCAAACTGAACGCGGGCGAATTGCGGGCGGCATTTCTAGCTTGTCGCTCTTTAGGTCGCTACGGTCGAAAAAACCCAAAGGCTTGCCAAAGGATTCGAAATCAACCGAATAATCGACTTACAGCGAAAAAGCTCGTTCCCGATTCACTCTGGATAGTCTATTATCTAGCCAAAAACCAGGAAGGCCCGCAATCGTATATTTAATTTTTATGACTTAGGATTTTACTCCTAGATTTTAGTATGCGCTCCTCTCAAATATTTGTCAAGAAAAAAATTAAGCGAATCCAAAAAAATTTCAGCCTCATAAAAAAACATAGATCATATTTAACTGGCTCTAAAAAACGCCATCTGTATGATTTTATCTGTCAATAAATTTTCCCCCAAACCATCTGAAGCTTAAGATAATTTATTATTGATGACCGCCAAAATCGATAATTTGTCCGCCCCTATCGCCTTTAACTCATAGCTTGTCTAAGCTAGATCTCCAAAATTTACCCTATCCGTCAAAACAACGCGAGAAGACAAAAAAAACCCGAATCCACAAGGAAACTCAAGCGTCAGGCTCAAATGACAAAATCAGTCAAAAACCCAACAGTTTTAGTTCCCAATCTGAACGCGGGCGAATTGCGGGCGAATTATCTGATTTGTCGCTCTTTGGGGTCATGGTCTGGAGAAAAATTCTAGTGGCTTTATGCGCCAAAAATTCCAACCCAACCGAAATCGACTTACAGCGATGGCTCGTTCCTAATTCGCTCTGGAAAGTCTATTAACTAGTCAAAAGCCAGGAAAGCCCGCAATCGTTTATTTTGTTTTTAATACTCAGGATTTACTCCTAAAACCTAGTTTAAGGCCTTCTCAAAGTAAAGTCAAGAAAAAAATGGCTCGCCAAAAAAATAAATTTTTACCCAAGTGAGCGTTCTATATTTTTTTATTATTTATATATATAACTTATTATATTTCTACTTAATATAGTTAATAGACTCTAAAAGAGTAAATTTTACTAACTCGAACACATTGAGGACAGGTCCCAAAAGCCTTATCTCCAAAAGATGCGCTTTGGCCTTTCCTGGAAATCTGATCGCGCGTCCTTGGCCTAGTTCGCTAAGCGGCCCAAATCCCAATTTCTTGGCTAAGGACGTAAATCCTTTTTCTAGGCGTAGCCGCTCGCCCGGAATAGGATAGAGGCTAGCCAAAAATTGGGCTAAGCTATCCTCGCCGACCATTGTTAACCTACTCCGAGGGAGGCTGGGGACGCTCGCCTTAAATGGCCTTATTGCTTCCAAACAGGCCAATTCCGCCCCCTCGCGGGATTCGGGTCGCAAATTCGTCAAAACGGTCTCGGAAGATTTCAGCCCCCGTCTTTGGGCAGTCGCTAAAATCCGCGTGGTGAGTTGGGGTTCGTTGCCATAATTTTGATGGTTAAAACTAGACCTAACTGTAACTGTTCCCTCAAGAATCTCTATTGGTATTAATTTTAATTTTTTTATCAAATTTTTTGGAAAATTTATATTTTTTTGGCGTTCTGGATGCCGAATCAATTCTATCAAAACAAAACCACCGGGGGCTAAGCTACTAGGCAAGGTTCCAAACTCCTCCTTAACCATCGCTAGGCCCTGGGCGGCGATCGCCTTAGCATCCTCAACTGGGTAACCTCGCTCAGGCCAAGATGACGTCACCTTCTTGGCCTCCACCCAACACCAACCTTTTTGGCCCCGCCGCCAATAGCCCGCGCTCATAAGGCGTCCGCCAATTGGTCATTACGCGCCTGACAAAAATTTTCCCCAAAAATAGACAATATAAAACGCCTAACAAGACAGGCGTCAGCGATGAAATTTTTTTCGCTAAAAATAGGAAAAAAATAGCGTTTAATTAAATAAGAGAGAGAGAGAGAGAGAGAGAGAGAGAGAGAGAGAGAGAGAGAGAGAGAGAGAGAGAGAGAGAGAGAGAGAGAGAGAGCAATAATCATGCCAATTTTAGAGGATTTATCAATTTGTCTCACGCCCTCAAGATAAGTTTCTCGCCTAGAAGCCAACCCCAAGCGCGGGCCAAGGACATTCGCTGGTGGCGCGACTGGCCAAGCTAGGCCTAGTTTTGACCATAACCGGTTCATAATGATCATTCGAATAGTCCTTTCTCAATTGGCTTGGTTGAGCAAAAAAAATCCCGAACCATTGACAACAATGATCCGGGTTCCCATTTACCCAAAACAACAAAGGCCTGGGCGTCAAACGACCAAGCCAAATCTTCCCCAAAAAGGCCTTTAAAGCCTCGGGAGAGATCCAGCCATTCCCCTAGTCGGACGCTCTAAAACGAACAGTTCGGTCTTCTGGCTCGTCAAGTTTTCAGCGGCCTTCCCAAGGTTAAAACCTCAGTGACCTTTCAATGGCTGAAACCTCCCAGCTTAAAAAAAGCCGGGATTGACTCACAGCGTTGGGCACGCTCCCGATTCGCGCGGGATTCCCTCTCTAAATAGAGTTAAGCCCTGTTCGTGGACAAAGGCGATTTTCCATCCGCCTTAATATTTACAAAAACAGCCAAAATAACTTAAAAGCCTTTTGGCGATTTTAAAAAAATAAAGATATCCTAATTAAAAACTCTTTTCAAGTAAAATTTTTTCCAAAACCTTCTGGTTCCCAAAGGGGGAGGTCAGGGCCGGCTAACCAAAAAGCTTAGCTCCCCGCCTTCAGGTCAGGTTCCCGCGCCACGACCTGGTTTCCTTTCCAGTCAGACGCGCCTTTTCTTCAAGCTATATAGCCACCGACTCCAAGGCGGTGGCTGTCTCTTCCCAAACGGTTTCCAATTGGCTTTTTTCTTGGGCCAGATCGGCCAGTTCCTTAGTTAAGGCCTTCACCAGGGCCCCGTCTTGGTAGGTGGCCATATCCCCTAAGGTCGTCTCTAGCTCCCGCGAGCGCTCGGCGATGGCCGCCAATCTTTCCTCAGTTTGGCTTAAGCGTTTTTCCAAAGGCCTACGCCAAGCGGTGAGGTTTTTCCGAGCTTCCTGGGCTTTTTTCCTATCTTGGGGATCTTTTTTTTCCTTAGCCGGGACGGGCTCGGGATTGTCTAAAGGCGAGGGACTTTTTTGGCCAGACAGATCCTCTTGGCCTCGCCAAATCCTTTGATAATCGTCAAAATTCCCCGGATAAACGGTTAGAGTCCCCTTTTCGATGATCCCCACTTGATCGCAAAGATTATTGATAAAATGACGATCGTGACTGATTAAAACCAAGGCCCCCTCGTAAGCCTCCAAAGCGTCCTCGAGCATTTGGCGACCTGGGATATCCAGGTGGTTGGTGGGCTCATCCAGGATCAATAGATTGGGGGCGGCCATCATGATCTTGGCCAAAACTAGGCGGGTTTTTTCGCCGCCAGAGAGAACCGAGACTTTTTTGAAGACATCTTCGCCGCTAAACAAAAAACCGCCCAAAATGGAACGCAATGAGCCAGGAGTTAGATGGCCGGCGGCCTGAGCCAATTCCTCGATGACTGTCCTGTGGGGCGAGAGGTTTTCCATTTGAAACTGGGAAAAATAGCCCATATCCACGTTTTGGCCTAATTTGACCGTCCCTTTGTCTGGAAAAATTAACCCGGCCATGAGCTTAACCAGGGTCGATTTGCCGCGACCATTGGGGCCTAAAAGAGCCAGACGATCGCCCTTGCGCAAAATTAGGCTTAAATCGTCATAAACCAAAGTTGGGCCATAAGAAAAACGCACCCCTGTCAGCTCCGCGACGATATCTGGGCCGCGTTGTCCCCTGGGCAAATTCAAGACAAAATTGTCGCCCTCGCCTTCTGGGGCTTTGAGCTTTTCCATTTTTTCCAGGGCTTTAATCCGGCTTTGGGCTCTTCTGGCGGTGGTGGCTCGAACTCTATTTTTTTCAATAAACTTTTCCATCTGCCGGATGCGATCTTGCTGATTGGCGAAGGCGGCTGACTCCGTGGCTAGGCGCCGGGCTTTTTCGGACAAAAACTTTTCATAGTTGCCTGGATAGGAATCAACTCGGCCTTGCCTTAACTCGATGGTTTTTTGGGCCACGTTATTTAAAAAGACCCGATCGTGGGAGACCAGAAGAAGAGCGGAAGAGGAGGATTTTAAAAAGCCTTCCAACCAAAGAAGGCTATCTAGGTCAAGGTGGTTAGTGGGCTCGTCCAAGACCAAAAGATCTGGGTTCGCGGCTAAAATTCGGGCTAAGATCGCTCGCATGACCCAGCCCCCGGAAAAGCGGCTCAGATTAGCCTGAAAATCCGCCTCCCCAAAACCTAGGCCCATTAAAATTTTCTTGGCCTCGGCTTCCCTGGCCCAACCGCCCATGGACTCAAAGCGTTGCCAGAGTTGGCCAGAACGCTCAGCCAAGGCCATTAACTCCTCAGAAGTATGCTCCTTGGGATTTTTTAAGGCTTCTTCCGTCTTTTGGAGCTCCGACTCCACGCGTCGGTACTCGGGATCCGTATCCAAAACCAGATCCAAAAGCTTCTGATCGGCCTGAGACATGATATCTTGAGGCAAGTAACCGATCTTAAGGCCCTTAGCTTTAGTGACTTGACCAGAATCTGGAGCCTCATCGCCTAATATAAGCCTAATTATAGTGGTTTTCCCGGCCCCGTTGCGACCGACCAAGGCCACCCTTTCGCCAGGCTCAATGGACCAAGTGACCGCGTTTAAGACATCCTGTCGACCGTGAAAGCGAGTTACCTCGGAAAAACTGACCAAAGACATGAGCTAAAGGCTAACCTTTTAAGGCCTGGGATTTTCGGCGAGCCGAAGGCGACCATTTCCCTCCAAAAGGCTATTAGGCCACAGCCGAAAGATTCAGCTCTTGGGCTTTTTCCTTTAAAACCGCCTTTTCTAGCCGCTTTAGGTTGTCCACGTAAAGCGCGGCCCACTGGTCGTTGGAGCCTAGGCCTTGGAGGTTGACCTCCACATTATAACCCATGGCCTTTAATTGGCTAGCCCAACTATCCGGAGCCCCAGCCAAATCGTTCTTCGCGTGCTCCCCAGCCACGACCATTAAGGGGGCTAAAACTAAACGGGAGCCTGGCGGCGTGGTTTGGGCGATAATGGATTTGGTGGTCTCGAAACTGGGCTCCCCCTCGACTAAGCCAATGTGGATCCCGGGGCCATAATGTCGCCTTAAAGTCATCTCCAAGGCCCGAAAAACCGGCAGATCCAGCCTTTCATTGCCATGGGCCATAAAAAGAACCGTGGCCTCTTTTTTGGCCGCCAAACCGCCCAGAGAGCTCAAAGCCAAGGCCGCTCGCTCCAAGGTCGCCGCGTCGCCCTCGCCTAAACCTAAAGCCGGAACCCCTAAGCCCAGCCAAGGAAAGGGCCGCAAACTTTTTTGCCTCGTGTCCAGGGATTTTAAAGACTCAATCAGGTTATAAAGATCCCTAAATTCTTCCCCATCAGCCATTAACAGCGATTGAACCAAGATGAGCCTAGCCCCAAATTCCTGAAATTGAGCTAACTCCGATAAGACATTATTGATTTGATAATATCTTTCCCTAACCAGAGGATTTTGAGCCCGATAAAAGGGATCCAAACCTCTTTCGCGCCACCTGGTCCGAATATGGTTGGAAGTGAAGGCCAAACGAATCTCATAGCCCGGAAAAGAGGCGGCCACCTTCTTTTCAATATTTTCCAAAGCCATTAAAGACTCGGGATGGGTGGAGCCAAAGGCGGCTAGGATTATAGCGGGTGGCCTATCTGGTCGCTCATAAGCGGCGGCTCGTTTGACAAAAAGGTCGGAGAGGCGACTGAAAAAACTCATGATCAAAAAATATCCTAAAAAAACGAGAACGCGTTTTCTATCGGCCCAATTATTCTCTGGCCCATAGAATGAAATACCAAAACTCTTATCCCGGGCTAGCCCGGGATAAGAGGCTAAATTATTTTTTTAAAGCCACGACCTTAGGCTCCAAAGCCTTAAGATGATTCACGTAAAGGTTGGCCCAATCGTTATTGAGGCCTAAGCCGGTTAAGCGGCTATCAACCTCATAGCCCGCGGCTTTCAGGACGCTAGACCAGCTGTCAGCCTCGTCCCCGGCCATGTCGTTTTTGGCGTGATCCCCAGCCACGACCATAAAGGGAGCCAAGATAACTTTTTTCGGCTTGGTTTTCTCTTTGGCCAGCTCAGCCACTATGGCCTCAATTTTCGGCTCAGCCTCCACGGTGCCTATATAAATCTGGGGATAATAAGCGGCCCGCAAGGACTTTTGCAACTTTTCAAAAACCTTTTGAGTCTTATGCTCATTGCCGTGGCCCATTAGGACTAAGGCCGCGCCTTGGGCTTTGGCCTCATTGGCGATGCCGGCCAAGGCTTTGGTGGCCGCCGCGATTTCCGCTGGTGGGCCATCGCCCACGCCCAGGGCCGGAGCTCCCACGCCGATCCAAGGCAGAGGGGCCAAGGAAGGTTGGAAAGTTTTGACGCCTTTTATCGCGTCCACCAAGTTTTTAACATCCTCATACTCCTCGCCGTCGGTGACGTGAAGAGACTGAACTAGAACCACATCGGCTCCCCGCTCTTGGATCTGGGCCAACTCGGTGAAAACGTTGCCAATCTCATAGAAACGCTTGTCAATATTGGGATTGGCTTTTTTAAATTCCTTATCTTCGGCTCTTTTTTTCCAAATATTGCGAATGATATTGGAAGTGAAGGCGATACGCGTTTCGTAATTAGGAAAAGCCTTCTCCACATGAGACAGAATATTGGTGAAAGAAGCCAAAGCTTCCACATCGGTGGTGCCAAAAGCCGCCAAAACAATGGCCGGTTTGCCATCTGGGCGGTCATAAGCCTGGGCGTTGAATGAAGTCAATAAACAGGCGGCCATGGTCAAAAAAGCGAACAATAACGCTCGACGCATAATTTCTCCTTGTGGTAATGGTTTATGGTCAAACTGGCCTCATGAGGCCTAGTTGGCAAACAACCTCCGCCGGTCAGAGCAGATGGCATTTTATCTTAAGATAAAAATCTTAAGCAAAATAAAAATTGTTAGTTGGCCCCAGGCGCCGCGTCTGGCATAAATAAAGCGATCGTGGCCAAAAGGTTAGAGGGCCAATACCAATGGACGTAGGACGCGGTTAGGCGACCTCGCCTATAAACGGCTTCCCCTTCTCGGCCATCGGGTTTTAGGGCTTTAACCAAAGGCTCCAATGGGGTTTCGATGAGGGAATGATGAAAAGCGTGCCCTCTTAAAGAGCCTTCGGGGAGTTT
>JAISWW010000247.1 GCA_031270705.1 Deltaproteobacteria bacterium
AGTATTACCATCACGGATAACCCCTTGGAGGAACGAGCTCAACAATCGGTCTATATCCTCGAAGGCTCAACTGTCAATATTTTGCCTGGCGCGACAATCTCAACATTTGGCGAGTTTCAAATCGAGGGCGGCCCAAATGGTCAGGACACGGTCTTAAATTTATTCGGGAACGCTGAAATAATTGTCAATGGCGATGGCTCACAGGGGGAAGAAGGTTATTTTGGGCTGGATGAGTTTAGCCGAAACGCCAATAATGGCTACGGCGGTCATTATCTGACCGAGGGTTATGACAATCGTGGCCGAGCCAGAGTAGTGGCCGCTGAGGGCGCCAACGCCTTAATTGACGCTGGCCAAGCCATCGGTATAACTGGAAATAGCGAATTAGAATTAAAAAATAACTCCCAATTAACTGTAGGCGCTTTACGTCCATGGGGCGGCCAATCAAATATAACCGGATTATTTATCGTTGGCAAATTCGTTGATTATAATCATTTTGTGGACACTACTGGCCAACCTTTCATTAATAGCACGGACGCGCCCGCGAGTGGCGGTAGCGTAAAAATAGGCTCCAATAGCGTTTTGAGAGTTTTTTCGCCATTTATTCTTTTCGGTCCTGGATCCAACCTAGACATGGCTGACTCTAGCCACTTGCTCGCCAATGGCTCGCTCTATCTTAACCGAGGATATCCCGCCGGCGTGGGCCAAAGTGGCAATTTTTCCGTGGCTAGGCTTACCGTCGTTGATGGCTTGACCCTTGGCTCAGGCCGGTTTGAATTGCGTGGGCCCACGTATGTCTATAATGGGACGAGTTTAGAGGATAGCGTCATTTATTTGACGGGCGACAGTTATTTTGGGCCTAAGCTTTCGGGCGGGGACGAGGGGGAGAGCCTAAGCTTCTATTCCTCAGACGTTAATTTGGCGGCTGGCCGGACGTTAAGTTTTGATGGCGAGTTATGGCTAGGTGGAACCACGGCCTCTAATCGAGTTAATAATTTATATATTTCTGGCGGTAGCGAGCTTGATGGCATGATTACGGGCGAAATTGTTTTAGGCAACGCCAAAGGACAAAACTCTAGAGGCAATTTAGTTGTTGACACAAAAAACGCTTCTCCCGCCAGTATTAATGAGTTAACATTAATGCATATAGAAAACGGCCAACTAATATTAAAAGAAAATTCGTCTCTTAATATTAGTTTAAAAACGCCTTCACATCCAAGCTTTAGTGGCGTTTTAGTCGTGGGCGATGGCGAGGGAGATGGTATTTTTTCGGATATGACCCTAACTTATCCTGATGGAACTCCTATAACCCCCTCTGTTTCGCCAAATCCCCATCCCTATTTCGATGGCTCAATATTAATGGAAAATGGGAGTTCTTTGCGCGTTGATGGACGAGCTTATTTCGCCAGCGACTCTTCCATTGACGTGGGCCAAAACACCTTAACCATTACTGGCGACACTTGGTTTAATAACGGCTCAAGACTTCTTCTCGACGCGACTGTCTCCGCGAAAGGCCAAGTCGTGATTGGCGGGCAAACCACCATTGAGCCTGGGGCCGCAGTCGCCTTGACAGGCGCCTATAATGTCACTGACGTGATATTGACTAGCGCTGGCGGGTTCGTGGATAATACCGTCTTTGATAACCTTATATATGACCTGATTATCAACAATAATGACATTGTGATCAATGATTTTAAGGGTTCCGGGGGAATACTGGGAGGCGGTTCAGGCTCTGGGTCAGGCTCTGGTTCTGGCTCCGCTAGCAATGGGAACATCCAGGCTGCCGTCGTCGCGATTGACCAAATAATCCAAAACGGTGGCCCTGTGGCTGACAAAATTGTGGCAATCCTGCAAGGCATAGCCCAACTAAGCCCAAACCAGGTTGATCAGGCTATTAAGCAGTTTATCGGCCAGGATGTTTTGGAGTCAATAAACGGAGTTAAGGAAAGTTTGCAGCAAGCCAGTTCCGCGTTGGGCCGCAGGATGGCGGCTATCAGATCCTCTTCTTTGGCTCCAGCGGCTGGTTATGGCGCGGCTCAAGAACATCTCTGGGTCGCGGGGTTTGGATCCTGGGCCAGACAAAAAGACACCTCAGGCTTCAGTGGCTATAGTTATGATAGTGGTGGAATAATCCTGGGATTTGATCATGAGATAGAGTCGGTGCCCGGTTTATCCTTAGGCGTTACTGGCTCATTTTCTAAAGGGAAACTGGAAAATAATGATCGCCTGAGTAAATCAGATATTGACACGTATAGTTTCGGCCTTTATGGGGTATATGAAGCGGCTAACGGTTTCTTTGTGGAGGCTAATATTGGTTATGGTCGTTCCAGAAATGATCTAGAAACTCGGTTGATTGTTAATGGAGCCACCTCAAAAGGCGATTTTGATAGCGACAATTTCCAGACTGGCTTTAACGTGGGTTATGTCGCTAAAGTCGCGGACAATATCAACCTCATCCCCTCAGCGGGCTTACAATATATCCGGATAAAAAACGACAGTTGGCAAGAAAAAATAGCGGGAGGGAACGCCGCCCAGAACATATCTCGTTGGTTTGGGGATAGCAAAATGGATTTTCTGGAAATCCCCGTCTCATTGAAACTGGAGACGACTCACCGGGTTGGTGGCGTAATTTTGACCCCAGAAATCCACGTGGGAGTCGTATTTGTGGCTAATGATCCCAAAAATCAGATGCGGGTAGGACAAGCTGGTCCCAATGGCCCCGTGTATAATCTGCATGGCCTGGATCCAGGGAAAAATCGTTTCCAAGGAGGGGCGAGCTTAAAATTGCAAGTCAGCGATTTGGTAGACATTTTCGGTAGTTACGAGTTAGAGAAGAGAAGTAAATTCACCTCTCATTATGGACACATTGGCGTGGGATTCTCTTTTTAAGGTGGGCTAGCTAAGCTTAGTGGAGGCGAAAAGGCCAAAATTACGCTTTAATCAATAATTATATTATTGGTTAAAAAAATGATTTAAATATCCGTCGCTGACCTTTTCGCGGGTGGGCGACGGATTTTTTTGTCTAATTTTGCTTAAAAATCGCTAACCCCAAAAGCCTGTCTGGGGGCTTATATCCCAGGGCTAAGGCTTACGCGGGCGTCTTCTAGTTTTTATAGAGACCATGGGAGGGTTTAGAACTCACGGCAAAGCGACTTCTACCGTCGTTAGTAAAACTAAAGACTGAGGGCGCGGCAAATCCGGAGGGTCATCTTCATAATAAAGCTCAAGAGCCTCAATTAGATTGGCTAAAGCTTCCTCAATGGTTTTACCTTGAGAACAGACCCCGTTGTCTGGGCAATTGGCCACATACCAAGGTGGTTCACTAGTAACAATGGCATTGAAATTTTTGTTCATTATTAAAACCTCGTATAAAAAATAAGGAAATAAATAAATTGAGATATTACCTTGAAATCAGCCAAGAGGTCAAAAGGCGCTCGTATTGTCCATAGCCCTTATCAAACATTAAATCATTGAAGCGCCAATCCCGAAAAAAACAATTTTTTTACTGGCAAAATCTAAATAAATAAGTTTACAAAATTTAATGAATGATAACGAGTCTATAACTTTTCAATAGAGACCAGAGTAATAGCGCCCCCCAATTTTCCTTCCAAATGGCTTAAATTTTGGTACCCCAGAAGATCGCCCTTATCCTCAGTCGCCCTCGCCTAAAAGTGTCCTTTTAGTGGGTGGGCGACGGATTTTTTTGTCCAATTTTTTTAAAAGTCCCAAACCCCTAATGCCGATCGGTGGGTTTATAACCCATGGCTTGAGCCTCTTCGGGCGTGTTCAAATTTTTAAAGAGACCCTGGGCCAGGGTTTGGGGCTCAAGAGCTAAGCGCTGAACCACTAAAGAAGGAAAGCTTTGCCGGATGGCTAACTTATTTTGTAAAAGGCTTTCTTGAAAAACCGCGGCGCATTGAGATCCATAAAAAGCGTAAAGGGGCTCAATGACGCCTTCGTGACAAGGCAGAACCACGTCGGCTTTAGTTTTTTCCAGTAAATCTCTTAGCTTTAGGATGATTTCTAATTCTATGGTTGGTTGATCGCCCGCCAAAACAAAAACCGCCTGCCCTGGGCTAGCCAATAAGGCTGTGCGAATAGCTCCCACTGGCCCAGAAAGAGGATGTTGATCCTTAATAGCCGCGTAAGGGGCTAGTTCCGGGTAGGGCTCTAGTTTTCGCGGATCATCGGTCACGAATAAGACCCGCCCAAACCAGGTGGCCAGCCGCTCGGCTGATTGGGCCAATAATAAGTTGCCTAAGCTATCCCTTAAAAAGGCTTTGTCGGCTCCCATGCGTTGGCTTCGCCCGCCACAAAGGATGGCGGCGGCGTATTTTTTGAGATTTTTCATTGGATTTTTTAAGGGGCGCTCTGAGAATCTTGAGGCGATTGATCCTCAAGGCTCTCCGCTTCCAGCTCAGGCTTAGGGGCGAGATTTTTGGGCAAGAGCAGCAGGCTTAACTCGTAGAGAAGCCACAGAGTCAAAGCCAAACAACATTGGCTCAAAACGTCTGGTGGAGTTAAGATGGCTCCTATAACAAAAAAGCCGATGATGGCGTAGGGCCGGATTTTTTTGAGGGTTTGGGAGCTAATTAGGCCCAAGCGCCCTAAAAACATCAGGATCAAGGGCAATTGGAAAGCCAAAGCGAAGGAAGCCGTTAAGCCAAAAATTAAAGAAAGATAACGATCCCCAGCCAAAACCGGACGGATAGCCGCCGAGCTAAAACCCAAAAAGAAATTAAAGGTGATGGGCCAAACTAGGTAATAAGCGAAAGCGACGCCCGCGACAACCAGCCCGAAAGCTAGGGCGGCCAATTGGGGGACTTTTTTCTTTTCCGAGGGTTTTAAAGCCGGAGCGCAGAAAGCCCAGATTTGATAGAGGGTTATGGGAGCGGCCAAAATTAAGCCAGCCCAGAGGGAGACTTTAAGATTTAAGGCAAAAGCGTCCTGGAGAGCGAAGTATTTTAAGCTCTCCCCTGGCGGCAAGAGATCAATGACCGGAGCCATGAGAAACTCTAAAATTTGATCGGCTAAGGGCCAGGCTCCCAGAGTCCCGACGGCGATGGCCAACAAGGAAATAATGATCCGCGACCTAAGTTCTTTGAGGTGGCTCAGAAAATTGTCTTCGGACATAAAGGATCCTGGAAAATGGGTCTTAGATGAGTTTGGCCAAACGTTTGGCTTTCCAGAGATCGCCAAAGACCTCTTTTTTCAGTTCTGGTTCTTCCAGCATCAAGATCAAACTCAAAGTGACCTGGAGCGGAATGGGCTGGGGAGTCTTTAAGATATAGGGTTTTTGCCTTAAAAAAAACATCTTCTCAATGGATTGGGTGAGGATCTGGCCTGGGATATCGCCAAAAGCGAGGATGGCTTTAGGATTGATGAGGGAAATTTCTTTAAGGATCAGATCAAAGCACTTTTTTTTGGCCGCGCCTAAGGGGTAGTCGGGGTTTTGGGGCTGACATTTGAGAACCCTAGTCACATAGACTTCCGAGATCTGGAGCTTTAAGCCGCCAGTAATGATTTTCCCCAGCAATTCCCCCGCCTCGCCCGCTGGCCAGAGATCGTCGGTCTCGGGCGGCTCCAAGACGATCATAAGAGGCGGATTCAGAGGGCCTTGCCCCAAGACTTTGTGGGCTCTAGCCAAAAAACAATTCTGGCAACTCTTTAAAGCCTGGTTAAAGTCCGCGATAGTTTTGGCCGCCAAAGGATCTAATTTGGGCCCGGCTAAGGGTTTGGAGGCGGGTTTAGTTACGGGTTTATAATGAATATCAAAATCATTGGCCCAGCTCGGATCAAAGGGCGGCAAATCTGGCTCAAAATCTTCAGTAGCCTTGGGGCTGGCTGGGCTAATTTCGCGCGGCGGAATAGGGGGCAAAATTTTGGGGGCGCTCGGTAAATTTACGCCCAAATTATTTAAACCCAATTCGGCCATGTACTCCAAAAAAACCCGGGCCTCCAGAGCCAAAGACCAAGGATCCGCCTGAGCCCCTGGCTCAGGCGGTATTTCTGGGTTTTGATTAGGGTTTGTCATAATTTTGGCCATGGTTTTGGTAAGGCTACTGGTTAGGCGCGCAAAGCCACCGAAAAATTATCGACCTGATAGACCACCAAATTATCCACCGAAAGTAGTCCATTAAAAGTTATGGCCTTATTGTGGGGATCGCTTTTGGTCACCCTTAAGCCTAAACTCATGAGCTGACTATCCGGCGGAATCTGGCCGCGATAGAGCCAACTATGCTTGCGGCCTGGCAAAGGACTGGAAAAGGAGCCGCCAAAGGACTCGGGGGCCTCGGCGTAATAGCGGCGAATGGCTAAGAACTTGGCCGCTTGGATAAAGGCCTCTAGTCCCAAGGAACCGGGCCAAACGGGATCGCCGGGAAAATGGGCTTTAAAGAACCAGGCCTCGGGGCTGACCGGGGTTTGGGCCCAGATACGCCGCGTATCCTCGGCCATAAAAAGCTCCTCGACCATGAGCCAGGGCGCTTGGGGCCAAGCCAAACCTTTTGGGTAGGGGAAACCTTGGAGATCCGGCTTTTGGAGAGCGGCCAAAAGAGCCGGCTCGGCCTTTAAGCCCCTTTGCTTGGCCAAAGCCTCTTGGCTAAAGAAGCCAAAATGGGTTTGGCCCTCATAAATGGGTTGCGAGCCTTGAGAGGTGGAAAAATCATAATGTTGAATGGTCATTTGGCCCAAAACCGAGGATTTGGTTAAGGTGGCTTTGGTGACCAAAGGAGCGCTCTCTCCGGGGGCGATATCTTTTAGGGTCGTGGCCTCGCCGCCGAGATTGCGGAAATACATGGGCTCGTCAAACAAGAGAGCCGAGCCCATAAAAGCCGACAAAAAGCCACAAGCCTGCAAAGCCACTTCGTTTAAGGCCGCGTAAGGCAAGACCGGGTTATCGCCGCCCGCGCTCTGAAAGATCCAGCTCTCGGCTTTGGGTCGCCAGGAAGCTATGACCGTGGTTCCGAGAACGACTTTGCCCACTTGGCCTTGGGTGACCTCGGCTTGATCGACAAAATCATAGGGCGCTTGGGGGAGTCTAGCCACGTGGGAACCGTCGTCGAAGCGAGCGAATTTGGGCCCCAAGGCTAGGGACATGGAGCCCGAGATCATGGTTTGGAGACGCTCTTTGTCAAAAAGAAGATCCGTTTTGACTTTGGGCCGAATTTTGGCTTGGGAGCGCGGTTTGGCCGGGGCCCAGAGACGGGCGACTTCTTCCAAATCGACGCCCGCCAAACGTAGGCCAATATTTTTGGCCTCGGCGATGGGTTTCCCATCCGCCGACATAATGGCTTCCCCCAAAGCCACCAGCTCCGAGCGGCCCGCGTGCTTATGGGTCATGAGCTCGCGGACATGCACCTCATAATCAATGGTTTTGGTTTTGGGCGTTACTTGCCCGCGACACTTTAAGCTTTGCGGCACCCCTAAAGGCGGTTGCCAAGAGACCCCCGGCCGATCGGCGACCCAGCCCAAGGTCAATAAATATAACCGGAGGGTTTGGAGGGCCGCGTCATACATTAAAGTGCCGGGCATGACCTCATCGCCCGGAAAATGAGCCGTTAAATACCAGGCTTTGGGCTCGACCTTGGCCGTGGTTTTGACATAACCCCGGCCATATAAGCCGCCCCCGCGCTCAATGGCCACGGCCGAGTCAAAGAGAGAGAGTTTGCCGCTCGGGAGAAGTGGCGTAGTTAGAGAGCCAAAGCCCCGGCCCAAAGCCCGAGCGTCGCCTTGGCGGATCCTTTTGATGTCTATGGCCGTTAAGGAAGGCGGCGAGACCCGGGCGAAGGAGAGGTTTTCTAGGCGCCCTAGGGGACTGGGCGGCGATTGGCCCAATAAACCTCGGCCCGACTCTAAAGCGGCCGGCGTAAAAAAACCGGCCCGGCCTTGACGCATGGTCAAAAGAGGTTGCCCGTCCACGGAGCCATCAAACTCAAACTTAAACATCAAAGTCTCGCCATGATGGAAAAACTTTAAAATCCTAATGTCATAGCGCGCCGTCTGACCAACCGCCGGCAAAACCCCGTGGAAGGTCACTTCCGCGTCCAGTAAGCGGTAGCGAGCCAAACCCTTGGTGTTAAAATCCGCCCCCAAATAAGCGCTGAGCATCAGATCGGCTTGGCCGGACTCAATGGCCATGCCTGGGGAGATCTGGTTATTTTCCAAATACCAATCGTCTAAAACTATGTCGCGCTCGGTGACAATCCGGCCTGGGCCCAAAGACTTGGCTGGCCCTTCTAGCAACAAGACCCGGTCCACCAGGAGCAAGGGCTCGGCGGGCAGAAGCACCCGCGAGGGATAAGAATCCACTTCCTTAAACAAAGGGCCAAAGACTTTTTCAATGGAGCCCACGGCGAACTCCAAGCAATCGGCTCTTTGGAAAACCGGGTTCTGGGGATCGAGCTTAGGCTCAGGTCGCGGCTCGGGTTTGGGCTCGGGCGGCGGTTCCTCAAACTTGGGCTCGGGCTTGGTTTTGGCCGTCTGGCTTTGGAGCCAGTTCATGAAATCTTCGTTGGAGCCCGCGTGGGTACCGGTATGAGCTTTTTGATCCGGAGCCTCGTCTTTGTCTTCCAAGGATCTCGGCGTCGGCCAATTTAAAGGGGGGGGATCAAGGTTTATGGGAATCAAAAACTTGGGATCCGGCTCCGGGGAAGGCTGGGGCTGGCCATTAAAAGGATCCGCGGCTAAACCAGACAGCCACAATTCCGTCAAAACCTGGGATAAGCCGGCCCAGCCCTCATCCACGGCCGTGCCAGCCAAACTAACGGCCAAATGCGGCCTTTCGCCTAAGATGGCCTTAATTAAGCGCGTTGAGCCGCTACCCGGGCCGATTTCCAGAAAATAGCGGATGCCATCTTGATAAGCTTGGTTGATAAGATCGGGAAAATTATGGCCCCGCAAAGCTTGGGCGGTCAGGGAATCGGCCACCAAGTCGCTGGTCGGCTCATAAGCTTTGGCCCAGGCCGAAGAGTAGATTTTAAGATTGGCTCGAGGGGCCGTTCGACGATGATGGAAGGCCCAGTAAGCTTCTTTGACGGGCGTAACCGTCGGCGCGTGAACAGCCGGGGCGTCCTCCACGGGAAAAAAGGGCGCTTCCAAAGCTTGGGCCAGGGCGCCCACGGCTTCGGCTTCCCCGCCGACGGTGACTTCGTCGGCGGTGTTGATTAAAAGGATAAAGACCCGGAAGCGAAAAGCCGGCGGCAAGAGCTCAATGGCTTTCAGAACCGTTTTTTCCGAGCGCGGGATAAAGCCGGTCAGCCATTTTAAGGGTTTTTTGGCCGGCCAGTTCCAGTGAGCTTTAAGGCTTGAAAGCTCGCCGGCCAGATCCCGAGAAAAGAGAGATGAGTCCATGAGCGAAGCGTAGAGCTCGTCCAGATCCGGCCAAATGCCCATGGCCACCAAAGCCGAGGTTTCCCCTAAGGAATAGCCCAAAGCCGCTTGGGGGACAATGCCCAAGGACTCCAAAACTCTGGCCCCCAAAAGGCCAAAACTGACCTGGGCTAAGATGGCTTCTCGGCTGGAGGGCTTTTTGGGGTTAGGCTCCCAGTAGAGTTCACTCTGAAAAAGGCCCACAGGATCTTTGATTTCCGATTCCAGCTGGCTCATGACCGAGGGAAAGGCCAAACTCAAACCTCGGCCCAAACCTTTATAAGCTTGGCCCGAGCCAGGAAAAACAAAAGCCAGATCCCCAACCAAGGGCTCGGTGGGGGCTTTTAAGATCCGGGGTTTGAGATCGCGGTCTTCTTCGCCGGCCAAGGCTTTTTTGAGCAAAGCGGCCAGATCCCGGGAGTTTTTGGCCTGGATGGCCAAAGCTGGCCGGCCAGGCCGCTCTTTTTCCTCTAGCCAAAAATCCCGCGTTAAGCGGTGGAGCTCGCGGTTGGGCTCGGACTCCAATTTGTCGGCCAAGCGCTTAAGGCTCTCTTGAACCGGATGAGTAGCGTCCCCTTTAAAGTAAAACCAAGGATCCGGCCTAATGGGATCCGACGGCACGGTTAAAGTATGGGGCTGGCGACCCTCGGCTTCGGCCAATTCATAGCCCAAACCAGAAAAGACCCGGTTTTGTTCGGGGTTTTTGAGCCAATAAGACATGCCATGACCGCGGCCCAGGGGCTTTAAATGGTGTCTTAAATAAAAAGCGTGGCGATTGAGGGTAAAAAGACCGGACAAAGGCCCAATGCGATTTTCTTTGGCCAGAAGATTGAGCTGGGCTAAAGGTCCTAAGATTTTGGCGGCTTTGGGGCCAGCCAAGATCATGATGGCCGCCCCTTCCACCCAGACGGTGCGCGGGGCTAAAAAACCGGTTTTCGGATCGCCAAAGGTATCCACGACGCCGACCACGGCCAAATCCAATTGGTCGGCAGTCAGCTGATGGATGGCCGCTAATAGCGCTCTAAAACCGCTATCGCGCTCCTCGGAAATGGTAAAAGCCGGACCGCCCGAGCCCAGATAGCGAGCCAAGCGCGAAGCCACTAAACTCCCCAAAGCCCCCAAAACCCGGCTATGGGTCAAAGGCGGCGGGCCCCCAGCCCGCAAACCAGCGATAAAAGCTTCTTGGGCGGTTTGATCCTCGGGATCCAAAATGCCTCTTTGGACCAGATCATCCCGGGCCCTTAAAGGCGCTGTCCACCGTAAAGCGTAATCCGCGGCCCGGGGATCGATCTCAACGCCCATGAAAATACCTAGGCGATCGCGATTGAGACCCTCTGGCCAGCGCTCGGGATTGAGACCCGCGGCGTCCAAGGCGGCGACGCCGGCTTTTAAGACGAGAGTTTGCTGAGGCAAAGCCTCGGCTAACTCTTTAGGCGGCCACTTTAAAGGGGAGGCGTCAAGAGTCAGATCCTCAAAAAAGAAACCCGTGGTTTTTAAGGCCCCCAAACGGCGGGTGCCAGCCATGGGCGGCTCATCGGGGGTCAGCCAAAAGCGAGCCAAAGTGTCATAGGAAGGCCAGGGGGCCAAAACGGTGCGGGCGGCGATGAGACTGGCCTCCCGCGGCGGCTGGGGCGGAGGCGGGCTTTGGGCTTCCCACAATTCCGGGCGATATTCCTCAAAAATAGCCTGGGCGTTGACGCCGCCAAAACCAAAAGCGTTGACCGCGGCTAGCCGGGGGCTAGACCGCGGCGCCCAAGGCTGAGTTTCTTTTAAGATTTTGACCGGGGCGTTGGGGTGACCGGGGGCCAATTTTTCAAAACCCGCCGTGGGGGGCAGAGTCTGATTTTTGATGGCTAAAATGGCTTTGACCGAGGCCGCCGCGCCCGCCGCCGACAGAAGATGGCCGATATTGCCTTTGACTGAGCTTAAGACGGGCAGAGGATTGATTTTATGGTCAGCGAAGAGTTTGGCTAAAGCCGTCAGCTCCGCTTGATCGCCGACAATGGTCGAGGTGCCGTGAGCTTCCACCAAACCCAAGTCCGCGGGGGAGCGCTGGGCTAATTGGAAAGCCTCGCGCATAACCCGGGCCTGGCCTTCGGCGTCCGGGGCCAAGAGGTTGCCCGTCCGATCGTTGCCTAGCCCGACCCCTAACAAGACGGCTAATATTTCGTCCCCATCGGCTAGAGCTCTTTCCAAGGTCTTTAAGACCAAAGCCGCCGCTCCGGAACCCACGATCAAACCATCGGCCCGGTGATCAAAGGGCCGGCAAACCCCAGATTTGGACAAAGCCCGCAACTGGCTAAAGCCGAGTTGCGTAAAGAGGGGATCAGCCCTAGCTAGACCGCCCGTAATGACCGCGGTCAGCTCTCCGCTGACTAGGCTATCCAAAGCCAAACGGGCGGCGTATAAAGAGGAGGCGCAAGCCGCGTCCACCGTATAAGCCGGGCCATTTAAACCCAAAGACTGGGACAAAAGCCGAGCCGAATAACCCACGGCCCGAAAGGGGTTGGTTTTGGGGGGCGGGGCGAAGGGATGGCCTTCCCAGTCGCGGGTGGCTTGGCGCCCATAAAGGGCGACCGCCGCTTCCGACTGGGTGGTGGTGGGCAGGATAACGTGGCCAGCGATGACCCCGACTTCCTGGGGATCATGGCCTTTTAAAGCTCCCCCGGCGACGCTTCTTTGGCCAGCCACCAGCCAATATAATAAGGAGTCATCGCCTTCCAAAGGATCAAAGCTACTGGGTAGCGTTAAACCTTTGAGAGCTTCGGGGCCAGGGCGCTTGGCTAGCCACGAGCCAGTTAAGCTATAGGCTTTGTCTAGAGCTGGCGGTTCGGCCCTAGGGTCGTAAAATAACTCCGGATCCGCCCCAAAATCGCCCGCGGTGGCCTTCCGAAAAGTAGTTTGATTGCGCGCGATCAAATCCCAAAACTGGTTTAAGTCATCGGCCCCAGGGACCATGAGGCCCATGGCCACTACGGCCGCGACTCTTCTGGGATCCCCTGTCAATTTTGGCCTCGCGCGTAGGCGGTTAAGGCGGCTAAATTGGTGCCTGGCCCTAAAACCACCACTTCGGCGGGATCCTCCACCGGCGATCTAATGAGGCGCGTAAAGGTTTCGGCTCCCGCTTTTAAGCCAATTAGACCCACGCCTTGGGCGTGGAATTGCCCAGCTAAGGTTTCGTTGACCATGCCCCCAGCCCAAGGACCCCAATTGACGGCCAAAACCCGAGTATTGGGCCGCGTTAAGCGCAGTTCCCAAGCGGTTTTGTTTAAGACCTCATTGCCCGCCGCGTAATCGCTTTGGCCTTGGCGGCCAAAGCGAGCCGTGGACGAGCTAAAGAAGACCACCAAGCGCAAAGGCTCGGTCTGAAAGGCTTCCAGTAATTGGGCCGCGATGAGGGTTTTGGTCGCGTAAACTCGGGCGAAGTCGTCTTGGCTTTTGCCCAAAATGGGGTGATCGGCCAAAACGCCGGCCCCATGGATAAAACCGCGAATGGGCCCGTATTTGCTTTTGAGGCGCCGGGCCACGGCTTCCAGATCTTTAGGGCTAGTAAAATCGCCGGAAATATACTCAACCTGAGCTCCAGCGGCCTCTAAAATGGCCAGATTTTTCTTCAGCTCCCGGGAAGAGAGGATTAGGCGGGTTCTTTCCCCCAATTCTTTGGGGGTCAGTTGGCCGCCGCCGTGTTGATGGAGACCGGCTTTGATCTCTTTTTCCGCGCTCAAAGAGGCGAGCCAAGCGGGTTCCGGCGGGCCGATGGGGGTGCGTCCCAAGATGATAAAGCGCGGTTTTAAGGTTTTGGCCATCTCGGCTAAAACCGCGGCCGTCACCCCTTTGCCGCCGCCGGTGACCACTACGGTCTCCCCGGGGTTTAGGCAAGGCTCCGGCGAAATTTCTGGGGCGTAGGGCTTTAGGGATAACTTGATTAAGCGATCCAAAGACGGCAAACCCAGTTCCACCGGCCCCGGAGCCGCGGCGTTATCGAGGATGGCCGAGACCCAGTCATTATGGGGCATCTCGTAAACGGCCAAAGGCAGATCCAAGGCCCTGGTAGCCACATTGGGCCATTCCCGAGCCGCGCATTTGAGTAAACCCACTAAAGACCCGCTAGTGGAGTTGCCTTGGGGCGCGGGCTCCAAAGGCCGAGGAAAGCCAAAAGAGCCGCCCAAAAAGGACAAACCCACGACGGCTTTAAGATGGGGCCCCGAGACAGCCAAAGCTTTTAAGGCTTGGGTAATGATATTGGAGCCGCGATCTGGGCCTGGCCAAACTAAAAACAAGAGATCCGTTGGAGTATTCCAAGAGGCGAAATCGGCTCGCCAAGAATGGCTCTCCACCTGGAAACCGCGCTCTTTGAGCTCTTTGGCTAGGGCTTTGGATAATTTATCCGTCCCCACCAGGCGAGCCAAACCCGCGCTCGGCCAAGGACTAGGGCCAGTTTCCGGGGGACAAATTTCGGGCTCGACCTTAAATAGACTAGGCGGGGATTCCCGCAAAAGGGCCTCGTCCAATAAAGCCCGGCCATTGCCTTTGCCGTTGCCGCGTTTGGGCGGATCCAAAGTTTCGGGCGAGAAAATGGGCCCGGACTCATGGGAGGCTTTGAGGATGACCGCCGTAGCGGGCTCGGGGCGACTATCCGGCTTTGGGGCGGGCTCAAAAACAGCTAGCCAGTCGCCCAAAGTTCGGGCCTCAGCCAATGTTCCTTGCTCTTGGCTGAGATGGGGAGCTTTTTCGGCTAAAGCCGAAAGAATTTCCACTCTTTTAATGGAATCTAAGCCCAAGTCATTTTCTAGCTCCAATTCGGGCGACAGGGACTCCACCGGATAGCCGGTCTCTTGGGCCACCAAAGCCAAAGCCTCTTGGCTGGAGAAGACTCCAGACTGACTGATAGGCTGACTTACAGTTTTGCTCACGGGTTGGCTAGGCTGACTAATAGGTTGGCTCACCGGCTGGCTAGGCTGACTAACCGGCTGACTTGTCTGGCTACTAGAGTCATCCGCGTCTAAAGATTTGGCTAGCTCCTCAATCAATTGGCCCAAAGTCGCGGCCCCCGACAAAGCCGCGGGCGACAAATTAGGCAAGCGCTCCGAGAGGGTGGAGAGGATTTCCACGCGCTTAATGGAATCGAGGCCCAAATCAATTTCCAGATCCAATTCCGGCTTTAAGCTGTCTTTGGGATAACCGGTCTCTTGGGCCAAAACGTCTAAGACCAAAGCCTTGGGATCTATTTTTGAGCCTAGGTTTAATTCAGGGGAACTTTGAGCGCTCGAGCTGGAAACTGAAATAGGCGTAGTCGGCTCAATGAAAGCGTTTTCGTCCACTCTTGAGCCATGACAAAGAGAGGCCAGTTCGCCTAAGGTCCGCGGTTGGCTTTGGGCGACTTTAGCCCCCGGAAAGCGATCGGCCAAAAGGGCCAATAATTCCACGCGCTTAATGGAATCTAAGCCTAAGTCATCTTCTAAATCCATGGACTCGGTTAAGGAGTCTTGGGGATAACCCGTCTCTTGGGCTAGGATCTCGACAATGGCGCCCAAAGTCGCGCCATAAGAGCCCTCGCCCAAGGTCTGAGGCGCCATAGGCGGCGCGATGGCCGGAGCGATCGTCGCCGCCGCTGGCCTCGGCTCCAAGGGGGCCTGGGGAGTTGGGATGGGTATAAAACCAGGTAAGGGATCCGGCGTAGGATTGAGAGCGGTTAAATGGCTAGGTTGAAAAGCCGGTCCTTGGAGTCGATAAAGGCGCGTTTCTTGGATGAGTTCCCTTAAAGCGCCTAAAGTCTCGCTTTGCAAAACCAAAAATTCTTTGAGGGTGGCTCCGCTTAGGCTATCTTGAGCGTTAGCGGCCACGGGGCGCTGGATTTGGGGCTCGGGCGTAGTTTTTTGTAAAGCCTTACGCGCGTTAAAAAGATTGGCCCCCGTAAGATTAAGGTAATGGCCGGTCGGGGCGGCGTGGGTCGCGGGACTGGTCGGCCATAAATGGAGAGCCAAGCGATGGCCTTGGCTGGCCAAAGAGCCCACGATTTCGGCTAAAGCGGCCACTGACCAATCGCTATCGGGCAATCTGAGGCAATCGCGATTAAAGGTGGCCCGATTAAAAGCCTCATGGCCCAAGATCCCCGAGACTGGCCCAATGATTAAATAAGTCTCTTGGGGATCTTGATGGTATTCCGACCACAGGGGTCTGGGCGTCTCTAAGGCTTTGGTTAAAGCGGCGCGCAATTCGCTCAGATCCTTAATTTCTTGATCATCGGCGTATAAGGGCGTCCGCGGGGAGTTCCAAGTTAAGTTGGCCAAAATGTCCGAGGCGATTTGCGGATCAACGTAAGATCTGGCTAACTCCAAAGCCTCTTTTAGGGTCAGGGAGCCGGCCAAAAACGCCGCCGGCAAAACCCCGGAGCCAAAGCCTTCGGCCGAGTCTAAAGCCAAGCCAAAAGTCGACCACAAAGAGGCCTGGGCCAAAGCGCAAACCGTGGCCAAATATGGGGAACTCGTGAGAGCCTCGGGATACTGGCCCAGATTGGCGGCTAGTCTGGGGGGAAAGAGGATTTTGCCTAAAGGATAGGGCGATAAAGTATTGGCCAAATCCAAGGTGGCTTGATAAACCGGAAAAGCCAAAGCCAATTCGCGGCCCAGGTTTTGGTAAGCCTCGGGCTCAAAGCTACCTAAGGGGCGGCTAATGAGCCTTAAGGGTTTGGGCCGGGTTTGGGCTGACCAATGGAAACCGGCTGGCCAATTGGGGTATTGGCCGCTCTCGAGGGCGGTCAATAATCTTTTGGCCTCCGGCCAAGCCTCAGCGATTTCCCCAGGATCCCCGGTCAAAACCAAACGGAAGCGTTCTTCGGGTTTGAAGTGACTATAAAGAGGCCGAACTTGGGCGTCGAGATCGCGCGCGTTTTCGCCCCTATCTTCGCCCCCAGCCTCGCTCCCATGAAGCTCTTCCATCTTTAAAAAGATCGCTTTGGGATCCGGGCCAGAAAAAGGAATCAAGAAATGACCAGAGGCGTCCAAGGGTTTGGGAGCCGGGCCCTCTTCCAATAAGCAATGGAAATTGGAGCCGCCAAAGCCAAAAGAGGAGACCGCGGCCCGCCGAGGCGACTGAGCCTGGGCTAACCAAGGCCTAGCCTCATCATTTAAATATAGGGGGCAAGCGGGATCCGCCAAAGCGGCTAAAGGCTTTCTGGCTTTAATGGTCGGGGGCAGAATCTTGTGATAGAGGGACAAGATGACCTTAATCAAACCCGCGGCCCCGGCCGCGGCTTTGGCGTGCCCGATTTGCGATTTGACCGAGCCCAAAGCGCTCCAGGAGTGGTTCTGGCCCTCCGGTCTTTCGGCGGCCATTAACTCAATTAAAGCCGAGACTTCGGCGTTGTCGCCGGCTTGGGTGCCCGTGCCGTGGCCTTCCACCAATTCCACCGTGGCCGGGGAAAAGCCGGCGGCCTCATAGGCGGCCCGCATGGCCCGCAATTGGCCTTGGGGACTGGGGGCGAAAATGGAAGTGGCTCGGCCATCGCTGGAGGCTCCTAAACCCCGAATGATGGCGTAAATCCGGTCTTCATCCCTTAAAGCCTGGGTTAGGCGTTTAAGAACCAAAATCCCCAAACCCTCGCCCAAGAGGGCTCCATCGGCTCCTTGGTCATAGGGGCGAATCTCTTCCGTGGGCGAGAGGGCCGGAGTTTTGCAAAAGCAGGAGAACATAAAGGGATCGGTAAAAGTGTCAATGCCCCCGGTGACCACTAAATCCGCTCGGTTGGCCTTGAGTTCCAAAAGAGCTTGGCTCACGGCGGCTAAAGAGCTCGCGCAAGCCGCGTCGACGACCATATTGGCCCCGCCTAGGTTCAAGCGATTGGCGATCCGGCCAGCCACGACATTGCCCAATAAGCCCGGAAAAGAACTTTCGCGCCAAGGCGCGAATTGATCCCCATAGCTAGCCAAAATCTTTTCAATGAGAGCCGGATCCAGGCCGTTAGCCTCTAAAGCTTTTTTCACTTGCGGATAAGCCATGCGCGAGCTCATGTGGCCGAGCATCTCCAAGCCGCCCGTCACGCCCATGATCACCGCCGTGCGCGAGTGATCGGCCCGGTCGGCGGGGTAGCCCGCGTCGGTTAAGGCCGCGTCGCTGACCACCAAACCCAATAACTGGGAGCTATCTATGGTCTCCAGATCCCTTGGGGTAACGCCAAACTTTAAAGGCTCAAAAGGCGTGGGCGAGAGGAAAGCGCCCCTTCGGCAATACATCCGATCCCGGGCTTTGGGGTCAGCGTCGTAGTAGTCGCTGGGATCAAAGCGATCCAGGGGGATGTCGGTTATGGCGTCCTCGCCGTTTTTAATGGCCCGCCAATATCCGGCGAGACCTGGTTGGCCCGGGAAAAGGGCGCTTAGGCCGATAACGGCCACGGCTTGGTCTGGGGCGTCTAGTCTTTTCTCTATCTCGTAGCTCATGCTAATCCTGGAATAAGGAAATGTCGGGCCAAAACCCTCTAAGGCCATTATTATAATAAATAATAATTAGGTTAGGGGGCCAAGCTAAGCTTATTATGGGCTAAGCCTTTCTGGGCAAATTAGCTATATCGCCGTCCATTGGCCCCGCCCGACTGGGGAAGGGGCGGCCAGCGCGCCAAACGGCCCGATCCAGACGCTGACCCGGATCTGGAATCGTTAAGACAATTTCTTATATTGGCATAAACTAGGGATTTTTTCAATGAAACAAATCATAACATATTTATGACGAAAATATGGATAATTGAATGTTAAAACTTTGATAACTTGGAGGTAAAAATATTTAAAATAAATAAATTAAGTAGTTGAAATAGCGTTTAAATGTTTTTTATAGTAAGGTAAAAGTATCTATAAATATTTTTTAGCTTTAAGACGTGATTTTCCGACAGAAAGTCAATTATTTGGGTTTTTGGCCACGCGCTTTTGGCTAAAGGGCCAGACTCAGTCAAAAAATAAGTTGGGCGGTTTGGGGGGTTAGATTCCGCGCCCCCCAACAGCCAAAGCGGTTTTGAGCCTAAATGGCGAAGAATTGGGCCAATTTTTCCAGAGGTTTTGGCGCTCGCTAGCCGGGATCTCCTCCAAACTTTGGCACTACCGATAAAGATCCACTAACTTTTGGGCCCTGGGCCCAAAAAGAGTGCCATATTTTAAAACTTGAACCCGGGCGCCCTGCTCAAACATATCGGCGGCTGGAGCCACGGCCACGCTTGGCTGGCTTTGGCCAAGAGTTCTTTGGCTTCGGTCGATAAGCCAGCTTCCAGGCAACTTTGGTGGACAGAGCCCAAAACAAAATAAGCCGCGCCCAGATCTTGAGCGGCCATCAGAGCTTGAGGCGAGCCCAAGCCGCCAGCCACCCCCACTCTTAAAGGTTGTTGGTAATTAAACTGGTCGCTCATCTCTTGAGC
>JAISWW010000021.1 GCA_031270705.1 Deltaproteobacteria bacterium
TTGCCCGCCTTCAGAGTTGCGAAAAATGCCGGAAGCCATGAAAAGAATAGAGGCCGTAAAGCGTCTACGCTTGGCCAGCAAAAGCGTCCCAACCAAAAAATTATCAGAGACGCCAACGCGCTTTCATGTGGAAAATATCCCCGACCGCCCATTTATTGTCATCCCAAAAGTTTCAACGGACAAAAGACGCTATATTCCCATTGGCTTCATGGAGGCCAACGTTTTAGCCAGCGATCTTGTGTTTATCTTGCCTCAGGCGACGCTATTCCATTTTGGCGTTCTGTCCTCAAGTGCTCATAACTTCTGGATCCGCGCGGTTTGCGGTCGGTTGGGGACTGGTTACCGCTACTCAAAGGATATTGTTTACAATAATTTTCCGTGGCCCGTCGCCTCGGAAATTCAACAAAATAATATCCAAGAGGCCGCCCAAGGCGTTTTAGAGGCCAGAAAACTCTTTCCAGACAGCTGTCTGGCCGATCTTTACGACCCCTTGTCTATGCCACCGGCTTTACTAAAGGCCCATAAAGAACTCGACCAGGCCGTTTTTAAAGCCTACGGTTTTTCTGAAAATGACCGGACGGAAAAAAATTGCGTGGCAAAATTATTTACCCTATATTTAAAACTAATTTAATATTATTTACATTATAATTTTTAAATATTTAAAAATATAGCAATTATTAAACTTTCAAAGTAAATTAAATTCTTTCTAATATATATATACAATTAACTGAATATTTGCTTTAAACAACTAATTTAAATCTAACAAAACTAAAATTTTACTTTTATTATGTTATAGTCGAAAAAGTACTTCTTTGTTTATGATAAAAATTTAATATATCATTAATTAAATTGATCTGTCCCATAAAAATATAAAGAGTCTGATCCAAGACCAATAACGCTCCTTAACGCTCGCCGCCTCAATTTCCCTAAAGCCCCAAAAAGCCCAGTTGAAAAGACTCGCTCATTAAACTATTATAGAACGGGTCAAATAATAAGTCAGCCGGTTTTTTCCGGTTTCGGTCGCCCAAAGACCCGCCAAGGGAAGATCGGCGACTCGCGATTATCTGGGCCCCTCTAAGGTCAAGGCCTTTTAATTTTATTATAATCTAGTTTTAGACTTTAATTATATATAAAATTTATTGACAATAACTTTTTAAGTCACCTTTCCTAAGCCATGGGCTATCATTTTTGGCCAATCTTGTCTGGGGCTAAAACCTGGTCGCGGGATTTTGGCCTTTTTCCGGCTGATTAGGGCTAATAGATTTTTTGTTTCTAAGGACGAGCATGGGCCAAAACGTTTACCAGACCTTGCGCGAGCGAGGATTTACCTACCAAACCACCGACGAGACGGCCCTGTCCGAGTTGTTTGACCGGGAAACCGTCACCGCTTACATCGGCTTCGATCTGACGGCTGACTCTCTGCACGTGGGCCATCTTTTGCCCTTAATGGCTTTAAGTTGGCTAGATCGAGCCGGACATCGCCCCATCGCTTTAATTGGCGGCGGAACGACCATGGTGGGCGACCCGAGCGGACGAAACCAGGCTCGCCATTTACTTTCTTTGGAAACCATCTTAGCCAACCAAGCCTCTATTCGGCCCCAGATGGCTCGCTTTCTGACTTTGGAGCCTGACGGTCAAGCCCTCCTTTTAAATAACGCCGACTGGCTGATGGAACTTAACTACATCAGCTTTTTGCGCGATATTGGCCGCCACTTTTCGGTCAACCGCATGCTGACGGCGGACTGCTACAAAAGCCGCTTGGAAGCGGGTCTGTCCTTTTTAGAGTTTAACTATATGCTCATGCAGGCCTATGACTTTTTGGTTCTGCGGGAAAAGCAGGGCAATAAACTCCAGATGGGCGGCCAGGATCAATGGGGCAACATCGTGGCCGGGGTGGAATTGATCCGGCGCGTGACTGGCGGGGACGCTTACGGGGTGACTTTGCCTTTATTGGTTGATCCGCGCACTGGGGAAAAATTTGGCAAAACCAACGCCGGAGCGGTTTGGCTCAGCCCCGAGCGCACCTCGGTTTATGACTTTTACCAGTTCTGGCGCAATATCGATGACCAAGAAACTGGGCGCTTATTGGCTCTTTTTACCTATTTGCCTTTGCCGGAGTGTCAAAATCTAGCGCGCTGCCCAGGCAACCTTATTAATCGGGCCAAAGAGATCTTAGCCTATGAGGTCACCTCCCTTTGCCATGGCCATGAGGCGGCTGGGACGGCTTTCTTGGCCTCAATCAAGGCTTTTGGGGCCGCGGATCCTGAAGGCCAAGTGGTCACTTCCTCGCGCTTGGCTGAATTGGGAACGGATCTAGCCGCCCATCTGCCCACCTTGACCTTAGCCCAAGCCGAAGTCGCGGGCTTAGATTTGGCCACGCTTTTTGTGAAGGCCGATCTGGCTGGCTCCAAAAGCGAGGCCCGGCGCTTAATTCGTCAAGGCGGGGCCTACGCCAATAACGTGGCTTTGGAAGCGACTCAAGATAGCGCTTTGGTCAGCGAGTTGTCCTGGCTAGCCACCGGCCAAGTGACCCTGAGGGCGGGCAAAAAACGCTATAAAATTGTTAAATTCGTCTAAATAGAGCCTTAGCTTTATTTAAACTATATACTTTTTCCTGGGGATTTTAAGATTAAAAATTCTAAAAATTCCCATTTTACTGGTTTTTAACCAGAAAGGAGTTTTTAATGAGCGAGCTGAAAACCTGGCCGTTGCTGGGCGAGGAAGTCCTGCTCAACACGAAGGTTTTTGATGTCATGAGCCGCCGCTGTTTGTCCCCCAAAGACGGCAAGGAAAAAAAGTTCATGGCCATCAAAGCCCCCGAATGGGCTAATACCCTGGCTCTAACCCCGAAGAAAGAAGTCATCTTGGTGCGCCAATTTCGGTATGGTAGCCGCGAGTTTAGCTTGGAATTGCCAGGCGGAACCGTGGACAAGGGCCAATCCCCGGAAGAGGCGGCCAAGCGGGAACTGACTGAAGAAACCGGCTTTGTGGGTCAAAACTTTCGGCATTTGTGTTCCTTAAGGCCTAACCCGGCTCTTTTTGATAACTATATCCACACTTATGTGTGCGATAACGCGGTTAAAAGCGGCCAAACCCATTTTGACGAAAACGAGGCCATTGAGGATATTTTGATCCCCGTCGGCGATCTGCCTAAGTTAATTTTAGAGGGCCAGATCAATCACGCTCTCATGGTCGCCGCCATTAGCCTCTTTTTGGTTAAAGATAAGCTCTAAACCTTTCCTTTTACCTCAACAACCTGGCCATCTTCGGTCAGGGGAAGGACGCGCCCATGACCCGCCCTCGCCGCTTGGCCTGGCTTGTGGCCTTTGTGGCCTTACTGCCTCTACTCGGTTGCTTAGGCGCCAAACGGCTCCAAGTCGTTTATGAGGCTCATCCTGGCGCGCCCTTAAAACCAGGCGTAGTGCAACTTTTGGTTCAAGATCGTCGGACTGGGGATCTGATTGGCCCAGAAGCCAAAGCCAAAGATATCTTTAAAGCTAGCCAAAACGGTCAATTAGATCTAACCACCCTAAGCCCTGACGGCTCTCAGCTCCTAGTCTCGGATCTCTCGGCCTCCAAGCTCATTTGGGAAGCCATCCGGCGGCATTTGGGCCTTTTGGGCGTAACGGCCATCACGGGCTCCTCTGGGGCCAAGGCTCGGGTGGTGGTGACCGTTGAGACTTTGACCGTGGATCTGGATGGCCGGGAAGCCAAAGCCACGGCTAATCTTTCCGTTAACATCGATCGGCCAGGTTTGCCCAATAGCTACCAGACCCGGGGCTTTGGGCAATCGGGCCGAACCAATCTTTTTGGCGACCAGGGCGGCTCCAAGGCCCTCAGCGAAGCTGTGACCATCGCCTTAAATAACCTGAACTTTTCGGGTCTAAATAATTTCGAATAACATGGCCGCTACCTTGGATATCGCCCCCTTAGGCGGTTTGGGAGAGATCGGCCTCAATTGCCTGGCTTTGGAGTGTCAAGACCAGATTGTGGTTATTGACGCGGGGCTCATGTTTCCTGAGCCGACCCAGTTGGGCGTGGATCTGATCATTCCGGATTTTTCTTATTTAATTGAGAGAAGCGAAAAAGTTTTAGGCGTTATTTTAACTCATGGCCATGAGGATCACATTGGGGCATTGGCATTTTTGCTCAAAATGATTAAGGTTCCGGTTTATGGCACGCGTCTGACTTTAGCTTTAGCCAAAGAAAGGCTTCTTGAGTATCAAGTTAAAGATTACGATCTTATTGAAATCAAAGCCCAAGGAAGACTCGTTTTAGGCCCTTTTGACATTGAGTTTATCTCTGTTAGCCATAGTATTATCGATGGGGTGGCTCTAGCCGTTAACACCCCCGTGGGCGCGATAATTCACACTGGCGACTTTAAGCTTGATTTTACGGCCCCGCCGGAAAACCGGCTCGATCTGCACAAGTTGGCCGAATATGGCGAAAAAGGCGTTTTAGCCTTATTGTCCGACTCCACCAACGCCGAGGTGCCTGGCCATAGCTTAAGCGAAAACGAGGTCGGGGAAACCTTAACCGAGATCTTCCAAAAAGCTCCAGGCCGCGTCATCTTGGCCTGTTTCGCCTCGAGCGTGGCCAGATTGCGACAAGTGGCTCAGGCCGCCGCGAAAGCCCAAAGAAAATTGCTTTTTGATGGGCGCTCCATGGTCAATAACGTGCGCTTAGCCCAAGAATTAGGTTACCTGGAGCTGGCTCCAGAGTCCACGGTCACGCCGCTGGAGGCCGACTCTTTGTCTGACCGCGATCTGGCCGTGGTCGTCACGGGCAGTCAAGGCGAACCCCTTTCGGCTTTGTCGCGCATGGCCATAGGCGAGCATCGCCAGATCCAAGCTCGGGCTGGGGACACCATTATTTTTTCGGCCCGGGCTATTCCTGGGCACGAAAGAGCCATTGGGCGCTTGGTCAATCTTTTTCAGGCCTTGGGAGCGACGGTGGTCGATCATCGGCGCCAAAAAATTCACGCCTCGGGCCATGGCCAGATTGACGAGTTAAAGCTCATGCTCAATCTAACTCGGCCCAAGTTTTTTTCGCCCATTCACGGCGAAATTAGACATTTGTCCCGGCACGCGGAATTGGCTAGAGAGCAAGGTTGGCCCTCAGAAAATATCTTTCAGCTGACCAATGGCCAAAAATTGATTTTAAACGCCGAGGGGGAGGCTTATTTGGGCGAGCCGATTCCCACGGGCCGCTGGGTCGTCGATGGCTCCCGCTTAGGCTCGCCTCATGATCCCGTCACGCGCGGCCGAACTCATTTGGCGGAAATGGGTCTGGCCATTGTGGTTTTGGTCATTGATCCCGAAGGCCCCGATGGCGATCCACGCCTTTTGGCTCCGCCCCAAACGACTTTATTGTCTATTCATTACGAAAATGAGCCTGATCTAACTTTAGAAGTGACCCAAACCGCCCTTTTGACCTGGGCCCTCTTTGTTCGCGACCGTTTTCCTGGGCCTTTGACTTTAGATGAAGAAGCTCTAGTAGCTGAGACCGTTAGGCGCGATGTTCGGCGATTATTTAAAGCCATGATCGCGCGCAAACCCAAAACCCTGATTCAGATTGTCAAGGTTGGCTCGGACGCGCCTCTTGACTTAAGCCCGGATGTCGCCTCTAACCTTGAGCCCTATCCCCCGGCGACTTTTGAGTCTGAGGCCAATGAGTCTTAGGCTTTTTAGCCTGAAACCCCAATAGCCAAAAATTTTATCGGCCCCTAGCCATCTCCTATAGGTAGCCCCAATGAGCCAGAAAAAATCCCTCGCCCCTGTGGTCGCCAAAACGGCCCAAACTCTCTCGACCTTAGCCGCTAGCTCTGGCCTGATCCGCAACCAAGCCCTTTTAAGCTTATGCGACCTTTTGGAAAGATCCACCGAAAAGATCTTGGCCGCCAACCAAGAAGACTTAAAAGAAGCGAAAAAGAATAAGCTGCCCCCGGCCCTCATTGATCGCTTGTCCTTAAACGAGACGCGCCTTACGCAGTTGGTCTCGGGCTTAAAAGAAACCGCCGCTCTGCCGGATCCCTTAGGCGCCATTGAGGATCATCGGACGCTCCCCTCTGGCTTATTGGTGGGGAAACTGAGGATTCCTTTGGGTTTGATCGCTTTTATTTGCGAGGCGCGTCCTGGAGCCGTGGCCGAAGCGGCCAGCATGGCCTTAAAAAGCGGCAACGCCATCATCATTAAGCCGGGCAAAGAAGTAGCCAAAACGGCCAAAGCCCTGGCCCCCCTCTTCGCTGAGGCTTTGGCCGCCACGGGATTGCCGTCCCAAGCTGTCACGATTCTGCCGGATCTCGATCACGAGGGCCTCAAAGAGCTTTTGACCCTCAACCAATATATTGATTTAGTCATCCCAAGAGGCGGGGAAAACCTGATTCGCTTTGTGGACGAAAACTCGCGGATCCCGGTTTTACGCCATTTTAAGGGCGTTTGCCACCTTTATGTCGATGAGGGAGCGGATCTCAAAATGGCCTTGGACGTGGCCGTCAACGCCAAAGCCAACCGGCCCGGCACCTGTAACGCTTTGGAGTGTTTGTTGATCCACGAAAAAGAGGCCCAGCGCTTTTTGCCCCAAGTGGGCTCGGCCTTGGTCGCCCAAGGCATACAAATTTTGGCTTCCGCCGATATTCTCCCCTATCTCCCCGAAGCCACCCTCGCCAAACCCGATGATTTTGGCCACGAATTTTTGGGCCCCAAAATCGCCATTAAAACCGTGCCGGACTTAGAGGGGGCCTTGGAGCATATTCGGCGTTATGGCTCTAGGCATACTGAGGCTATTGTCACCAAAGACCACAAAAGGGCCCAGATATTCCTTAAGAGAGCTGACGCGGGCTGTGTTTTGGTAAACGCCTCCACTAGGCTTAATGATGGCGGTTGCTTAGGCCTAGGAGCTGAAATTGGCATCTCGACAACCAAACTGCACGCTTATGGCCCCATGGGTTTAAAGGAACTGACCACCACCAAATTTGTGGTTCAAGGCGATGGCCACTTGCGCCAATAAGAGGCCGGCCCTATAAACATGACCTCGGAAATATTCGCCATTGAAAAAACCGTCCCCCAGTCCGCGGCTCGGGCGGGGATTTTAACGACTAAGAATGGGGTCATTTTAACCCCCACCTTTATGGCCGTGGGGACGCGGGGCTCGGTTAAAGCCCTAGATCCCCAAGATTTAAAAAAAGTGGGCTCCCAGATCATTTTAGCCAACGCTTTTCATCTGATTTTGCGGCCTGGCTTAGAGCTCATTCGCTCGTTTGGGGGTTTGGGCTCTTTTATGGGTTGGCCTGGCCCCATTTTAACCGATAGCGGCGGGTATCAAGTTTTTTCTTTGGCCGACGCCCGAACTTTAAATGAGGCGGGCGTCACCTTTCGCTCGCCCTATGATGGGCAAAAACTTTTTTTAAGCCCGGAATTGGCCACCCAAGCTCAGATGGATCTGGGGGTCGATATTATAATGTGCTTAGACGAGTGCGCCCCCTACCCCGCCACTTTTGAAGAAACCGCCAAGTCTTTGGATTTAACCTTAGGCTGGGCCAAACGCTCTTTGGAAGCCTGGGATCCCAGTCGCGGCCAGATCCTTTTTGGCATTGTTCAAGGCGGCTTTTACCCTGAATTAAGAGCCAAAGCCGCCGAAGCCATCGCGGCCATGAATTTTCCGGGTCACTCCCTAGGGGGCCTGGCTTTGGGGGAACCCTTTGAAGAGCGCTTATTGGCCATAGAGACTGGCCGAGCTAAATTGCCAGAAGAAAAGCCCTTGTACTTAATGGGCATGGGGACGCCGGAGGATTTAATTGAAAGCGTCCATCGCGGGGCCGACTTATTCGATTGCGTTTTGCCGACCAGAAACGCCAGAAATGGTCAATTTTTTACCAGCTTTGGCCGCTTAAATATCAATAACGCTCGCCACAAAACTGACCAAAACCCGGTGGATCCAAAGTGTTCTTGCCCCACCTGCCGAGTTTTTTCGCGAGCTTATTTAAGACATCTTTTTCAAAATCACGAGCCGCTTTTTCCACGCCTAGCCACCATCCATAACCTGTCTTATTACCTGGGCTTAATGAGCGCGGCTCGCGAAGCCATTATGGCGGACAATTGGCCCCAATTTAAAGCGGATTTTTACGCGGCCCGAACCGGCGAAGCCTAAATTATGGGCTTACCCCGAAAGCGCCAAGAACCGACTGAAATGATTATTTTTAGACTCAAACGCGCTTAATTTTAGGTTTTATTAAAATTCTACGGCTAAATTGAAATTTAGAGCCGTCTTTGTGTCTAAATAGCCTCTAAATTTTATTCTTGCCAGATGACCAAGTTAGTGGTAACATTATCAATTTGACATGGTTGGGTCATTTGGGTGGCCCGTAAACCCCAAAAAGAGCCCGGAGGAAAAATGCTCAATTATTTGACTATTTTAGTTGGCCAAGCTTACGCCATGGCCCCCAGCCCAAGTGGCGAGGGTGGGGCGCAGCAACAAGGCGGAGCGGGCATGACCCTGATAATGGTCGCCGGCTTTTTCTTGATTTTGTATTTTTTCCTTTTGCGCCCGCAAAAAAAACAACAAGCCGAGCGGCAAAAGATGCTGGACGCCATCCAAAAAGGCGACCGCATTCAAACGGTGGGCGGACTTTTGGGCGTGGTCACGGCTGTGGATCAGAAGGAAGTGACTATCCGCGTGGCCGCTGACGTGCGCGTAAAAATAGCCCGGAGCGCCGTGGCCGGGATCCAAAAAGGCGGCGAGTCAACTATTACAGTCGCTAAAGACGCGTCCAACCAATAGCGCCGCGCCCCTCTCGCCCTGAGGCTTTTTCTAAGGCCTCGCCGCTGGAGGGAAAATCCGCCTAGAGAGAATCATGGACAGAAATTTAACCGCGCGGGGCCTGGTTCTGGCCCTCATCCTTTTGGTGGGGCTGGCCTTTTTCCTCCCCACGATCTTTCGCTGGGGCTTTGATGATGGCCAGTTGCCCGCTTTTTGGGAAAAAATTCTACCCTCCAAATCCATAAATTTAGGGTTGGATCTCAAAGGCGGCATCTATTTAGTTATGGAAGTCGATCTCCAAGCCGCTCTTGTGGCCAACACCCACATGAAAGCCGAGGAGTTGCGCCGCGAGTTATTGGACAAAGGCGTCTCTGGTGTCCAGTTGACGACTGGCGATAGCTTGGAGTTGGGCCTCACTATAAATGATCCCGAAAAACTCGCCCAAGCTAGAGGCGTCATTGACAAAGAGTTCCCTAACTTAAAAGTCGACGCCCAGACGCCCACCTCCCTGACCGTCTCCATGACCAATGAAGAGCGCGATTACCTTCGCACCCTGACCTCGCGCCAGGCTTTGGAGACCATCCGCAATCGCGTGGACATGTTTGGCGTGGCTGAGCCGGATATTCGGCCCCAAGGAGCCGACCGGGTCATCATTCAGTTGCCGGGTTTGTCCAATCCTCAAGAGGCGGTGGAGCTGATTGGCAAAACCGCGGTCTTGGAATTTAAGCTGGTCGACAATGGTTCGGTCTCCGCCGAAGAGGCTTTAAGAATTGGGCCGCCCCCAGGCACCATCGTTTTATACGAGCGCCGCCAGGATCCAGTCACCCAAATCGAAACCAAAATCCCCCATCTTCTCCAAAGACAGACTTTATTGACGGGCAATTCCCTCGTCGACGCTCGAGTGAGGCGGGGAGATTTGGGCGACATCCAAGTCACCATGACCTTTGACAGTCGCGGAGCCAGGGAGTTTGAGGAGATCACCGCGCAAAACGTCAATCGCCAGCTAGCCATTGTTTTGGACGATCAGGTCTATAGCGCGCCACTCATTAGAACGCGCATCGCGGGTGGCGAGGCGGTCATTGAGGGTAGCTTTACCCAGGAAGAAGGCCAAGTTCTAGCCGTGGCCTTAAGAGCTGGGGCCTTGCCAGCGCCGGTGAGAGTGTTAGAGGAAAGAACCGTGGGCCCATCCTTAGGGGCCGACTCCATTGTCCAGGGCTTGACCGCGGGACTGGTGGGTTTATGCGCGGTTTTGATTTTTATGGTCATTTATTATGGTTGGTCGGGTCTAGTGGCCGACATGGCCTTAGTAATGAATTTTCCCTTGGTTTTAGGGGCATTGGCCGGTTTTGGGGCCACCTTGACTTTGCCAGGCATTTTTGGCTTGGTTTTGACCATGGCCATGGCCGTGGACGCCAATGTTCTCATTTTTGAGCGCGTGCGCGAGGAAATCCGCTTTGGCAAAGGCCCGGCGGCGGCCATTAATGGTGGGTTCAATAGAGCTTTTTGGACGATTTTTGACTCTAACTTAACGACCATCATCTCGGCTTTGGTCTTATACCAGTTTGGCTCCGGGCCCATTCGCGGTTTCGCGGTGACCTTAATTATTGGAATTTTATGTTCCATGTTTACGGCCATCTTCGCCTCTCGTTTCGTGTTTGACTTAGTTTTAAAACATAAACGCGTCAAAAGAATTAGCGTCTAAGGCCAATAAGGAACAAAAATGTCTTTGGAAATTGTTAAACCAGGCGTTAACATAAATTTCGTGGGCAATCGCCATTTCGCCTTCGCCTTATCGGGCCTTTTTATCTTAGCCTCCATTATTTCAGTCATCTGGAACCAGGGCTTAAATTTGGGCGTTGATTTTCGAGGCGGGCTCAATATTCAGGTTCTCTTAACCGATCCTAAGTTAGGAGCCGACGATTTGCGAGCGGCCTTAACCGAGGGCGGCTTAACCATCTCCAGCATCCAGGATTTTGGGGCTGGGCAAAACGAGTACCTCGTTAATATCCAACCCGAAGGCGATAGCCAGGGTTTGGCCAAAAAAGCCAATACCGTTCTAATCGAAACCTTTGGCGCGGATAAGGCTCAATTGCGGCGCCAAGAGATGGTTGGCCCTAAAGTTGGCGACGATCTCCGTCAAAAAGCCCTCTACGCCATCTATTACTCGATCCTCATGATCATTATTTATATCTCTGGGCGCTTTGAGCAAAAATGGGGCACCTCAGCTATATTTATGGCTATCCTCATTGGGGTGGTTTATCTGGTCTCCCTCTTTGGGGTGGGCGTGGGGACTTTAATTATCATAGCTTTGATAGTTACCCTCATCACGTGTTATTGCCTAAAATTCTCCTACGCCCTAGGGAGCATCATCGCCTTAATCCACGACGTGGTCATTACCACGGGCCTTTTTTCCATGCTCAATAAAGAAATCACCTTAACGTTTGTCGCGGCCATCCTCACCATTATCGGTTATTCGCTCAACGACTCAATCATCGTTTTTGACCGAATTCGGGAAAACCTCCGTAAGCCCAAACTCAGAGGCGATTTGACCGGCATTATCAATAAGTCCATTAATGAGACCCTATCGCGCACCATCTTAACTTCTGGGACGACTTTAATGGCCGTTTTGAGCCTCTACTTTTTAGGTGGCCCAGTCACTAGGGATTTTGCCTTAGCCTTATTTATTGGCATGAGCGTGGGCACTTTTTCTTCGGTCTTTATCGCCTCCCCTATCTTGTTATTGTGGGAGAAGAAAAAGGTCGCCTAAAAAAGCCTTAAATTTTACTTAGAAAGAGCTCCTAAAACGGAACCGCTAGCTATCTCAGCTAGCGGTTTTTTTATGGCCACTAG
>JAISWW010000050.1 GCA_031270705.1 Deltaproteobacteria bacterium
CGCCTAGCCCAAAGCTTAACTCCGGAAAAGCTGCCCCATATTTTGCGCATGGCGACCATAAACGCCGCCACGCGCTTTGATTTGCGCGATCGCGGGGCTTTGGCTCCTGGGTATCTGGCCGATCTGGCTCTCTATCCAGACTTAAAGACCTGGGCGCCGAAAAAAGTCTGGAAGAATGGGCGCTTAGTGGTGGACGGCCAGTATGTGGGCCCTAGCCCTACCCAAGAAACGCCTTTGGAAAAGCGGTTGCTTAATTCGGTACGTCTGGCTCCCTTGGACAAAAATTCTTTAAAGGTTCCGGCCACAGGCGCTAAGGTCAGGGTCATTGGCTTAATCCCAGGGCAAATTGTTACTGATTCTCTTATTTTATCCTGGCCCGCCCAAAACGGTTTTTATGAGGCTAGTCCAGAAGAGGATATCATAAAGATGGCCGTCTGGAACCGTTACGGGGGCGATGGGCGAGCGCGGGTGGGGTTTTTAAAAGGCTTAAAGCTAACCAAAGGCGCCTTGGCCCAGACCATTAGCCATGACTCCCATCACTTGGTGGCCGCGGGCCTTAATGACGAGGATATAATTTTGGCCGCCCGAAAGGTCATCGATTTAGGCGGAGGATTGGCCATAGCCGCGGAGGGCCAGGTTTTAGGCTCTTTGGCCTTGCCTTTGGGCGGCTTACTGAGTGACGCGCCGGCCCGGGACATTGCCCGTTCTTTAGAGGATTTAGAGCGGGTGGGCCTAAAGTTGGGCTGGCCGCCGGGCTTTGATCCTTTTTTAACCTTAGGCTTTATGAGCCTTGAGGTTATCCCGCGCTTAAAATTAACCGTGGTCGGCCTCATGGAGGATTTTGAGATTAAGGAACTGGTATTGCCTTAAACCCTTCGCGAGCTTAAAGACCGGGCCCTCTTGAGCCAAGCTATATGTAACGAATAAAAGCTGAATTAGGCCTAAGATTCTTGATTTTATATTGTTTTAAAGGTAAATGTATTTTAGATCCAGATTTTTAGGGCCTTTTAGAAATTGGTCGCCTAGGCTCGCTTCTCGGCTATTTGATTTTGGCTTTTTGATCCCGTGAGGTCAATGGCCCCTTTAGTTCTTTTGGCTCATTTCCGGCCAATATGGAACTAGTTTTTTTAACTTATGATTTTATCATTATAGTATCTTTTAAGCCATATTCTTTAAGATTTTTATTCTTAAATAGGTCTTTTTTGGGCGATCTTGGCCTATGGGCCCAGGGATGATTCAGCGGTTTTTCTGGCCAAAATCTCCACTTGGGAGTAAAATAGAGCTTAAGATAACAGGCTAAGGCAGGGCCCGTTTTCCTGGTTCCGTTTGAGGGGATCAGGCGCGGGTTGGTTTTGGCTAAAGGTAGTTTTCTAGTGGAGGTTGGTCTTTGAGCCCTCGCGTAACCATCAATCGCCTATTGGCCCAGGCTCAGAGGTTTTAGGCCCATGGCCAAGAAAGCCCCAGGCTCGCGTTTGCCTTTGCTACTCAAAGGGCCGTGGATATTGGCCTATCCTTTCCGTTTTAATTACTTTGAGCGGTCGGAGGGCGGTTATCTCCATTACCTCGATGAGGGTCAGGGCCCGCCAGTTTTAATGGTTCATGGCAACCCCAGCTGGTCGTTCATGTACCGCTCCCTAATTAAAGCTCTTTCTCCCCATTATCGCTGTTTAGTCCCAGATCACTTGGGCATGGGTTTATCGTCTAGGCCCAAGCGCGGCTCTTATGGGTTTCGGCTCATGGATCGGGTGAACGATTTAACGGCCTTTATTGATAGCCTGAATCTTACCGAGCCGATCCATCTCGTGGCCCATGATTGGGGTGGCCCCATTGGTTTGGGCTGGGCCGGCCTTAATCCCCAAAGGGTGGCCTCGATCACCTTAATGAACACCGGCCTACGTTTGCCTAAAGATTACGTTTTGCCTTTTAAGCTGAGCCTTTTTCGGAATACTGGTCTTTTTGGCCAGATTTTGGCGAAACGCTTTAATCTTTTTTTATGGGGCCTCTTTCGTCATGGCTCGGTCAGGCCTTTGCCCTCGGCGGTTAGGCAAGGCTGGTTGGCTCCTTATCGCTTGCCCGAGTTCCGTCAGGCCATTAGCCGATTTGTGGAAGACATTCCCTTAGCTCCCAACCATCCTAGCTGGAGCGCTTTGCAAAATGTGGACAAATCCTTTGAGGGTTTGAGTCACGCGCCCCTTTTTTTAGTGTGGGGACTTCAAGATTTTGTTTTTGACCCGGCTTTTTTGGCCGATTTTCAGGCCAGAAGGCCCAAAGCGCGGGTTTTGGCCTTGCCTAGGGCTGGCCACCTTCTTCTGGAAGACGAGCCGGAACAGATCGCCTCGGCCCTTAGCCAGTTTTTAGGCCAAGCCCAGTCCTTGGGCGGGCCGGAGGTTCCATGATGGCCGAGTCCCCTGACATTTTTAATATCGCCCAAACCTTAACCACGGCGGCGCAAGACGATCCCAATCGTTTGGCCGTGGTGGCTCGCCATTTGCCGGATAGCCTGGGGCGCACGGTCATCACTTACTCGCGGTTGGCCGAAGACTCCTCCAAGCTGGCCGGCGGGCTTTTGGCGAGCGGCTTAGAGCCTGGCGATCGCGTCGTGGTCATGGTGCCCATGGGCCTAGACTTTTTCATCACGGTTTTCGCTCTCTTCAAAGCCCGTTTGACGCCAGTCATGGTGGATCCGGGCATGGGTTTAAAGCGGATGCTCCTATGTCTTTCGGAAGGCCAACCCAGGGGTTTTGTTGGCGTCCCTTTGGCTCACCTAGCTTGTCTTTTTTGGCCCAAGTATTTTGTCACCGTCAAAAAGCGCGTGATTTTGGGCCGAATTCCCCCTTTTTGCGGCTTAAAAAACTTTAAAAAGCTTTTAACGGAATATCCTTCTCTCCCTGAGCAAAAGACCGACGCCCAGGACACGGCGGCCATTCTTTTTACCTCTGGAGCCACTGGGCCCGCCAAGGGAGCGGTCTACACCCACGCCATGTTTCGGGCTCAGGTGGAAAGCCTTAAAGCCAATTTTGGCTTTAAGTTTGGCGGCGTGGACATGGCCACTTTTCCCTTGTTCGCCTTGTTCGCTCCGGCTTTAGGGCTCACCTCAGTCATTCCCAATATGAACCCCATAAAGCCCGCCAAAGCCGACCCCAGAAAATTGATCCAAAGCCTTGAGAATGAAAAGTGCGATAGCCTCTTTGGCTCGCCGGCTTTATTGACTCGCTTGGCCGAGCACGGCCAAGCGGAAAAGCTAGTTTTAAAGGGCGTCCGCTTAGTCATTACGGCTGGGGCTCCGGTGCGGCCGGCCTTAGCCGAAAAGATTGGGGCCCTTTTGGAGCCCGAGGCCAGGTTAGTGACGCCTTACGGGGCCACTGAGGGCATGCCTTTAACGACGGTTGACCACTTAGAGATTGAGGGCGCCCGGGGCATGACCGAGCAGGGCTTTGGCATGTGCGTCGGACGGCCTTTGCCGGGCATAAAATTGACCATTCTGCCCATCGCCGATCAGCCCATGGAGAGCTTTAAAGAAACCCAAACTCTCCCGGTGGGGGAGATTGGGGAAATTACCGCTAGCGGCCCAGTCATCTGCCAGAGCTATTTTCAAAAGCCGAAAGAGACGGCCATGACCCTAGTGAAAGGCCCGGATGGGGCGATTTGGCGCCGAATGGGCGACCTAGGCTGGCAGGACGCGCAAGGTCGATTATGGTTTTGCGGTCGGAAAACCCAAAGAGTGGTCACGCGGCAAGGCAGTCTTTTTACGGTCTGTTGCGAGGCCATTTTTAATAATCATCCTAAAGTCGAGCGCTCGGCTTTGGTGGGCGTTGGCCCAAGCGGCGACCAAAAGCCGGTGATGATCATTGAGCCCCAGAAAGGCTTAAAGAGGCGGCAATGGCCGGAACTCGTCGAGGAGCTAAAAAAATTGGGTTTGGCCAATCCCCGCACTCGGGGCCTCGAGTTCTTTTTAAGGCGCGACAGCTTTCCCATGGACATTCGCCATAACGCGAAAATTGGCCGGGAAAAGCTAGCCGTTTGGGCGGCTAAGAGATTGGAAATAGCTTAGTTGGCTGAGCGGGGGCGTTTTTTGAGGCTAAAAGTTAGTGTTTAGCTAATTGAAGGATATTGACTTTTATTTATAACGTTTTTTAATATAGCTTTATTAAAAAGGTTATAAAATAGCTATTTTTTATCAATGGTTATAAATTGAGATTTTGTCTGTCTCTTGGCCGATTTACTATTGGTCAATAAGTTTTTTTTCCTGGTTATTGGCGACTATTTTTCCCTGACTCCGCGCTTCAAAAAATCCCCAAAATTTTTTAATTTTTTGAGCCCCTTTGGTCTTGTCTTCTGACCAAAGAAATGGTATATTTGAGTGGTTAAAGCAATTAACGCTAGCCATCATTTTGGCGGGCTAATTTCAACATATTGAGCGACCTGGATTAGGTTTTTAGAATTAGGCCTAAATCGATTTTCAGAACCAAAAACCGGGGAACGCGAAAAGGTTAAAAATCTATGCTCCAGGTCAACGTTAAAACCGAGGACTTGCTTAGGGCCGTAAATCTAACGGTGTCGGTTAGCGAAAAGAAGAGCACCTTGCCGATCCTTTCGCATTTCCTTATTGAGGCCAAAGATGATTCTTTGATCGTCACGGCTTCCGACCTGGAGACCACCATCCAGGAGACTTGTCCGGCCACGGTCTATTCCCCAGGACGCTTGACTGTCTCGGCCAAGGCTTTCCATTCAATGGTTCGCTCCATTAACACCGAGTCCATTAACCTCACTGAGGGCGATCGCCTGACTTTAGAGCTTTTGGCTGGCCAGTTTAAGACGGTCTTTTTTGGTTTGGCCGCCGAATCCTTTCCTAAGCTCCTGGACGAGTCGGATTTTGTTTGCCGAACCTTAAATTCCAAGGATCTCATTAACGCCATTGATAAGGTCATCTACTCGGTCTCGGCCCGGGATGAGCGCTATAATCTCTCGGGCGTTTACATGACTTTAGAGGAGAACGAGGATAAGAAGTCTCTGCGGCTAGTCTCCTCGGATTCCAAGCGCCTCAACATCTCCACCATCGTTGAGTCGGTCGTTGATTTTGAGCTTGAGCGCGGCGTTATCATCAGCAAAAAGGGTATCCAGGAGCTCCGGCGTTTGGCGGAAACCGTGGATTCCATTGAGGTGGGCGTCAGTTTTACCTGCGTTATGGCCAAAACCCCAACGTCCCTTTTGGAGCTACACCTTTTGGAAGGCGGTTTCCCCGATTATCGGATGGTGGTGCCCCTCAACCACGACAAAAACGCCAACATCAATCGGCTAGCCTTTTTGGAGTGCCTTAAGCGCGTGTCTTTGATTTCCGACGAAGCCTCGCGGGTGGGGAAATTTGAGTTCACCAAAGATAACCTCCACATCACCCTAGCCAACTCCAACGTGGGGCAGGCCGAAGAGTCCTTGGCCATTGAGTACGATGGCGAGCCTTTGACGACAGGCTTTAATTTGAGTTTTTACATTGAGACATTGTCCAATTTAGTTAGCGACATTATCTCCATCACCTTTCAAGACCCCAAACAGTCTTTTTTGGTCACTGGCCGAGATGATCCTGGTTATTTTGGCATTGTCATGACCTCCACCTATTAATCTAGCCTTTCTTTTTATTGTCAGGGAGGTCTCGATGAGCTTTCGCTTATCGGCCTCCCTAGCCAAACCCACAAATTTTAGCGTTTAGGAGACCTATGAGCGAAATCGACAAGGTCAAGGCCCAGGACGATTACGGCGCCGATCATATCCAGATTTTGGAAGGTTTAGAAGCGGTTCGCAAACGTCCGGCCATGTATATTGGCAATGTTTCCTCGCAAGGCTTGCACCATCTGGTTTATGAGGTGGTCGACAACTCCATTGACGAGGCCATGGCCGGTTTCTGCGATCGCGTCGAGGTGACCATCACGGCGGCGGGGACAGTTCGGGTAAAAGACAATGGCCGCGGCATTCCGGTGGATCTCCATCCCACGGAAAAGGTGCCCGGCGTCCAGGTGGTTATGACGCGCCTCCACGCGGGCGGGAAATTTGACAAGAAAACCTATAAGGTCTCTGGCGGCCTCCACGGCGTCGGCGTTTCCGTGGTGAACGCGGTTAGCGAGTGGCTGGAGGTGGAAGTCAAAAGAGGTCAATCTCGTTACCATCAGCGCTACGAAAAAGGCCACCCGGTCACGGAGCTAACCAACCAAGGCAATTGCCAAAAAACTGGCACCATGGTGCATTTTAAGCCCGACGCCAGCATTTTTGAGACCACGGAGTTTGATTTCGCGATTTTGGCCAAGCGCCTAAGGGAATTGGCTTTCTTAAACCGGGGCCTATTTATCTCCTTGCGCGATGACCGCACCTCGGAATTTGTGGAGTTTCAATATAAGGGCGGCTTGGTGGAGTTTGTTCAGTACCTCAACCGCCAAAAGCAACCTCTCCACGATAAGGCCGTCTACTTGGAAGGCCAAAACGACGAGCACAATGTGGTCGTGGAAGTCTCCTTCCAATATAATGATGGCTACAACGAGCAGGTTCTCTCGTTTGTCAATAACATTAACACCGTGGACGGGGGCACTCATCTTTCGGGCTTTAGAGTGGCTTTGACCCGAGCGGTCAACCAATACTTGCCTTCGGTTAAGCTGAGCAAGAACCAAAAGTTTTCGGCTTTGGAAGGCGACGACTTAAGGGAAGGCTTAACGGCGGTTATCTCCGTCAAAATCCCCGAGCCGCAGTTTGAGGGGCAAACCAAGAGTAAACTTGGGAACGCCAATGTCAAGGGTTTAGTCGATACCTTAGTTTACGAAAAGCTGTCGATCTTTTTTGAGGAAAACCCAGCGGTGGCTAAGGCCATCATCAATAAGGTCGTGGCCGCGGCTCAAGCTCGGGAAGCCGCTCGCAAAGCTCGGGATCTGGTGCGCAAAGGCTCAATGGGTCACTCTTTGTGCGGCAAACTAGCCGATTGCCAATCGAAAAACCCGGTGGAGTGCGAATTGTACCTGGTGGAGGGCGACTCAGCCGGAGGAAGCGCCAAATCTGGGCGCGACCGCCGCTTTCAGGCCATTTTGCCCTTGCGCGGCAAGATCTTAAACGTGGAGCGCTCTCGGTTTGACCGGATTATCTCTAGCCAAGAGATCCGCAATATCATCACCGCCCTAGGCACTGGGGTCAAAGATGGCGCCATAGGCGTTGAAATCGATAAGCTCCGCTATCACAAAGTGGTCATCATGACCGACGCCGACGTGGATGGGGCCCATATTCGGACTCTGCTCTTAACTTTTTTCTATCGCAAAATGCCTGAGCTCATCGCTCGCGGTCACCTCTTCATCGCCCAGCCGCCTTTATACGGCGTTAAGGAAGGGCAAAAGGAAAACTACCTCAAAGACGAGGCCGGTTTGCGCGATTACACCATGCGTCGGTACGTGGAAGGCCGCTCTATTTTCGGCCAAGGCGCCGACCTCCAAAACGACGAGCCCTTGAAAGGGGCCAAATTGCGCTCCTATCTCAATGACATCATCTCGGAGCGGGATTTGAAGGAAAAACTGAGCCGCCGAGGTTTTCCGCCGCGTTTGTGGCCAATTTTGTTCCAAGCTGTTTTGGAAAATCCCCAGGGCTTTCTGGAGGAGACCTGGGCTCTGCGGCTGGTCGATAGCTTAAGAGGCGCGGGCTTGGACGCGGAATTGGCCGCCCCCAACCCGGCTAGTCTGGACGCGGAAAATGGCCATGGCCAAAACGAGGAAGAGGAAATCCAGCGTGGTTACCGGGTGGTCTTAACGGCCCTCCAAGACAAGCGCAAAAAGCTCAACCTCAGCCAAGAGTTTTTGGATGGCGACTTTTTTCAGAATTTTTATCAGCTCCGGGGCAAAATCAATAAATCCCTGACCCCGCCTTTTACGGCCCTCCATAAGGATCGCAAATACCAGCTTCTGAGCGAGGCGGAGCTCTTGGCGGATGTGGAAAGCGTTGGCCAAAAGGGTCTGCGGATTCAGCGCTACAAAGGCTTAGGGGAAATGAATAAGGATCAGCTCTGGGACACCACCATGAACCCCCAAAACCGCAACTTCTTAAAAGTTCGGGTGCAGGATATCATGGACGCGGATGACATTTTTAACGTCCTCATGGGCGAGCAAGTGGAGCCGCGGCGAGAGTTTATTCAAGAAAACGCCTTAAACGTGCGGGAGTTGGACGTCTAGGCGTTTTGGGCGAAGAGTTTTTAGAGCGGCCAAGGGATCCTTTGGCCGTTTTTTTTGGCTTTGGCCCTAAATTAAGTTGGCTCGCCCGGGCCCGTGGTTAAAGGATTCCTATTATAGCTTTTGTCTTTTATGATCGCTTAAAATGAGTTTTAAGATGATATATATAGGTGTTTATTCAATTTTATTTTAAATTTAAAAACTTTTGTGAAAATTGATAATGGATGGCCCAATGGTTATAATAGCCCAGAGGAGGCGCGCTATGAAAAAATTAGGCTCTCGCGGCCAAAAAGTCCTGAAAACTCTCCACTTGATCGCGGCGGGTTTATGGGTTGGCGGGGCCGTGGGTTTAACATTATTGATTGTCTGTTTGGGTCCGGCCACCTCAGGCCCGGAACTCTTGGGTTATAACTTGGCGGCCATTTTGGTCGATGATTTGGTGATCATACCTGGGGCCATGGGTTGCCTCATAACTGGCCTATTAATTTCCGGCTTAACGCCTTGGGGGTTTTTTAAGCGGCGCTGGATCCTCATAAAATGGATCCTCACCGTTTTTTGTATCCTTTTTGGCACCTTCTATTTAGGGCCCCCGGTCAATAACCAACCAGCCATAACTACTGAGTTGGGGCTTGAGGCTCTGAATGACGCTCAGTATCACGCTAACTATATAAAAAACATTATCGGCGGAATTTTTCAGCTCTTAGCTTTGGCTTTTATGGTCATAATTTCGGTCTTTAAACCGTGGCCCAATAAGGCCAAATAGCCAAAACCCTTTCGCCAAACCCCTAATACCGGCCAAACCTAGAAAGCCAGGACTGGCTTTTAGGGATTTGGCCATTTTTTTTAATAACGATTTATTTATATTTATAAAAATGTCTTAAAAATTAGATTCTTAATAATTTAAAAAGTCATTATTTAAAATTAAATTCTGTAAAACATATTTATTTAATAAATTGTTTATATAAAATTTTATTTACAATTTAAGGCCTAAAATGACCCAAGCCTAGGATCCAGGCTTTAATGAGCGTATCATTTTTCGTCTTTTTGTGATAATATGGCCAAGCTTAAGTGGGTTAAGGTTTAGGGAATCCTAACCTTGATTTTTAGTGACGTTTTTTGGGGAGCTATTAGGAAATCGGAGGGC
>JAISWW010000228.1 GCA_031270705.1 Deltaproteobacteria bacterium
GGTCGCCATCTCATCTATCCCGATAACCTCGACATCAAGGCTGGTTCCTTTCGCGAGGCCTTTGATTTAACTCAAGATCAACTAATGGTTTATCTGGCCACGCCTTTTTTCCAATTATCTGGCCACAACGCTCAGCCGGCTCGGCCTTTTTCCACCTTAAACGAGGCCGCCCCGGTCAATAGCCATCTCTCTTATCAGGTTCAGGACGAGCCGGATCTGGCCCCGGATCTTTTAGGCCAAGGACCGCCAGGCCGAGTGGAAACCTTAAAGTATCAAGCGAGACTGGTTTTTGGGGACATTTCCAAAGAGAGCTCGGTCTATCTCACGCCTTTGGCTAGACTCATCCGCGAAGCCGAAAAGATTCGCTTAGATCCAAATTATGGGCCCCCAGCCTTATATCTTTATCCCGATCATCCGGCCCGGTCTCGCTTAACGGATAGCCTAGCTTTGCTTTTGGCCCGGATCAACCAATTGGAAGAGTATCGCCTCGATCCCGTCCAATGGCGGCAAGCCGATCTCGATGGCCCCGGCCAGGCTTTGGTGGCCTTATTGGGCGTTGTGGGCCGAAATCTCCCTAACCTAACCATCTTAGAGCAAAGTCCGGTTTTAAGGCCTTTCGAGGTTTACGCGGCCTTGGCCAAATTGGCGGGCGAATTGGCTGTTTTCGCGGCCCCGGGTTTGTCGGTGGAATCTTTGTTTCGGCCGCCCAAATATGACCATGACGATCCCGTGGCTTCTTTGGAGACTTTAAAAACGGCCATCGCTCGGCTCCTCGAGTCGGTAGCCATTGGCCCAGAAGTGAGCTTAGTTTTTGAGCGAGCTTTTGATTCATTCCCTTCGGGAGATCTATTCTCTTTGGCTTTACCCCAGGATTTAGGCGAAGGGCCTTTTTGGCTGGCCATTAGAGCCGCGCCCACCGATTTAGCCTTAGTCAGTCGTCTCGCGCGTTTGGGGCCACCCGAGCGCTTGGAGCTTTTGGCCGCCCATAGTTTGCCAGGTATCGCTTTAGGCCAGGCGTCCAGCGCGCCGCCAGGTTTACCCAAAAGGCCAGATCTGGGCTACTTTCAGATCCGGCAAAGCGATCCCCTCTGGGCCGAGGCTCTCAAAGGGCAAAAATTAGCTCTTTTGTGGCCCCAAGCTCCGGAGACGACTATGGTTCGCTTAACCTCAGGCCGCAGAGCCTAAGCCTTTTTTAGAAAGCCAAATTTTAGGTGTTTTTATGACTTTCGCCCAAAGATATTTTGATCTCATAAACCTGGTTTTAAACCTCATACCCCAGGCTTTGAGTTCCGATAGCCGGCCAGAATTAAGCGCTAAGACTCCGCTCCGCGAAAATCCCGAAGGGGATTATCTAGAAGACCCTCTCTCTTGGCCAGAACCCCAAGCGGCTCAGTGGCCCACGCCCATCCCTAAGGCGCCCTGGCCCAGCCCCACGAGAAGCGATCTGGATTTAGGTCAGATAGCCCAGCTTCTCGAGCTTGAGCTGGAAAAAGAAGGCCGTCGGCCTTTAGGCTCCATCTCCCCCCGAGAAGCCAAAAGCGCTCGCTTGGCTCTCCTTTGCTGGGTGGACGAGCGAATCCTGACCTCAAATCTAGCGGAGAGAAACCTGTGGGTCAACCATAGCCTCGTGCGGCGCGAGACGGGGGCCTTAAATGGCGGGGATCTCTTTTTTGAGGAGCTGGCCCGCTTATTGGCTTTAAGAGCCAATCGCCTCAATCCTCTCCAAAGCGATCGAAGCGCGGGCCAGCTAGCCGAAGTTTCCCGCGATAGCCTGTGGGGGGCCCCCTTAAGTCTCACGGTTAACGGCTCTTGGGAATCCCCGGCCCTAGGCCCAGCTTTGGCCGGCCAAGCTCGGGATCTCTTTGAGCGCTGGCCTGAAGCCGAAGAAGCCTCCTGGCCCACCCTTGACCCAACGCTGGCCGATTTGGCTAAAGAAACCCAGAGTCCAAACGCGGCGGGCCCTCTTTTGTCCAAAGAGCTCCGAGATCTCAATCTCAAACATTTGGCCCGGATTTGGAGTGGCGCTCCTGGCCCCCAAAGCCTAGAAGAGACCCTAGAGTGCTACGCTTTGGCTTTACTCCTGGGTTTTCGCGGACGCTTGGCGACGAAAGGCCAAGAAGGAGCCCAAGCCGCTCTTCTAGCCGTGGCCGCGGAAAAAATCACCGCCGCCCATCCGCTTATCCAAGAAACCGCCGCCCCGGCTGATCAACCGAAGCCGGCCTTTTGGGGCGGACAAGCGGCCTATTTATGGCATGGCTTATTGCCGGCGCTCTTGACGGCTTTGGTTTTTTGGCGGGGTCTTATGATTATTGAGTCTTTGCCTTAGGTTTTTTTGGTTATTTTCGTTTTTTGGTCGCTTAAATTTGTTGATTGAATCCCAAGACTTAACTTAAAGGGACTCGCGTGAAAAAGTTCTTTTTAATCTTGACCTTATTGTTATGCGCGGCCATCGCCGGAGCGGGCCTTTTCTTTTTAGCCTGGCTTTTCCATTGGAACGCCTGGATAGCCGCTTTAGGGCCCATCATCTTTTTATTTTTGCCAGCTCTCTATTACTTATTGACCAAGTTTTTAGCCTGGCGCGAAAAAAAGATCTACGCTAAAAACGTCCTCAGCCAAGAGCCGGTCATGACTCATTTGCTAGAGGCTTGCCCTTTAAAAGAGCGTTTTTCATTGTTCGCGGAAAGTTTGGGACCAGCTGGGCGAGCGAACCTTAATTCGCGGCCCTGGGCTCTCTGGCTCACAGACGCGGCGATTGAAGAAGGGGCGACTTTTTCTCTGGTTGAGGAAATGATTGTTATCAGCGCCCCAATTTTAGCTAGCGATAATCATTTAGGGGCTTTTTTGGCTGGGAAACCGGTCACCAAGATTATTTTGCCCATTTCTTTAGGTTTATTGACCCAAGACGCCCAGTTAAGCCAAAAAGCTAGCCAAGCCCGAACCCGAATCCAAGAGCTTTATCAGGCCCTAGACCGGCAAATTCCTGTCCATATAACGCTGACCCCGGAAGAGGGGATCGCGACTGACACGGCGGGCTCCCCTAATTGGCCAGCCCTCAGCCCCGCTTTAACCGGCCAAAGCTTAGCCTGCCTTTTAAACGCGGATCCCCAAAGCGCGGCCTTAAGTTTTCAAAGAAAGCTCCGCGGCTTATTGGAATGGCTCTTTTTTCAGCGTCTGGCCCTTCAAGAGCCAGTCGAGCCCATCTTAAAAGCTTTGGCTCCCTGGGATCCCAAACCTTTGGCCCGTTTTCTTGGCTTATTGAGCCAAAAAGCCTTGGGCCCTTTGCCCGGGCCGAAAGTGTTTAGCCTATCCATTCTTGGACCGGGCCTTGGTTCCCAAGAGCTTAAGGCCAAAACCTTAAAAACCGTGGATAGCTTAGGGGAGGCTAAGCCTATCGCCTTAAAATTGCCCGGAACGCCGCGGCAAAAACGCTTAAAACTAGCTTTTGGGGCTTATTACGCGGCTCTTTTAATTTTGAGCCTCACTTTTTGGCTCAATGTGCGCCACAACCGGGCCATGACAGCCATCCCCGAGCCCAATATGGCCCTCGCGGCCGAGACTACCGCCGCGGGCCTGGACGCGGCTTATGGCCAAAGCCGGTTTGTGGAAAGATTGCGTTTAGCCCAAAAAGCCGCTTGGCCTGGTTTAGGGCCGGATCGCGGCTTACGGCGACTAGACTCGGCTAGAGAAAAATTTTTACTGGGCTTTCAAAAGTTAGCCCAGGATTTAGAGCTCGCTTTAAGCGAACAGGTCAATTCCGAGAAATCCCCCATCCGTTTTGTGGCCTTAAGGCAACTCCTCTGGTTAGCCGGGGCTTACCGTTTGGCCTTGGGCTCCGAGTGGCCAGAATTGGATAAGCATTTAGCGGGGTTTCCCGCTTGGCCGGCCGATCTCTCGGGCCCCAGCCAACCTTTCTGGAATCTAGTTTACAGCGAGCTTTTGGTCAATTACCTAAAGCTTAAGCCGCCTAAGCAAGAATCTTTACAGGATTTAGAGCGCCTAGAGCTTTTAATTTTAAAGGCCATCCCCGAGCGCGAGGGTTTGGACTGGCTCATGGAATGGGCCAACTCTTTGCCCGATAGCCAAACTATCAATTTAGCCACCGGCTTAACGGGTGGGGCTTTGTCGAGGGTGGCTAGCCGAGGCTCCCTAGCCGAGATTCCACCCGCTTACGCTTTAAAAGGGCGAACGGCCATCATGGCGGCCATGAGCCAATTAGCCAGCGCTCGCTTTGGCCCCAGTTCCTTTAACGAGAAAATCCAAGATTTTCAAAACTCTTATGACCGCGATTATTTGGCCCAGTGGCGCGCTTTTGGTTTGGCGGCGGCCAATTTAGCCTTAATGACGCCGGCGGAAACCCGGCCCATTGTCGATAACGCCTTAAAATTAATGTCCGAAAACCTAGGCCCCTTTTTGGAAAAAGAATTAGCCCCGCCTTTTGCGCGCAACTTGGAATTGGAGACCCTCCAAAACATCGTTCATAGACGGATCCGCCGGGCTAAAAGCCCGGCTTCGGGCGGAGTGGCCGGATTACTAGAGAAGGCCGACTATTTGGCCGAAGATGTTTTAGGCTTACGGGAAGCCTTGGATCCCAACCAATACCGCGATAGCGATCTCATTGGCCGGATTATGGGGGCCTCCCAACCTTATAAGGACTATCATCTGGCTTTGGGCCTCATCGACCAGACCATCCAAGGCCAACCGACCCAAGCCATGAACTGGGCTCGAGCTCATTTTGGCGGCGCGGCCTATGGGGATCCCAGTCAATCGCCTTTTACCCAAGCCGAAAGAGCCTTGGAGCGTTATTTAGCCTTTTTCCACGAAAGCGCCGATAGCCAGCCCGACCCCATTAGAGCTTTGGTCGAGGCCCGCTTAAAGACCCAAAAAACCCGCCTCATCCGCGAAACGGCCAAAACCCTGGATCGCTTATGGGCCGACGAGGTCTTGGCCCCGACCCGGTTTTTAGCCGAAGCGGAAGCTCGGGTGGCCCTCTTTTCGCCCAATGGCCTTTTGGATAAGTTTTTGGCCGATCGAGCGGCGCCCTTTTTGGCTCAAAAAGGCCAAATTTACCAAAACGCCGCTTGGCAAAACCAAGCCTTTCTTTTTAACGAGGACTTTTTAAAGTTACTGTCGGTGGGCCGCCTAGCCATGGCTCCCTTGGAACCCATTAAAGACGCCTATCCCGTTAAATTGACGGCTCTTTTTGTGACCGCCAACCCCGAGGCCAAAGAAAAACCCCAAAAAGCCACCATCTCTTTAAAAGCCCCAAGCGGCGCGGCGGTCTTGGAAAACTTTAATTATCCCACCAGCCAAATTTTTAATTTCCAGCCCGGCGTCTCTGGAGACGTGGAAGTGGCCATTGTCTTTCCGACCATCACCTTAACTTTGGCCTATGAGGGCCAAGACGCTTTCGCCTATTTCTTAAACGATATCTTAAGCGGGGAATTGATCCTAACCAGAACCGATTTTCCCCAAGATTCCGAGACCTTAAGCCAAATCGGCGTGGATCAGATTCGTCTGGCCATCCAGACCGAAGGGGGCACCCCTTTGTTACGGTTTGTCGAGATGGCTGAGGCGCCTAAACCCCCTAACTCCATCATCCAAGCCGAGACGGATCTTTAAAAGGCTAAAGCTTTTTTTGGAGGAGCCATGAGTCCCCAAAGCCATCGTCAACTTTGCGCTATTTTTCTGGTCTGGGCGGTGGGCCTCTATTGGGTCTATCAAGCCATGGGCCCGGTCAGCCCGCCCAGAGCCAAAGCCCTCGTTTTAGCCCAAGCGACCCCAAAACCCGCTCCCAAAGCCCCCGAGCCAGAAGAGCCGGTAATGCCTGAAGAATTCGTTCCCCAAGATGAGTTGGCCGGCTTTGTCCCTTGCCCTACGGAACATACGGCCGTGGCCAAACTCCTAAACTTTCGGGCCCGCTATGACGAGCTCGGGCGCTTGGTCATCTTATCGGCCTATGAAGGATCTTTAGGGGCCATCCAAATCCGCCAAGACCTGGGCCCCACCAAACCGGTTACGGCCCTAGATTTCTTAGGTCGCCATGAGCTGGCTCAAAAAGTCGTCCCTAGCCCGGGCGGTTTGGTCAAAACTCTGCGTTTAGGGGAGCACCGCGGTTTTATCCGGCTCAGCGTCAATTACCTAGAAGATCGGATCCCCAAAGAAACCCAGTCGGAGATTCTTTGTCGGCCCGACGCCCAAGGCGGCTTATTGGCCGCCCGCTTAACCTTTCTGCCCAGTCCCAGAAGCCTAGCTTTGGCCCGGAACAATTAGGCCATGGATGATAGCCGCTGGGCTAGGCTGAAAGCTGAGCTGGCTCGCTCGACCGATCTAAGGGCCCCAGGGCGCGTTGATTGGCCCAAAGTAGCCCAGCTCGCCGCGGATCTTTTGGCCGAAAATCCCTTAGATTGGCGAGCGGCCATTTATTGGGCCGGATCTCTGGCCCATACGCGCGGTTTAAGGGGTCTGGCCCAAGGAGCCAGTTTATTGGAGCGGCTCATCGCTAGAGAGTGGCCGCGTTTAGAGCCCCTCCCCCGTAAACGCTTGGGCTTTATTGAGTGGTGGGCCAGCCAAGCTGTAAAGAGCTTAGCTTATAGCTCGCCTTGGTCTGGGCCCAGCTATTGGGAAAACCGGCGGCTCCAAAAAAGCCTTTCTCGTTTAGAAATCGCTTTGGACGAATTGGCCCCTGGCCAAGATCTCAAAATTGGCCCTTTAAGAGTGGCCATCGCGGCCAAATACCAAAAACGCCTTAAATATTTTAGAAGGCGTTTCATGCGGGTCGCTTTTAGCCTTTTAGGCTTCCTCGCCTTAGTCATTTTTTTGACCTTGGGCTTATTGGCCGAAAGTCCCCCTAGCCCCTCGCCCACCTATAAACCTTGTCTAGCGACTGGCCCGGGGCGCGTCCGGTCTTTTTCGGCGCGTTACGAAAGCCCAGGGCGTTTATGGGTCTTTTTGGATGTTGACGGCTCTTTGGGTTCGGCTCAAGTTGTTAACGATTTACAAAGCCGAAAGCCGGTTTTGGCTTTGGATTTCCCTTCTCTTTGGCCGCCTAGCCATGAGCGATTGACACTCGCCCCTGACTTTTCCTTGATCTGGGGCCAACATCAAGGCTTTAGTCGTTTATCCATAAATTTGGCCCCCAAAGCCGCCCGCCAAAAGGCGCCTATGGCCCAAACCGAAGTTTTCTGTCAGTCTTTGCCCTGGGGGACGCGGGGCGTTATTAAGATCGATTTTTCCTAATTTTTTTTCGCGAAACTATTTGGCTTTTGACAATTTCCATCAATTTTATAGGGGGTCAGGTCATGGCCAGCCAACCGCTTCTTAGCTCAGAGCCGCCAACAATTAGTCTAGCCCCGAAGCTCGCCCCCAGTCTGTCTTCGGCTAGCCCGTCTTCTCAAGGTAGCCCCTCGCCCAACCCCGTCCGCTCCGATCCCCGCTTTGAGCTCCTCCAAAAAGAATTTAACAGCCCCCATGATTTAACCCATCCCACCCATCAACCGAACTGGGAATTAGTGGGCGACTTGGCCGAGAGTTTATTGGCCGAAAAGGGCCCGGATTATTTGGTGGCTCTTTGGCTAGCTCTAGCTCGCGTCAAGTTAGGGCTGTGGGCCGGCTTATACGAAAGCTTAATTCATTTAAACGCTCTTTTTAAAGAGAGTTGGGACAAAATGGAGCCGCCTCGCTCGCGGCTAGTTGGTCGCCAAAACTTAGCCCGCTGGTGGGAAGCCCAAACCACCGAAACCTTAAGGGCTTTTTTGCCCCTGGCTAAACCCTTGACCCGGGACTATGTGAACCGCTTAATGGACAAACTTTCCATCTTGGAAAGCGCATTAGCCAAACTTGAGCCCACTTGGGAGCCGTGTTTTTGGTCCCTTCGCGGCATGGTGGGCGAGTGGCCCGTCCAAGGCGAAACTCCCCCCGAAAGCTTTGCGACTTTTAAAAGCGATGGCCAAACCAGCTCCGCGATCGACAACGTCATCGACCTAAATGATCCGCCTTTAAGTCTTCAAGCGCCCCAGGGCTCGCGCTGGCCCCTCCTTTTCGGCGGAATCTTGGTGGGCTTTTTGGCTCTCTTTATAGTTTTCTTTATGTATCCCCTCGCGGAAAAAACTCTGGAACCCGAGGCCGCTAGTTTTCGGGTCCCAGAAATCCAGGAGCCGGCCAGTCCCCTCGATCATTTAATTAATCCTTTAGGCCAAACAATTCTCGAGCCCAGGCCGCCCAAACT
>JAISWW010000040.1 GCA_031270705.1 Deltaproteobacteria bacterium
ATTCTTCCGGGGGAATATGGACCACCTGGCCATCCTTATAGCCAACCATGGGAACCCCAGCCTGAATATGACGCTTCATAGCCTCCAGCCCGCCCCGGCGAATAGCCTCCAGCCCGACCCGGCGAATAGCCTCCAAAACAGGCTCACGCCGCTTAATCTGAGCGTCAATATCTACTTTTCTTTCATTGGTCACGACTATACTCCTCTAAAAGTCGATCATAGATCATTTTGCGCTTGACGTCCAGCCACCCGAGGTAGGCCTTCTCGGCGATGAGCAGAGGTTGGTTCGGCCAAGAGTTGTCATATAAGCTCCACGATGAAACAATCGGCTGATAAAGCTGGAAAAAATTCTTTAACCCCGCCTCAAAACGCCGCCTGACGACCAGCTCAGGAATGTTGTGCCCACCAAGGGCCACTCGAGCGCCCACTCGCGCGAGGGCCGTCTCCGCGTTGGGCAGGGCTAGGAAGATCAGATGGCTCTGGTAGCCCAAACGAGCCAGCTTTTCCAGCCAGGGGCAAAGGTTCGTGAGGCCAGGGTGGTTTCGAAGGCGAAGTTGACCCGCTTGGCCGCCAGCTCATTCAGCCGTTTTAGCGTGATCCGCCCGGCCGCGAGAGCCGCTGTCTCCGGGGCGAAAGGGCTCAAGCCCTGGGCAATGGCGTCGGCGTTGACAAATTCATCAACAGACAAGGCGTCCCGCAAGAGCGTGGGGGCGGTAGTCGATTTGCCAGCCCCGTTGGGGCCTGCCAGAACGATTATAAGGGGTTTGACCTCGGCCATAGGTTCCTTTCTTTCGGAGGCAAGCTCTACTTCGCCGGATGTATTCTTTGTAGCATAAATTGGGTTTTATCGCGATTCCGGCCTCTCGCCGAGGCCATAGGCGGCTTTGGGAGAGCAAATTTGGCCAATGGCATAATTTATACAGTAAATTATTGCTCGCGTTTTCGCGCTAATTTAACATAAAATTTGTCAAACGCCCAGACTATCCCCAAATCTCGGCCGCTGACTCGTAAAATGATCAGCAAACTGAATTATTTGCTGAAGCTACCAGCTAAAGCTGGTGGTTTTAATCCACCAAATCTATGACAATAAACCCACGAGAGTTTTTAACTGACGCCCTAAAAAGATATAAATTTTGTTATGGAAAGCTGTCCATAATGGAAGGATCGTCCGGAAGGCGTGGCTCTTTGACGGGAATTAACCACCTCCAACTGAAACAAGACCGAGACTCCGCGAGGCGGCTAACGCCTTAATAAATTACGCCCCCTGAACGGATACTTGACGACCCGCTTGAAAGCGTATTTTTGGCGCGGCGCTTTAGCTTTGGCTGAGCCAAAAAAATAGCCGCCAAACCCCCAAAAACTCAAGCCACGTCGAAGAGGACTTAATAATTTCCAGGAATTGGCTCAATATTTCCTGATTATGCTATAATGGGCGCCAATGAGATCGATTATAAGGATCGGTCAGACGGCCAATCGTGGCGCCCAAGCCGCCAATTTACCCCTAAATGGCTAAAGGCCTTAATATCTAGTGACTCAATGTCTAGTGACTCAATGGATACTCGCCCGATTGGGGATACTCGCCCGACTGGAAATAAACCTGGAGTCCCCAACCCGGCTCTGGAAAAATTCCTCGACTTCTATTTAGCCCATTTAAGGGTGGAAAGAAGCCTGTCTGGTCACACCATTGAAGCCTATGGCCGAGGCCTGGGGCATTTTTTGGCTTACCTCGATCCAGCCATAATTGATCCCCAAAAGATTACCCGCGACCATCTAACCGCCTATCTTGAGGAACTGACTCTCAACCTTCATCTCTCGCCTCGTTCCCGGGCGGCCAGACTTTCGGCCCTGAAGGGTTTTTTCGCCTTTTTAACGCGAGAATTGATTATTGAGCGCAATCCCTCCTTCAATCTGACTGGCCCGACTCTCCCCAAAACCTTGCCCAAGGCTTTATCCACCGAGGATATCGTGACCTTAGTCACTTCGCCGGATGTCACTACTCCCTTAGGCTTACGCGACCGGGCTATGTTAGAGCTTATGTACGCCGCGGGTTTGAGGGTTTCGGAATTATTAAGCTTAACCTTGGGTCAAGTCAATTTGCCAGACGCCTTTTTAAGAGTGACCGGCAAAGGCTCCAAAGATCGAGTGACGCCCATTGGCCAGAAAGCCACTTTGTTATTGGAAAAATATTTAACCGAGGTTAGGCCGACCTTAATAAAGCCCAAAAGCGGGCCCGTGATTTTTTTAAATAAACGCGGCCTCAAGATGTCCCGGCAGTATTTTTGGCGACTCATTGGGGAGCTAGCCATAAAATCCGGTTTGCCGCCAGTTTCCCCCCACGTTTTAAGACACTCCTTCGCCACTCATTTAGTGGAAGGCGGGGCGGATCTGCGGGCGGTTCAGATGATGCTGGGTCACTCGAGCCTGGCCACCACCGAAGTCTATCTGAAGGTCACCACCAAGCGCTTAAAAGAGATTCACGACCGCCACCACCCCCGCTCGGGACGCTCGACATGACCGGAAGCGCTCTCGTCAATGGCCAAACTCCAGATATTAAGGCCATCATCACTTGCCACGTGAACCCGGATTTCGACGCCGTGGCTTCTTTGGTCGCGGCTAGCCACTTATATCCCGAAGCGGCTTTGGTTTTGCCTGGGGGTCAAGAAAAAAACCTGCGCAATTATTTCATCCTAGAAATTTTAAACCAGTTTCCCTTGGTCAAAATCAAAGATCTGGATCTATCTAAGGTTGATCTATTGGTGGTGGTGGATACCCGGCAAAAGGATCGCTTAGGCCTCTGCTCTCCGGTCTTGGCCAATCCGGACTTAAAGATCCATCTTTATGACCATCACCCCGATAGCCCCAATGACTTGCCAGCCCATCGCCTCTCTTTTAGCCGGGTGGGGGCCAATGTCACGCTCATGGTGGAAGCTCTATTGGCCAAAGGTCTCTCCGTTTCCCCTCAGGTGGCTACGCTCTTGGCTTTGGGGCTTTACCAGGACACGGGCTCCTTTACCTTCGCCTCGACCACCCCAAGGGATCTGACCGTGGCCGCGAAACTTTTGGAATGGGGAGCGGATCTACTGGTGGTGGCCGAGCTAACCACCCGCGAGCTCACCCCGCCGCAACTATCTCTACTCAATGATCTCATCGCCAACGCCGAGATTCGCCCCGCTAGAGGCCGCAATATCGCCATTACTGAGTCCAAAAGCGAAACTCACATTGACGATCTGGCCGTTCTCGCCCACAAAATGATGGACAGCATGGGCCTAGACACATTGTTCATGCTGGTGGAGATGGAAAACCTTGTTCAATTGGTGGCTCGCTCGCGCAATGTGGCCATTGACGTGGGCAAAATCTGTCAAGCTTTGGGTGGTGGGGGCCACTCGAGCGCGGCCGCCGTCAGTTTTCGAGGCAAAAGCTTAGAAGAGATTCGGCGCAAACTTGAGGCCGTTTTAGGGCAAGCGGTTAGCCAATTGTATACCGCCGAACAATTAATGTCTAAGCCACCCATAAGTTTGCCCGCTGATCGGCCCATGTCCGAGGTGCGCGATCTGATGGTTCGGGCTAGCCTCAACGTTTTATTGGCGGACAACGATCAAGGCCAAGTCCGCGGTTATATCACGGAACCCAATGTGGCTAGAGCTATTTACCTGGGTCTAGCCAATTATCTTTTCAGGATTTCATGATTAGCGAGTTTCATACGGTTCAGCCCTCGGCTTCCTTTAAAGAGGTCAAATCCATAGTCATTGATCAAAAGCAAAGGGTTCTGCCGGTCATTGACCAAAAAGGCAATACCGTGGGCGTTATCACGCGCACGGATCTCATCCAACACCTAGGGGTCGCCGATCGCGCTTCCAGCTCCCCCGAAAAGCCGGCCCAACTCTTTGAGAGATCTTTGTCGGCTCTCATGGAAAGCCGCTTGCCCAAAGATATTTTAAGTTTATTGAAAGAATTGGGCGAACTGGCCCAATCCCTCAATCTGTCCATCTACTTGGTCGGCGGCTCGGTTAGGGATTTAATTACCCTAAAACCCATTAAAGATCTGGATCTAACCTTAACCGGGGACATGGATGAGTTTATTAAGGCCTTCGCCTTAAAACATCCCACGGCCCGCGTCAAAAACCATCCCCGCTTTAAGACCGCGACCATAGATTTAGACAACGGATTTCGCTTGGATCTCTCTTGCGCGCGCTTGGAATATTACGAGTATCCTGGAGCCATGCCCATTGTCAGGCACGCCTCCATTAGGATTGATCTGCAAAGGCGCGATTTCACCATTAACGCCATGGCTTTGTCTTTAAATTCCGAAGACTATGGACGCTTACTAGATTTTTATCGCGGTTACCACGATCTCAAAGAAGGTCTCATTCGGGTTTTGCATAGTTTGAGTTTTATTGAGGATCCGACTAGGGCTTTTCGGGCCATCCGTTTTGAGAATCGCTTAGGCTTTACCGTGAGCCGCATGACTGAGCGCTTATTGGAAACGGCTTTGAAAAATGGCTTTATCACCAACCTTAGCTCTCGCCGGGTCATGGCCGAGATTAGGCGCGTCTGCGAAGAGGAAGAGCCTGGGCCTATCTTAAAGCGTTTAGGGGAATTGGGGCTTTTAAAATGCGTCCACCCAAAGCTCCGGATTATCCCTAAGCAGATAGAAAGATTCCGGCGCGTGGCCCGCATTAAAGACTGGTATCGCTTAACCTTTGGGGAAAAATTTTCGCCCGTGTGGTTAGTCTGGCTTTTGGTTTTAACCGATGAGCTGGAGGAAGAAGAGCTGGCGGACTTAGTCGAAAACCTTGACTCGGGCCAAAAAGTGGCTCGGGTGGCCATCGAGGAGCGCAAAACCTTAAAGTCCATCCTGCGTCAATACCAGCGGATCCGGGAATTCATCAAACCCTCGGAGGCGGATCGGATCTTTTCGGACTTATCCTGGCCTGGTATTTTGTATCTCATGGCCATGTCCTCTGGAGATCCCTTATCGCGAGCCGGAGCCAGTTACCTGACTTACTACCGTCTGGTCAAAACCAATTGCGACGGCAAAGACCTTATAAAATTAGGCTATCATCCTGGCCCCCGCCTCCACGAGGCTCTGATCTTCCTCAGAGAGGCCAAGCTCGATGGCCTCGTCAACACTTTGAGCGAAGAGCTCGCCTTAGCCCAAGAGCTTTTAAAGTCCGGCGATTCCGATGGCTTTGACAAAAATGACGTCTTAAGGGAAACGGTCGATGGCCGGCGGTAAAATATGGTCTTGGCTCCCTTAACTCGCTGATTCTCCTCCCTGACTCCCTTCGCTAACTTATTGACTCGCCGCCTCGCCCAACCTCTTGTCAAGCGACCTCTTTAATTGTTACAATGTTCTGACTCAATTCTCGTTTTTATGGCCATTTGGCGGCCAGAGTCTTTTTTAACGCTAGTCTTTTGACGGCCTATTTTACGCGCGTTAACCCAAATCTTTTGGAGACAATTTCATGTCCAGCAAAAAAATACTTTTTCTCGTGGGCGATTATGTCGAGGATCTGGAAATCATGGTTCCCTTCCAGGCTTTAGCCGCCGTCGGCTACGAAGTCCACGCCGCTTGCCCCGACAAAAAACCAGGCGAAGTCGTTCGAACCGCCATTCATGATTTTGAGGGCGATCAAACCTACTCGGAAAAACGTGGTCACAACTTCGCGCTCAACGCCGATTTCGCGACCGTAAAAACTGACGATTACGTGGCTCTGGTTCTGCCTGGTGGCCGGGCTCCGGAATACCTGCGCTTAAACGAGCGCGTTTTGGCCATTGTTCGCGAGTTCGACGCGGCCAAAAAACCCATCGCCGCTATCTGCCATGGCCCGCAAATTCTGGCCGCCGCCGGCGTTTTGAAGGGCCGAGTCTCCATGGCCTATCCCGCCGTTCAGCCGGAAGTGGTCGCCGCTGGCTCAACCTGGAGCGCGGTCAGCCCTGGCGCCGATAACTCCGTTATTGACAAAAACCTCATCACCGCTCCGGCCTGGCCCGCCCATCCCGCTTGGATCCGCGATATTTTAAAAGTCTTGGGGGCCAAGATCGAGATCTAAGGGCCTTGACGCTTCGCTCTTGAGGGGCCTAACTTTTCCGTTGGGCCCCTTCTTCTTCACCCCAGAAAAGCCTCCTCGCTCGAAACCTCCCTCTTTCGTCGCGCCTCAAAAATCTTTTTCAATTTGGCGATACTTTTTCTATTCTTTACTGTTTCTGAGAGATATGGGATAATAGCCATAATTTGTGAGCCCAATTCTTTTTTAGGCTCATTGGCGCTTTTTTTTCTATAAACGACCTTTTTGAGCTTTGACGCGCGAAATACCTCTAGACCCTTGGAAAAAAATGGATTCCTTAAGGTTATGAAGCCCAAAGAATTTTTTTGGCTTATAGATGGAACATTGAATAATGGACGATAATTCGTTATAATTGTTCCATCCCAAAATTCTGTTGGCTCTATTGGTTCCTTGGTTAGGTTTCTCCCTTGGAGCCTGAGGTCAAAGTCGCGTCGAGCCTGGCGCCTTTTTCGGGTTAAAAATTTACTTCCGAGGTCAAAACCCATGGCTTCCAAAATGGTATACTTATTCGGCGCCCCAAAGACCGACGGTCACGGTGGCTTGCGCGATCTCCTGGGCGGCAAAGGGGCCAATTTAGCCGAAATGGCTAAACTCGGGTTGCCAGTGCCCGCCGGCTTCACCATCACGACTGAAGTTTGCACCGCCTACTACGCCAACGGCAAAAATTTCCCCCCTGGCTTGCGCGAGGATGTCTCCGAGGCCCTGACCAAGGTGGAAGAACACATGCGAGCCCAATTCGGCTCCGCGGAAAACCCCTTGTTGGTTTCTTGCCGCTCTGGGGCCCGGGTTTCCATGCCGGGGATGATGGACACGGTTCTCAACATTGGCTTAAACGATCAAACGGCCAAAGGCCTGGTCGCCTTAACCAAAAATCCTCGTTTCGTTTATGACTCCTACCGCCGCTTTGTGGCTATGTTTGGCAACGTGGTCATGGGCGTCAAACCCTTAACGCAAAAAGACGTTGATCCCTTTGACGAAATCATTGAGGACGTCAAAAGGCTCAAGGGCTATAAAGACGACACCGATCTGACCGTGGACGATCTGATGAATTTGGTGGATACCTTTAAAAACCTCATCCACCGCCGCCTGGATCGCCCATTTCCGGAAGATCCCGAAGATCAGCTTTGGGAAGCCATCTCCGCGGTTTTTGACTCTTGGATGATTCCTCGAGCCGCGGATTACCGCAAAATCAACCATATCTCCGATAGCTGGGGCACGGCGGTTAACGTGCAGGCCATGGTCTTTGGCAACATGGGCTCCAAATCGGCCACCGGCGTCGCTTTTTCTCGGGATCCCTCCACGGGCGAGAACTATTTCTATGGCGAATACCTAATTAACGCCCAAGGGGAAGACGTGGTAGCTGGCACGCGCACCCCCAATCCCATCAATCGGGCTAAACCCTTGCCCGCAGGCGCCGTCTCCACCTTAGCTGACGACATGCCTTTGGTTTATCGCCAGTTGGATCTCATTCGCCAAACCCTGGAAAACCACTACCGCGACATGCAGGATATTGAGTTTACCATCCAAGAAGGCAAACTCTGGATGCTTCAATGTCGCAACGGCAAACGCACCGCTCAGGCCGCCCTGCGCATCGCTTTGGATCTGGTTCGCGAAAACATGATTTCCGTGGAAGAGGCTCTTTTGCGTATTGAGCCCGAGCAGATTAGCCAACTCCTCCACCCCTATTTTGATTTAAAAGATCCCAACTATCATCGTCGGCAAATCATCGGTCGCGGTCTGCCCGCCTCCCCCGGCGCGGCCACGGGCCAAGTCGTTTTTTCGGCTTCCGACGCTGAGGCTCAAGCTAACCGAGGCGAAAAAGTGATCCTGGTGCGCGTGGAGACTAGCCCTGAGGATATTCGCGGCATGAACGCGGCCCAAGGCATTTTAACGGCTAGAGGCGGCATGACTAGTCACGCGGCGGTGGTGGCTCGAGGCATGGGCCGAACCTGCGTAGCCGGCGCCTCGGATATCACCGTTGATTACAACCGCGGTCTTTTTACCACCCGGAGCGGGGAAACCATTAAAGTTGGCGAATGGATCACCTTGGATGGCGGCAAGGGCGAGATCATTAAAGGTTCTTTGCCCTCCAAAAAAGCCGCTATTACCGGAGATTTTTCCGGCTTTATGAATTGGGTGGAAAAAGCCAAAACCATAAAAGTCCGCACCAACGCCGACACGCCCCAAGACTCCGAGGTGGCTCGCAAATTTGGCGCGGAAGGCATAGGCCTCTGCCGCACCGAGCACATGTTTTTTGAGGAAGATCGCATTGACCATGTGCGAGCCATGATCTTGGCCGAAAACGAAACCCGCCGGGCTAGAGCCTTGGCTGGGTTATTGCCCATGCAACGCGACGACTTTTACAAGATCTTCCAAGCCATGGATGGTTACCCCGTGACCATCAGAACCTTGGATCCGCCCTTACACGAGTTTTTGCCCCATACTGACCGCGAGATTGATGAGCTAACGGACAAGTTTCATCTTTCTTCCCAAAAGGTCAGAGCCCGCATCGCCGCCTTAAGGGAACAAAACCCCATGCTGGGCTTAAGGGGTTGCCGCTTGGGCATAGTCCACCCCGATATCACTTCCATGCAAGCCCGGGCCATTTTTGAGGCCGCGGTCATGGCCGCCAAAAATAACGTTAAGGTCTTCCCAGAAATCATGATCCCCTTGATTGGCCATGAGAAAGAGTTCATCCTCCAAAAGGGGATCATCGACAAAATGGCTCAGCAAGTCTTCGAGGAAACTGGGAGCCAGATTGGTTATATGGTCGGCACCATGATTGAGTTGCCGCGGGCGGCTTTTGTGGCTGACCGGATCGTGGCCGCTGGGGCGCAATTCTTCTCCTTTGGCACCAACGACTTAACCCAAACCACTTTTGGCCTCTCCCGAGATGACGCGGGAACCTTTTTGCCCGCTTACCTGGAACACCGCATCTGGGAGCGCGATCCTTTTGTTTCCATTGACCAGGATTCCGTGGGCAAACTGATCCAAATAGCCATTAAGCTCGGTCGCTCGGTCAACCCCAATCTGAAGGTGGGCATCTGCGGCGAGCAAGGCGGCGATCCAGACTCGGTCTTATTCTGTTGCCGGCAAGGTTTGGATTATGTCTCCTGCTCCCCGCCTCGCGTGCCCGTGGCCAGACTCGCCGCGGCTCAAGCGGCTATTTTGGAAAAACGGGGCCATGAGGATCCTGACGAGCCCATTGTCGCCCGACCCATTAAAGGACGCAAACCCGCCCAACCAATAGATGAACCCGCGCCCATAAGCTCGGTCGTCAAAGCTAAGAAATCAGCCAAAACGACCAAAAAAGCCCCGCGCGGGGCGACCAAAACTAAAGCCCCGGCCAAAACCGTAGCCAAAAGCGCCATCAAAAGCGCCAAAGCCGCGAAAACCAAAAGCGTGGCCAGTCCAGTCAAAAAGCGAATCGTTAAAACCGCGGTCAAAAAAGTCGCGACCGTCAAAACGCCGAAAGCCTTAACCAAAAAAACGCCCAAAACAACTAGGACGTCAACTGGGGCGAGCGCCAAAAAGACAGCCGGGACGAGCGCCAAGAAGACAACCAAGCCGTCAACTAGGGCGACCAGCAAAACAACCAGCCCTAATACTCCGGCCGCGACGCCGAAAAGGCCGGGTCGGCCTCCGCGCCAAAAGCCTTAGCCCGCTTTTCTAAGATCATTCTTCAATGATTT
>JAISWW010000076.1 GCA_031270705.1 Deltaproteobacteria bacterium
AAAAAAGACAATAAAGCTAAGCCCAAAAAAGGCTCGAAATCCTAGCCCCATTGGTTTCGCTTTCTCGGCCCAGCCTTGGCTCTGGAAAGGCTGGGCCGTTTTTTTTAACGTCTGGGCCCGCTGTTTTCTTTTTTTGAGAGCCAATCGTCCGGTTCTTTATCTAGTTCTCGTGGCCCATCGCCATGAGCGACCATTTGCCTAAAACTCAGTTTTACGTTATTATTGAGCGAATATTTTTTAATTTTTCTTTTGCCGCTAGTTTCAGGTTGATTATAATGCCCATTTATGAATACAAATGCTCCCATTGTGGAAATGAATTCGAGGTTCTCGTCTTAAGAGCCCAAGAAACGGTCAATTGCCCGTCTTGTGGCTTTGATCGTTGCGATAAATGGCTTTCCAGTTTTCGTAGCCACGGCTCGGCTGGCTCAGAAGACTTTGGCTCCTACGCGGGCGGAAGTTCTGGCTCTGGTTGCGGCTCCTGTTCATCCTCGTCCTGCGCTGGTTGCGCTTCCCGTTGATCAAAAATTGACCAAAAAACTCATCATCGGAGCCCGAGGTAGCCCTCTGTCCTTGGCCCAAACCCAGACCGTGGTCGCGGCCCTCAAGAGTTCGCGGCCAGAATTAGCCATTGAGGTTCGGCCTATCCGGGTGAGTGGCGATGATTTGGCTAGTCCCGCTCAAGATCTGGGCTTAAAAGGGCTTTTTGTCAAAGAAATCGAAAAAGCTCTTTTGGCCAAAGAAATTGACGTGGCCGTTCATAGCGCCAAAGACTTGCCCCAAGATTTGCCAGAAGGCTTAATTTTAGGGCCAGTTCCCCCTAGAGCGAGCGTTATGGACGCTTTAGTGAGCTTAAAGGGTTTTTCTTTAACGAATTTGCCCAAAGGAGCCAAAATCGGCACCTCTAGTCAAAGACGGGCCTTTTTATTGAATCTTCAAAGGCCAGATTTGACCATAGTCCCCATTCGCGGGAATCTCCAAACTCGGCTCAATAAATTACAAGATGGCTCCTTGACAGGTTTGGTCTTAGCCGCGGCTGGCCTTGAGCGCTTAAATTTGTTGGACTATCCCCAAGTCGTTCTGCCACTCGAGCGATTTACCCCGGCCCCTGGTCAAGGCGCTTTGGCTTTGGAGATCCGCGCCCAAGACGCTTGGGTCAAAAAGACGCTAGCTCCCTTAAACGATGAGCCCTCGGCTCTCTCTTTAGCCGTCGAAAGGGGGGCGGCCAAAGCTTTAGGGGCTGGCTGTCAGGTTCCGGCTGGAGCTTCGGCCCAACCGGAAGAGGCTGGTTTTCGCCTCTGGCTAATGATGACCGATCCCCAAAAACAAAAAGGCTATTTTTCTCAATCTCTTTTAGAAGGTTTAGACACTGTCCCCAAAGCCCAGGCCGCGGGTTGGGAGGCCGCTCAACAATTCCGGCGCCAAAATGGCTTGGGAGGCCAATAAATATATGAGAGCCACGCTAAACCATGGCCGGTAAAGTCTATTTGGTGGGAGCTGGGCCAGGGGAGCCGAGTTTAATGACCTTAAGGGGAGCCGAGCTTTTAGGCCGGGCCCAGGTGGTGGTGTACGATCACCTGGCTAGCCAGGAGCTCGTCAGTTTGACCCCCAAGGATTGCCAATGGATTGACGCCGGGAAAAGGGCCCATAATCACGCCTTAAGCCAAGACCAAATTAACCAGCTTTTGGCCCAAAAGGCCCAAGAGGGCCTTTTGGTCATCCGCCTTAAAGGCGGGGATCCTTACGTTTTTGGGCGCGGCGGCGAAGAGGCCTTATATTTGGCCGAGCGGGGCCTGGATTTTGAGGTCATCCCCGGAGTCAGCTCCACCATCGCCGTGGCTAACGCGGCGGGCGTTCCCTTAACCCATCGCGAGCTGAGCTCGCAAGTGACGCTTTTGACTGGCCATGGCCAAGCTAATCCAGACGCGCCTGAACAAAACACTTTAACTATAGATTTTAAGTATTTAAATCCCAAAGAAACCCTCTCCATTGTCATGGGTCGCCAAAATTTAGGCTTAATTTGCCAAGAGCTGATTAAGGCTCATTGGCCGCCAGAGACTTTGGCCGTGGCCATTGAGAACGGTTTTACGCCTTTACAGAAAACCGTTAGCGCGACTTTGGCCTCTCTCGAGGCCGAAGTCGCGAAAGCTGGCTTAAAGCCGCCAACCTTAATAGTCATTGGGCAAGTAGCCAGTTTACGGGAGCGGCTCAACTGGTTTGAGAAACGCCCCTTATTCGGGCAAACCATCCTCGTGACCCGAACCAGGGCTCAGGCTAGCCAATTATCCGCGTCACTCCGCGAATTGGGGGCCCGGGTTTTGGAAAGGCCGGCCATCGCCATTGAGCCCCTAAGGCCCAATCCCGCTCTAGACAGCGCCTTGGGCGACCTTTCTAAGCGCCAATATCTCGTCTTAACCAGCCCCAATGGGGCGGAGATCTTTTTCGCGGCTTTAAAAACTCGCGGCCTAGATGGCCGCGCGTTACATTCTCTAAAGATCGTGGCTCTAGGCCCAGGCACGGCGGCCAAAATCTCTGAACAGGGCTTAATTGTTGATTATAGCCCCAAGTTTTTTCAGGCGGAGGGCTTACTAGAGCTCTTTAAGGAATTGCCAAAAGGCTCGGTCTTATGGCCCAGAGCCGCCGGAGCGCGCGACGTTTTAGCGGAAGGATTACTATCCTTGGGCTTTGAGATTAAAGTCATAGACATTTACCAAACCCAAGCCATCCCCAATTTTATAAAGGCCCAGGACAATTTTGATCTGGCCACCATTACCAGCTCAAGCGTCGCCAAAAGTCTAGCCGCCTCTTTGGGCGAAAGACTTTCCGCGGTAAAAACTATTTCCATCGGCCCCATCGCGACGAAAACCGCCCGCGAAGCGGGCTTAAACGTTGTGGCCGAAAGCCGAAAGGCTTCTATTCCTTCTTTAATCGAAACCGTGGCCCAATATTTTGGCCAAACAAAAGACGCTCATGGCCATTAATTACCAAAAAATCCTAAACCCCGCCCAATACCAAGCCGTCTCTCACCAAGGCGGCCCCTTGTTAATCGTGGCTGGGGCGGGGACGGGCAAAACCCGCACCTTAACTCATCGGGTGGCCTATCTAATAGATCAAGGCGCTCGGCCTGAATCAATCCTGCTTTTGACCTTTACGCGGAAGGCGGCTCAAGAGATGCTAGCCCGCTCGGCGGAGCTAGTGGGTCTAGCGGCCGGTCAAGTCGCCGGCGGCACTTTTCACGCTTTGGCTCATCGCCTTTTAAGGCAAAAGGCTTATTTATTGGGTTTCCAAGATCATTTTACCGTCATGGGCCAAGACGATAGCGAAGCCTTAATTGGCCAAATTCGGTCGGAACTCCCGGAATTACAAGCCTACAAAAAGTTTCCCCAAAAAGGGGCCATCCTCAACGTCCTCTCCCAAGCCATTAACCGCGAATTGCCTTTGGAGATGATTTTAAAAAACCATTATCCCCATTTATTGGATTTCGCGCCTCACTTTAAGAAAATCGGCCAAATCTACCAAGCCCAAAAAGAGGCTCGCTCCCTCATGGATTTTGACGATCTCTTAGTGAAGCTGGCCGAGCTCCTAGCCGACAATGAGGATGTCCGCCAAGAAATCGCTAGCCGTTACCAGTCAGTCCTCGTGGACGAGTACCAAGACACTAACCCCGCGCAAGCCAGACTGACCTATTTATTGGCCAAAGATCACCGGCAAGTGACCGTGGTCGGGGATGAGGCTCAATCCATCTATTCCTTTCGGGGAGCCAGTTTTCGGAATATCATGGATTTTCCCAAACTCTTTCCCGAGGCCCAGATCATCGCCTTAGGCGACAATTACCGCTCCAAGGAGCCCATTTTAGCGGTGGCCAATACGGTCATTAAAGCGGCCAAGGAAAAATACGACAAAAAGCTCGTTTCCGTTCGGGGCGAGGGGCCCAAACCTATTTTCCAGAGTCTTTCCGACACCATGACCGAAGCCGCTTATGTGGTAAGCGTCATAAAAAAGCGCCAAAAGAGTGGTCTCCCTTTAGGCGAGATGGCCGTCTTGTTTCGGAACGCCGCCCATTCTTTTGAGCTTGAGCTTCTTTTGCAAAAGAGCCATATTCCTTTCACCAAATATGGCGGGCGCAAATTTTTAGAATCGGCCCATGTCAGAAGTTTTTTCAGCCTTTTGAAAGCCGCGGTCAATCCGGCCAACGACATCGCCTTAAAAAGAATCCTCATGGATATTCCGGCCATTGGGGCCAAAAACGCCGAGGTCATCTCGGACTGGGTGGCTGGGGATCCGAAAAAATTGCCCAATTTGGAAATGAGCCCGGTCAGTCTCCGTTTGCGCCAAAATCTGGCTCCTTTGGCCACCTTAATGACCGATCTGACCCGGCCTGACCAAGAGTTAAGCGTCCAAGAAAAAATTCGGCTGACTCTATCTTATTATGACCAGGTTTTGGAAGATCTCTTTCCCGACGATTATCCCTCGCGCCAAGAGGATCTGCGGGAAATACCGCCCATTGTCCAAGGCCTAACCTTAGCCGAGGCTATCTCCGAGCTGTCTCTGGATCCCCCTAGCTCCCAGAGCTTTGGCCGGGATGCCTCTGGTCGCTCTCTGGATCTGACCCTATCGACCATCCACTCGGCTAAGGGCCTCGAGTGGGGGGTGGTTTTCGTCTTGTCTTTGACCGAAGGCCGCTTTCCCGCCTCTTATGTCACTAGGGAGGACAACGAGGAAGAGGAAAGAAGGCTCTTATACGTGGCTTTAACCCGGGCTAAAGACGAATTATTTTTATTGTCCCCGCGTCTCCTCGAATGGAGCGAGGGCGTTTATTCGCCCAATCGCCATTTATGGCCTTTGAGCCAAGACGAGGTGGACTCTTTTTGGGACGATAATGAACGGCCTTTGTCGCGGATCTCCCCGCGATTTGAGGCCGGAACCAAGAAAAACTACGCCCCGCCCCAAAGGTCTTCTTCTGGGGGCGGTTCTTTAAGTTCCACGGCTTACCGGTCGAAAACCGGATTTTTAGCCTCGACCAAAAGACCGACCGCCTCGCGCTCGGTCGCCAAAACCCGCCCAGCGACCAAAAAAGGCGCCCCCGACCCGGCTCCCCCCTTCCAAGCCGCTCAAGGCGACCGCGTCCAACACGCCGTTTTTGGTCAAGGTCTGGTAATCAAAACTAATGGTGATATAGTTACCATTGAATTTGACTACTATGGCCGCAAAAACATTCACGGTACCCACGCTCGGCTAACCAAAATTGGCCAGTAATGGTTGATATATAATTTAACGGGACTCTTATGAGCTATCGTCAAACCTTAACTAAGCTCTTTGATCTTCAAAAGTTCGGCATTAAAGTCGGCTTGGAGTCAATGTCGCGCTTATTGGCCTCTTTATCTAACCCGCACCAGCGACTGACCTGCGCGCACGTGGCTGGCACCAATGGCAAGGGCTCAACGGCGGCCTCCTTAGCTTCCATCTTGAAGGCCGCTGGCTATAAAGTCGGTCTTTACACCTCGCCCCATTTGGTGACTTTCCGGGAAAGGATCCAAATTGATGGGCTCATGCTCTCGGAAGAGGCCACTCTCGATCTTTTTGAGCGGGTCTGGGCCGTCATTGACGAAAAAACCCCGCCCACTTTTTTCGAGTTTGTGACGGCCATGGCTTTTTTGGCTTTTGCGGATCAAAACCTGGATCTAGCCATCATTGAGGCGGGTTTGGGCGGGCGACTCGACTCCACCAACGTCATAAAGCCCCTGGTTACGGCCATCACCAATATCTCCATTGAGCACGCCGAGTACCTGGGCCCCGATCTAGCCACCATCGCCTCGGAAAAAGCCGGGATCATTAAAAAAGACGTTCCTCTGGTGGGCGGAGCCTTAAGCCCAGAGGCTTTGACGGTCATTAAGAATCGCTTGACCCGGGTCAAGGCTCCGGGCAAATTCCTAAACGAAGATTACCGCTTTGTTTTAAACGACTCGGACGCGGGGCTCACCTCTTTTGACTATCAAGGCCCCCAGTGGAGCTTAAAAAATCTGGCCTTAAATCTGGCTGGCCCTTATCAAGCCGAGAACGCCGCCCAAGCTATAGCCATGGCTGAGACTTTAACGGGTCTGGGTTTTTCTTTGCCCGAGGAAGCGATTTTTAAAGGCCTTAAAAACGTCCAGTGGCCAGGCCGAGCCGAGCGGTTTTCGCCAGGCTCTTGGCCGCCCGAGGGCGGAAGTCAGGCCCCTTTGGTTTTGGATGGGGCCCATAACCCAGGCGGGGCCAAGGCTTTTAGCTCCTATCTGGCCCAAGTAAAAGCCAAGGCCATCCATTTAATAGTCGGGGTCATGGCCGACAAAGACGTGGCCGGGGTTTTGGGGCCCCTTACGCCCTACGCCAGCCGTTTATATTTAACTAGACCCGAATATGACCGAGCCGCGACCCCAGAAGAGCTTAAAGAGCGCTTGATCGCGGCTTTGGGGCCTTTTAAAGTGCCCACCGATCTTTACCCGAATCTGCCGGCGGCCTTAAAAGCGGCCAGCCAAGCCGCGGGCCCCGAGGATCTGGTGGTCGTCAGCGGCTCCCTCTTTACGGTGGGCGAAACGCGGGCTTATCTCACGGGCGAGCCCGTGGTGGAGTCCAACTGATGCGGGCGGCCATTCTTTGGGTTTTGGCTCTTTTGGCTTTCGGTCTCTATACCCAGGCCCCTCTTTGGGCCCAGGAGCCTTTAGCTTTGGCCGACGCCAAAGAGCCAGCCTTTACCCCGACGCCGGCCCCTTTAGCCGAAGAGTTGGCCAGCCGTAGTCGGCCTACTGATTCTTTAAGGCCCAACCAAGATCTGGCCGAGCCGCCGGTGACCATGGTTTTAAAAGACGCCGATCCGCCTGTGACCATTACGGCTCGGCAAATGCGCTATGACCAAAAAAGCGGGCGCCTGGAGTTTTATGGCCAGATTCGCCTCCACCGCGGGGACGAGCTCATTGAGGGCGACCGGGCTATCTGGCATGATCCCTCGGGCACGGCGGAGATCGCTGGCCATGTCCGCCTTTTAACGCCCGATTTTTCGGCCAGCGCCCAAAGAGCCATTGTTAATATGGATCTGCGTTTGGCCAAAATTTATGATGGCCGGGCTTTCTTTCCGCAAAACCATTTCTACGTCAAAGGCGCGGTTATGGAAAGGCGGGGCGAGGATACGGTCTATGTCCAAGAGGGCGTTTTTACCACCTGCGATGGCGAAGAGACCAGCTGGAGCCTTGAGGCCAAAAACCTTTTAATAAATCCCGGCGGCATGGCCACGGCCTCGGGGGTGGTCTTTAACACTCGTTACGCGCCCATATTGTATTTGCCCTATTTTACCGCGCCCATCAAAAACGAGCGGCAATCTGGCTTTTTAATGCCAGGTTTCGCCCACTCCTCGCGGGACGGCTTTATCTTGTCTTTGCCTTTTTTCTGGGCCATTCGGGAAGACTACGATCTGACCGTGACCCCGGTCTGGCGCTCTAAGCGCGGTTTGGCCATGACTTTGGAGGGCCGCTATAACCTCAACATTGGCGAGGGTATATGGCTTGTGACTTATCTGCGGGATCAAAAAAATCCCATTTTTAACTACACGAATTTTGGCCAACCCAGTAAACGCGTCCACGATATTTATTGGATTCGCGGCCAAAACGATTGGCGGGTGGGGGAATGGGATTTGAGCCTGGACGTGGATTTGGTCTCCGATCCCTTGTCTTTGTACGCTTTTCGCAATGATCCCGATGGCTTCATCTATTCGCAAAAATTGTTTAGCGAGCGTTTTGGCCGGACGGTCAATGAGGAACTCGATCCCTTAAGGCTCTCCACCTTCTTCGCCCAGCGCAAGACCGACGATCTGCTCTTTCGGGGCTCTTTGACTTACGTGGAAAACCTTTATAGCCAAGGCAACCTCGACACCCTCCAAAATCTGCCTAGCCTTTATTTTGGCTTAATCAGTCGCCCGCTCAATGGGCCAAGCTCAAGTCACGACGAGACGAACCGCTTAAGATTTAGCCTAGACACGCGCTATGACTACTTTACTAGGCGCGTTAACGAGCGGAGCGCCATCACCGAGACGGGCCACCGACTCATCGTCTCCCCAAACCTATCTTGGCGGCAAAACGTCTTTGGCTGGGCTAGCTTAAAAACCGAGGGGACCCTCAATTTTACGGCCTACGCGCCCAATGGCTATCGGCCAGGGGCTGACGGCCGAGCTCGCGACCATCACGCCCGCCAAAATAACATTTCCGGGAGCCTTGAGGCGGAACTCTCGACCACTTTGTCGCGCGTTTACGAAGGGGGCCTAGGGGAATCCATCGCCACCTTGCACCACATGACGCCCTTTATGGCCTTTGAGATCGTCGAGTCCCCCAGCCAAGAGGATCTGCCTTATTGGGACGCCTATGATCGGGCTCTCAGGAGACGAACTTTGCGCTATGGCTTAAGAAATTCTCTCTTAAGCAAAAAACCAATTAAAGACAAAGACGGGCAAATTACCGGTTATGAGTATCAGCCGGTCTTGCGCTTTGGCTTATATTCCAGTTATGAGTTCGCCAATAACCTCAAATGGGCCGAAAACGCCTGGGCTCGTTATTTTACGGTGGGCTATTTTGATCGCGGGCCGGGACCCTTTGAGATAGAATTGGAAACCACCCTAACCCCCTTCCTCCAGGCTCGGGCTTTGTCGTCCGTGGATGGCCGCACCGGCAAATTCACCAAACACGATATCGCCATGACCCTCAATGACAAGCGCGGCGATTTTCTTTCGGTCATTTATGATTATGAGTCCCCCACGCAAAGGCAAGGCCCAGATCCTCACCAAAGATCGAACCAGATCCGCGGGGATTTGCGCCTGGAATTGACCAACGGTTGGTCGACGACCATCTCCAGCCGTTTTGACATTAATGCCAATAAAGGCTTGGAAACTTACGTAAATCTTCATTACCGCGATCAGTGCTATGGCGTGGCTCTCGTTTACTCCGATAGCGACCGCGATCGTCGGGTGGCTTTGGTCTTTGATTTCTTGGGCTTAGGGGCTTTGGGCTCGCCGAGCGCGACGCTCTCCAACCGCCCCAGCGATTAAACCCCATTACGTTTTATAAAAGGAACGAACCTTGAGCCGAAACTCTTACCGCCAAATCCAAACCGATAGTTTCCCCAACCAGATCCGCCTGGAATTGGGCGACCAGTCTCTGACCTATGAAAAACAGCTCTTTGGCGCTGACCCCAGCCAACGCCAAGGTTTGCGTTATGGCGAAAACCCCGGCCAACAAGCCGCCCTTTACCGCCCCACGCGCGGCGGTTTTCAATTGGACGGAGCCAATTGCCAAGGCGCGGAATACCCCCTGGTTTCGGCTTTGGGTCGGCCTGGTCTCATGAGTGGCGGCCAAAAACACCCCTCCATGACCAATTTCACGGATCTGGACGCGGCTTTATCCTTATTGCGCTGGCTGGAAAAACCGGCCGCCGTCATCATCAAACACAATAACCCATCAGGCGCCGCCCAAGGCGGCTCCTTAGCCTCTTGTTTTTTAAGGGCTTTTCAAGGCGACGCCCTCTCGGCTTTTGGCGGGGTGGCCGTTTTCAATCGGCCTTTGGACAAAGAGACGAGCGAGCTGATCAACCAAATGTATTTGGAAGTGGTGGCCGCTCCGGGTTTTGAGGATGGCGTTTTGTCGATTTTGAACAAAAAGCCCGATGTGAGGATTTTTGAAATTCCCAACCTGGATAAGCTCGGGACTTTGCCGCGGATTATCCAGATAAAAAGTTTAATTGACGGAGGCCTCATTCTCCATCAGTCCATGGTCAACGTCATTCGCTCCCCAGAAGACTTTTGGCCAGCCGAGACCGAGCGGCAAGGGGTGACTTACAGAGTCGCCCGCTCGCCCAACGAGCGGGAGACGGCGGATTTGATTTTTGGCTGGGCCGTTTTAAACGTCGTCTCTTCCAATAGCGTGGTGGTGGTCAAAGACGAAGCCACCGTGGCTATCGCTGGCGGCCAGCAAAGTCGCTTGGGCGTGGTGCAATTGGCCATCAACAAAGCTTACCAAAACTTTTGTCAGACTCGAGCCCAAGAAACCAAGGGCCAGGATTATTGGCGGCTTCTCCGCTCCGAGCCGGAAGTGGCTCAAGCCATCGCCGCCGAGGCCCAAGCCCAAAAAGCCGGTCTTTTAGGTTCCTCTTTGGTCTCGGACGGCTTTTTCCCCTTTCGGGACTCGGTTTTGGAGGCCTTAAGCCAAGGCGTCTCGGCCTTCGCCCATCCCGGCGGCTCCCTCCAAGATTGGGATTCCATCGTGGCCTGTAACGAGAATGATCCGCCAGCGGCCATGGTCTTTACTGGCCAAAGAGCCTTTAGGCATTAACTATGTGGCCTCAGCCCCTCCAATTAGGCCCCATTGGCTTTAACCTTTATGGGTTATTGGTGGCCTTTGGGGCCTTGGCGGGTTTGTTTCTCCTAAGGCGAACGGCCCCAAAGGTCGGGATCAGCCCCCGGGCGGCGGGGGATTTGGGTTTTTGGCTCATTGTCGCTGGCTTATTGGGGGCCCGTCTTTTTTACGTTCTTTTCCACTTAAGAGAATTCGCCGCTAAGCCTCTAAAAGTCTTTTTCTACTGGCAAGGCGGCTTAATGTTCCAAGGAGCCGTCTTGGTGGCCGCGGCCACGGCTTTTTTTCTTTTAAAAAAACGAAAACAATCTTTTTGGCCCATGGCGGACGCGGTGGCTCCGGCCTTGGCTTTGGGGCAGTCCATCGGCCGTTTGGGCTGTTACGCGGCGGGTTGCTGTTTCGGTCGCCCGGCCCATCATGGGCCCTTGACCGTGGTTTTTCCGCCAGGCTCGGCGGCTCCCTCTGGTTTTCCGCTTTACCCCACCCAGTTGATGGAGGCTTTCTCCTTAATGGCCATAGCCATTTTTTTAGGCGCGCGTTTATCGAAAAAACCGGCCCCTGGCCGAGTTTTCGCCTTATACGCGCTTCTGGCGGGCGGTCTCCGAGCCCTTTTGGAACAATTTCGCGGGGATTTTCGAGGCGCCCCCATTGGGGGTCAAGCTCCGACTTTTTGGCTGGCTTTGGGACTAATGGCCTTTGGGGTTTGGGGCTTAATTCGCTATTCCCCTAGGACGCCCCTAAACTTTGTTCATTGATTTTTTTAAGGCTGAGCCTTAAAAAATTTATATAAAATTTTATATTTTATCGCAAAATAGTACATTTTTTGTTTTTCAAGATAATTTGCCCTTGGCCATAAGCCAAAAGTGGCCATTTTTAAGGAGCCCCCATGTTCCCGCAAAAACTTTCCATCTTTCTAGGCCTGACCTTGGCCATGGTTTACGCTTTTGTTGGCTTTTTGGCTGGGCCATTACAAGCCCAAACCAATCAATCCAAGGCCACGCCCGCTCCAACCAATCAAACCCAAGACCCTAAAGCTAATCTCAATCAAGCCACCCAGCCTAGCGCTAAAAGGCCGCCCAGAAGGCCGGATCCCAACACCGCGACCCCGGCCCAACTTAATAAAGAGGGCCCCTTAACCCAGGCGGATATTGATCTTTTCATTAAGTTTTCGGACTTTTTCTCCAATATGCTAACCAAAGCCAATGAGCCTGATTTTGATCCTGACTTGGAGCTGGCCAACTTCCCAAAAACTAACCAAGTCACCTTGTCTCGCTTCCAATACGTTATCTCGAAAATCACGACCGCGGCTATTATGAGCCTGTCCAAAAAGGAAGAATTTCCACCCAACGCCCCGCCTTATCTGAAGACCAACGAGGCGGAAAAGAAGATCCTCCAAGAGAACATGCCTAAAATCCTTGAGGCCTTCAAAAAGATCCAAAAAAAATAGGTTCTTCGCTTTTTGGTTTATGGTTTCTTCATAATGGCTCGTCTCATAGAGGCGAGCCATTTTTTTTGGGGACATGAATGGTTTTTCAATTACGATCCTATTTGACGCCGAAGTTCGCGCGCGAACAGATGGGCTATGATGACCAATAAAATATGCCGTCTCTAGCCTAGCCAAGTTCGCGTTTCGTAATGACTCAGTCCGAGGCCATCTTGGCCTTCCTAAAAACATCGCTCAATTCCCTAGCGCTTTAAGGCAAGTTTTCGGATCTCTTTAAGGGTGGCTTCTCTCGACTCGTTACAGAGCGCGAATTTGACAGAACCAGCGCCTAGCTTCCTATGGCGAAGAGGCGGGCTGACGATCATTAAAAAGAACTCCTTATGGTCGCCTCTATGGTCGATCCAAGCTTTCGGTTGAAAAGCGTTAGCGAAGCGTTTGGCTCCATACCTTTAAAATAGTAAATTTATTGTAAAATTTTCGCGCGATTAATTTAAAGCCTTAGGCGTTTCTGGCTTTAAAGAGGCAATTAGTCGTTAAGTAGCTAGGCGTTTAGAGCGCCATATTTCAACATAATATTGACTTTTTGTTTGATCTTAAATTTTAAGCGTTAAAAAATTAGTATTTTTTTAGGATATTTTTTTGGCCTCTGTTTAAAAAACTTAAAAAGCCAAAACCTTGTTTTCGCCAAAATTAAGGCGATTTTTGGCCTTGTTCTTTTTGACGACTGGCCAAAATAACGCTAGAATCGCCAATTATTAAAGCTAGTAGTCGCTCGCGAGTCTTTAGGGCTTTGACCTTTGATGGGCCAAAAAACTCGCCGCCTTAAGCCTAATCAAAAATAATCTTGTTCTATTGTCCAAAGACCGCCCAAAGGCCTAGCCACTAGGCCATAATGGAGCCACCATGCTTTTAAAAAATCTAGCCCTTTGTTTGGGCCTAGTCGTGACCGTCTTTTTGTTCTTAGCCTTCTCCCAAAACCTAAGCGCCCAAGATGAGGATATAGATAGCGTTACCAAGGCTCAACTCGCCAAGGAAGGTTCTTTGACCAAAAAGGACATTGATCTCTACGTTAAGTTCTATGAGCGGTTCTATAAAACCGGCGATAACGTAAAAAAATCCAATTCTGAAATTAACAAATTCACCAATAACTTCATTAAGGAAAATAAACTGACCGCGGTTAGGACGCGTTATTTATTGGAAAAAATTACCATAACCATGATGTCTATCTCCTATAATGAAAAAGCCCCTAATCCCAACGCCCCAGCTCATTTGCGGTATTCCTCGGCTGAGAGAAGACTTGTTGAGGCCAATTCCAAGAAAATCCTCCCCTTTATCCAAAAACTTCAAGGCCGATAAGGTCAATAAATAGGGTTTTTTAGGCTTTTTTTCCGTGATTCATTAGGAGCGATTCTTTGGCCGGGATAACGAGGCTCAAGTCGTTTTTACGGTCATCATTGGCTAAAAATAAAAGCCGGGGCGCCTCCAAGAAAGGAGGATACGCCCCGGCTGAGCTACTGTTCCTTAAAGACGCGCGGCCTCTTTGGTCGGTAGTCTCTTAACGTTGTTAATCGGTATTTTCCCAATTAACTAAAACGCCCCTGTGCAATCTATGTACCTTGCGTTGGCCAAAAAGTCAAGCTTGACCCAACCCCTTAATATTTTGCCTAAAGATTTAAACGTCAAGAGAGCCAGGCCTACTAAAGGG
>JAISWW010000083.1 GCA_031270705.1 Deltaproteobacteria bacterium
AAAATGTTTTTGGAATTGCCTGAGCGCGAGGCCATGATCCAAGCTGACGACGGTCGCTTGGCCCAAGCCTTTTTAAACCTCTACCTCAACGCCATCCAAGCCGCGCCCGCCGCGGAGGGCGTCTTAACGGTCAAGTTGCGGATGGCTCGCGACAAGGCCATCATTACCTTAGCCGACAATGGGCCAGGTTTTGGGGCCGAGCAACTGGCTGAGCCTTTTGTGCCCTACTTCACCAGCAAATCCAAAGGTAGCGGCCTGGGCTTGGCTTTGGTCAAAAAAATCATTGAGGCCCACCATGGCGACGTGACCTTAGCCAACCAACCTAAAGGTGGGGCTTTGGTCACTGTGATCTTGCCTTTACAAAACCCCGCCTATAAACCCCAAGAGCCAGAATTGGCCGCTCCTCGGCCAACGCCCGATTTGGCCGAAAATTCCCTTTCGGCCAATAAGCCGCCGAGCCAAGCTTCACCGCCGGCGCCCTAACCCCTTTAATTTTTTTTGATTTTTTCCTTTTTTCGGTTATAATAGCTCCTGTTTTTAAGGAGATAAATCCCAGTCATCTGGATTATCAACTTGGCCAAGAGCTTTCTCCTCTATTTTTCGCTTATAGGCCAACATATTTTTAAAGGACAGGCGGTGGCCATGGTTGACGCCCCCACTTCAAGGTTGGGCTGGCCGATTCTGATGTCCGTGGCCTTTAGATCTCTGTTCTTGGAAGCCTCCTGGAATTTGTCAGGGCAACAGAACATTGGCTACGCGGCCTCAATAAATCCGGCCTTAAAAAGCCTTTATAAAAATAGGCCTGAGGATTTGGCCAAAGCCCAGTCGCGGGCTTTAAGGTTTTTTAACACCAATCCCACGCTGAGTGGCTTAACTATAGGCGCGGCTCTGCGTTTGGAAGAGGACATGGCCGACAGCCGCGTCCAAGAAAAAGAAGGCTCGCTCATCATTGGCTCTTTGGCCTCGGTCTTGGCCGCCCATGGCGATCTCTTGTTTTGGCAGGCTTGGTTGCCTTTCTGTTGTTTGATTGGTTTCGCCTTGACCTTAATGTCTTTGGCCAATGGCCAAGTGACCTTAGCCCCACTCCTCATTCCGGCCCTTTTTTGTCTTTTATCTTGGCCAGCGAGGATTGGCGGGATATTTTATGGCTATAAGCTAGGATCTCGAGCCTTTGAGCTCATTCAACGCTTTAGGGCGGCCAGGGCGGCGGAGTGGACTAAACGCTTTAACATGGCTCTAACTGGTTTTTTAATCATTTATGGCCTTAAAACCCTGGAAAACCCAAACAAACAAGGCCAAGAGCTCATAGCCGTGGGCGCTGTCTCTTCAGTCCTATTTTTCACCCTGGCACAAAGAATTTGGCCCAAAATTGGCCCCAAATCTTTGTATCTTTTGATTGTTTTAGGGCTCGGCTTAACGGCCTTTGTAATGTAGACTTATAATGTAGAGATGGTTTAAAATTAATTATGAAAAACTAACACTCAAGACTAGCTGACCTTAGCTAGTCAAAAAAAGTCCATTAACATATATTAAGACCAATTCATCCAGAAAGGAGAGCGCGCGGTTATTTTGGCGAAACCCAAAAAACCCTTGGCCAATGACAGAAACACAAGCTTTCACTGAACAAGAGAGTAATTCCTTGACCTCCACAGCCACTATCCTCAACCGTTTTGGCCTCCACGCCCGGGCCGCCGCTAAGTTGGTTAAGGCGGCGGAACCCTTTAAGGCCAAACTAACCATGGCTAAAGACGACTCTTTGGCCGATGTCCGGAGCTTATTGTCCCTTTTAAGTTTGGGGTGCTCATGTAATAGCCAGGTGACCTTAACCGCTTCCGGGGAAGACGCCTCGGACGCCCTTTCCGCCATCCTGGCCGTTATTAATGATCGCTTTGGCGAAGAATAAACCCCCGAAAAGCCCCGCCTTAAAGATTTAGGCGGGGCTTGGCCAGACTTAACCTAGAAATGAGGTCAATCTTATGAACCTGCCTCCGCCATTTGTGCCAATGGGGGCTGTTTTCAAAGGGATTGGCGTGGGACAGGGAATCGCCATTGGCCCCGCGCATATAATTAGCGCCACCAATATCCGCGTCCACCGCTACAAACTAACTGACCAGCAAATGGTTGAAAAAGAATTGGCTCGGTTTGGCTTGGCTCAAGCCAAAACCGAGAGCCAATACGCCACGGCCAAAAAGAACCTCCCGACCCAGTTACAAAGCCAAGCCAGCGTTTTTGACGCTTTGACGGTTTTGCTCCACGATCCCACGCTCATTAAAACCGTGGAAGAAAAGATCCACATTAATCGCGTGAACGCCGAGGCCGCGGTTAAGGACGCTATTCTAGAGATTTGCGCCCTCTTGGCTCGGGTCGACGATCCTTACATTCGGAGTCGTTTAACCGATATTGAGCAATTAGGCCAAGCCTTGGTGATGGCCATGCGCGAGGATGACCTTATTGAGAAATCCGACTTTGAGGAGGGTTGCGTGCTGGTGGCCGCCGATCTGAGCCCCGCCGAGATCGCCTCTTTGCCGCCTCAAGTCAAGGGCCTCATCACGGAAAACGGCTCCCTGACCTCCCACGCGGCTTTAGTGGCTCAGGCCATTGGCATTCCCACGGTCATGGGAGCCACGGATATCTTAAAAGTCATCCAGGATGGCGACACTTTAATAGTGGACTCGCGCGAAGGCCACATCATCCGGAATCCGGATCAAGACGCCACCAAATTTTATCAGACCAGCCAAAGAACCATTCAGGATTATCAGCGCGAGATTGTGCGGAGCGCCCATCTGCCGGCCATAACCTTAGACGATCACCAGATCGCCGTCTTTGGGAACCTAGAGCTAGTGGAGGAGCTCCCAGCCATTATCGCCAACGGCGGCGAAGGGATAGGCCTTTACAGGACGGAGTTTTTATATTTGACCCGGAGCGAGTGGCCTTCGGAGGAAGAGCTTTTTGAGGTTTATCGCCGGGTCTTGGCCTCGGCCTTTCCCCGGCCAGTGACTATTCGGACTTTGGATTTAGGGGCCGATAAAATCCTAGCCGTGAGCCACACCGAGGGAGCGAGCCAAAACCAAGCTTTGGGTTTAAGGGCCATCCGCTTTTGCCTCAAAAACATTGACGTTTTTCGGACGCAATTAAGGGCTATTTTTAGAGCTTCGGCTCACGGTCAGGCCCGAATTATGCTCCCCATGATCTCCAGTTTGGATGAGGTCAAAAAAACCAAAGAGCTAATTGAGCAAACTAGAAGAGAATTGACCCAAGAAGGCCATAGAATCGCTGATGAGGTGCCGATTGGCCTTATGATTGAGGTGCCGGCGGCGGTTATCTTAATTGACGAGCTAGCCAAAGAGGCTGATTTTCTCTCCATTGGCACCAATGATCTGATCCAGTACACCTTGGCCCTAGATCGCGGGAACCCAGAGGTCATGGAACTTTACCAGCCCTTCCACCCTTCAATTTTGCGCATGCTCAAAACCATCATTGAGACAGGCCAAAAACTAGGCTTATCGGTCTCCGTCTGTGGGGACATGGCGGCGGGGGCTTTATCGGCTCCCTTATTGGTGGGCTTTGGGGCGGACACGCTCTCCATGCCCTTTAGCGTTGTGCCCTTTGTTAAAAGACTCCTGCGCATGTCCTTTTTCGAGGATATGCGGGCCATCGCCGATGAGGCCTTAAAAGCCAAAACCGCCGATGAGGCCTTAAACTTCATTAAATCCAACGGTCGACTGAAAAACTCGGATTTTTTCCGGGGTTTTCGCCGGGCTTCCTAATTTTTTCCCGCCGCCTAAGGCTTAGGCGGCGGGTTTACGCCTTTTTTCCGCCTGGCCCTGAAATTTTAAGCCCAAAAAACCAAAATTCGCGCTCTTTGGCCACGTTTTTGGGGCCCGATGGAGTTTGTCTCGCCCCGGGCCCAAATCTCTAAAAATCTCAAAATTATAGTTATAATAATCAAAATATTTCTTTAATATGTAAATAAGGCTTTATAAAAAACGCGCTCGCTCTTTGGGATAATCTTAAGCCGCCTTAGCTTGGGGGGCCTAGATTAATAGGGATTAATTGTTTAATGTGGAATTTGACTAGGAAAATGTAGTATAATTTGTAATCGAAGCCTCAATAATCGCTTGAAGCTCGCGGGGCCTCAAAATCGCTAACGCCGTAAGTTCAACGCTTGGGCCTAAAAAATAGCCAGACAATAAATGGCCAGACTATAAACGGCCAGACTATGAGCGGCCATAAAGGATTTCGCCATGCCTCAGCCAAAAATAATTCTCCCCGTCCCCAGAGCTAGGATTTCCTTAACCTTTCTTTTGGCCTGCCTAATGACCTTCTTAATGAGCTCCATTTTGTTCGCTCAACCGACGGAAAACTTGGAATTGGCTCGCCGGGCGGCCACGGCTGAACCGCCAGAAGGCCAAAGCGCCAGCAATTTAAAGGTTTCCGTTGGCGCGGGGATCATGACGGCTCCAGAGTTTGAGGGGGCCAAAAAAAACGAGCTCAAAGCTCTCCCGGTTGTGGAGCTCAGTTATGACCGCGTCTTTTTCTCCCTGTCCAAGGGTTTAGGCGTACGGATCATTGACAACGAAGCCTGGACCATCTCCCCTTCCCTCCGCTACTGGGCCGGTCGCGACGAGGACGCTAGCGATCGTTTGCGGGGCTTGGGAGACGTGGACGCGGCTTTGGCTTTGGGCGGCATGATTAGCTACCACCCAGGCGATCTGTCTCTCTTTTTAAATGGCTATCACGGTTTAGGCTCGGAAGAAGGCTTCACGGTGGAGTTGGGGGCGGCCTTGTCTCGCCAGTTAATGGAGAAATTAAACTTTACCGCCGAGCTCTCGACCTTATTCGCGGACGAGGACTATAACCAAAAGTTTTTTGGGGTCACGCGCCAACAAGCGGCTCGCTCTGGTTATGATTTCTATCAAGCCGACGCGGGCTTTAAACATGTGGCATTGGGCGGCACCTTAAGTTATAACCTGACCCAATCCATCAATTTAGGGCTCTTTGGGGAATATAAACGCTTAACAGGGCCAGCCGCCGACTCCCCTATAGTGGAAAGAGGCTCCAAAAACCAAGTCTCCTCGGGCCTTATGATCGGTTTTAACCTTAAGTAAGGATAAATTTTGGCCTTTGAGGCTTTTAATCTGGCTAGTCCAAGCGAAACTAAATACTCCTGGCTTGATCCATATTTTATGGCCAAAAAAGTTGACATTTTAAAATTATTATAATAACATCGCTTCCCATGAGTCTTGGGTTGGCTCAGCGGTCACAGAGCCCGTTAGTCAAGCGACCGGCTAAACTATTAAATCATTGGCTCTATTAAGCGCTAGCTCTGGCTCTATTAAATCGCGGGCTCTTTTCGGCCAGAGGATTTTTTTGACGACTCTTTTGGCCCAGCTTTTTGGGGCCGGACGCGTCGCCTCTTAAGCTAGCCATAAACTGCGTTTAGCCAACTTTAACTTTTAAATCTAAAGGATTTTATTGACAAATAAGCCCCTATTGGCGATTAAGGCCTTAAGTTTTTTTTAAAATTTAAATAATTTACCTTAAGGTTTTGGCGTCAAATACACAAGATTTTTCTTTAACTATAGGAAATATTTAGGTTTTTTAAGATATATTTTTTTCTTGACAAGCTGACCTAAAATTGACATTATTTGGAGAGCCACTTTTTAGGCTAATTACTGATCTTTCTGTTTGGGGAATAGGGTGTTTCCGCGGTCATGGCCCTGGCCCATTTAAGTCTTGTTCTGGAGATTTGGTTTTATGTTTGACCGCGCTAGCCTGGGCTAATCTTATCTATTATATTATTATATTCTAGACGCCCATCAGGCTTATCCCAAAAAACGCCGCCTTACCTCCTTTTGGCCATTTGGGTCTTTCGCTCTTTGGTCATTAGGCCCCCAAGTTTGTCCTCTTTAGGTCAAAACAGGTTTCCGCTTTCTTAATTGGCGCGGAATTAAATATGGGGGACGGTTAATCTTTTAGGAGAACCGCGATGCACGCCTCTTTCGCCTCGACTTCCACGTTTAGACGATCTTTTTCTTTGACTATTTTGCCTATTTTGGCCTTATTACTAGTTTTTTCCTTTGGGTGCGCCCAAAAAAATAATAATAAATTCACTTATCGTCCAAAACCCGTCAGTCCCTACAGCGCCAACCAAAAAAGGGTCAATAACATCCTAAAAACCGCTTTTTCCCAGCTTGGCAATCCTTACCGTTATGGTGGGAACACCCCGGAGACCGGTTTTGACTGTAGTGGCTTTGTGGGCTGGGTCTACAAACAATTTGGGGTTTCCTTGCCCCGCTCCTCTCGGGCCATGATGACGGCTGGCGTCCCCATCGAAAAAGAAGATTTGCGGCCTGGGGACTTAGTTTTCTTTAATTATGGCTACTCCCATGTGGGCATCTATACTGGCGATAACAAATATATCCACAGCCCGCGCACTGGGAAATCCATTACTGAGAGCGATTTGAATGGCCGAGGCCGAAAAGAGCATTTTGTCGGAGCTCGGCGGGTCATTGACAACCAAGGCATTACCTCTATTTCCGAACGCTTAAAGACGGAATGGATCGCCCAATCCCGGCACCAAGCTCGCCTAGCCTTGGAAAAAGCCAACCCCAAGCGGGGCCAAATTCAAGTGGCCTCAAGTCGCCAAAAACCCACCACCCAGGCTAAAAAAAGCTCCCGCGCCTCTGGCTCGGTCGTCAACATCAAGGTCGCCTCTGGGGATACTTTGGTCGGGTTAGCGAAGAAATATGGCGTTACCACCGCGGAACTGGAGGCGGCCAATAATTTAAGAAACAGACATAAACTTAAGTTAGGCCAAACCATAAACGTCCCGCAAAAGGCCACTAAGAAAGCCAATCAAACGGCTAAGGCGACCCAAGCCACTAAGAAGTCGTCCCTAACGGCTAAGGCGACCCCAGCGGACAAGAAGGTCACCCAAACCGCTAAGAAAGCGACCCAAGCGGATAAAAACCTGACCGCTAAAGTCAGCGACAAGACCAAAACTAAAGCTAAAGTCTCAACCAAGAGCCAAGCCAAATCTAAGGCCAAAAGCCAAGCTAGCTCCAAAAAATCCGTGACCAAAAAGACTTTGGCCAAAAAAAGCGCGACTAATACTTCCGCCAAAAGCGGCGTAAAATTAAAAGCGCGCTGAGATATAAACGCTGAAATAAGCGCTAAGTCAAATAGACTGGGGTCAAGCTTCTTAGCTTTAACCCCAGACTAAACTAGATTACTTTTAAAAATTATTTTTCGCGACTTTCTGGGCTGATTTTGTTTTTTAAATTCCCAGAAGGCTTGGGTATGGTTTGGCCTTTTTCCCAATCTCTTTAACCAGCTAAAATCTTCACGTAAAAATTCCGATTTCTTGGCCCATCAAATTCCCCAAAAAAAATACCCTGCCAAGTTCCCAAAAGAAGTTGGCCTTCGGCTACTATGATCTGTAGGCTTGAGCCTAAGACCAAGGCCTTTAAATGGGCCTGGCTATTGCCTTCCAAATGCCGAAAGCCTTGATGGTCTGGCAAAGCCGCCTCTAAGCCTAATATTAGATCCTGGGGCACCGTAGGATCGGCGTTTTCGTTGATGGTTAAACCCGCGGTGGTGTGAGGACAATAAACCACCGCTAGGCCACTTTGGATCTGACTTTGGGCCACCGCCGCTCTCACCAGCTCGGTTATGGGGTAAAAGCCTTCTTTGGCTCTGGTTTTGAGCTCAAAGCGCCGTAGAGTCATTAGTTTCCCTCGCCACCGGCAAATTTAGGGTAAAGATTGTGCCGTTTTTTTGATCTGAAGACACCCAGATCTGGCCTTTGCCTTTGTGAATAAGCCCCCAAACTGTGGCCAAACCCAAACCTGTGCCTTTGGGTTTGGTGGAATAAAAGGGCTGGAAAATATTTTTGATTTTATCCTCAGGGATGCCCTGGCCGTTGTCCATGATGGTCAAGGTCACATAATCGCCAGGTTTTTGGGCGAGCTTGGTGGAGACCACCATTTTTAAGGGGCGATCAGGCGCCGCCGCCTCAATGGCGTTTTGGAGGAGATTAAAAATGACCTGGGTCAATTGGCCATAATCAAAAAAGACTTTGGGGATGAGCTCCAGATCTTTAGCGATGGAAACCTCTTCGCCTTTCCAGCTCCGAAAGACATGTAACTGATCGTTTATCAGCTGATTCAGATCAATAGGTTGAGGCGCGCCGATGGTTGGGCGAGCGTAAGCCAAAAAGTCATTGACCAAGGTATCCAGGCGATCCATCTCGCGGCCAATGATCTTCAGTAGTCGCTGACGGTCATCGTCGGAGAGACTCGGATTATTTATCATGTTCCAAGAGCCAGTCAAAGAAGCCAAAGGCGTCCGGATCTCATGGGCTAAACCAGCCGACATCTCGCCTAAGGCGGCCATATGCTCGTTACGCTTGATCTCGGCCTGCATTTGACTGATGGCCGTGCGATCCTGAATGGCCACCAACCGCCCCCAAGACTCGTTTTCTTTATCCACCAGATCCATGACGTTGATCTCTAAAATCAGCTCCTTCTGGTCAGTCGGCCTTATGTGCTTAAAGGTCAAACGATCGCTGGGGTTATATTTTTTGCTCTCAAAAAGGTTACTTTCCGCGAGTTCTGGAAAAAGTCGCGACCAGGCTCGGTATTGAGCTAACTCTGGCGGTATTTGTAAAATTTCCGAGCCAACTCGGTTAATGGATTGGACGCGCCCAAGCTTATCCAAGGTAATTAAACCCGTGTCAATGCTTTTTATAATACTGTCGTTTAATTCGGATAGACGATAATAAGAGGCTTGGCTGGTTTGTAAGGCTTGGCTAGATATAGCCAACTGAGAGGATAAATAACCGCCCAAAATAGCCACTAAATAAGCCGCCGAAGAATTGACTAGGATCGTTAAAGCTAATTCCGAGGAGGAAATAGTCTCCCCTAAAGGCTTTAAGCCTGGCAAGTAGCCATAATAATGCAGATCCACAATGCCCGCCCAGGCCAAAGAGGAGACGCTGGCCGCGATGAAGGCCACCTTAAAGCCGCCTAAAAATGAGCTATTAACGACCACGACCACTAGCAAAAAGGCGATGGAGCTCTCCACCCCGCCGGTCAATATGGTCAAAATCGAGGCTAAGACCGTGTCCCCCAGCATCTGGAGCGAAATCTGCACCCCAGGCCCTAAGATCATGGGCATAAGCTGGTAATAGACAACCGCGAAGCCAAAAGAGGCGATGACGGCGATGGCCACGACGTTGGACCAAAACTCCAGATAAATCGGCACCCGACCGTTTATATAAATTAAGGTGATGGCGCCCAACAAAAAGGTGTTGCTGATCATTCGGAACAGAAACTGCCATTTTAGTCGGCCCATATCTATAGTTTTGGGGAACCACTGCATGAATTGACCACCACTCCCAATAAGCCATCTATTGACGCCCCTCTTAAAGTACCCGTTAGGGAGGCCAAAAATCAACCAAAAACCAGATCTGAAGCTTCGTTAGGCCTTTATGGCTAAAAAATTTTCAAAAAATTTTACCTGACCTTCAAGAAAATGGAAAGATAATAGGACGTTAATTATAACAAAAAATTGAAATTACTAGCAACATTAATATGTAAAAATTAAACTACATTATATCAAATCAAGACTAAAAACATAATTAAGGTTTATTTAATCTTTTGGCTGTATAGGGATTTTGAGGATTCAAAACCCTAACTCCCCGAAATTACTTAACTTTCCGAGAATTGAAGCCGAAAAGATTGGCGCCTCAAGGTGGCCTATTAAAACCGACAAAACCGAGGGCAAGTCTTGATTTTATTCAAAAAAAAATATATTCTTTAAATAATTACGGGTGGCCGTCCACCCTAAGCTCCTATCATTTATCTATAATTGAACCTATTCTGACATAAAATTTTAGCCTTCGCTGGCTGGAAGTTATGAGTGGGGGGATTGGCGTTAACCGAATCAATGGAGGCAAGATCTGTTTTAAATCTGGGGAGGCAGGGCATTTCTCCCCAGCCCGCGCCGTTTTTTTCAGGCCAAAATCATCTCGTATAAGTAGGTTTGATAACGCGTTTTATATTTTTGGGCATTCGATTTAAACGTTATCATATTTCTTTACTCTTTATAATTTTCTAACGCTTATTGATTGCGATAAATCAAGACCGAATTCTTTTTTTTAAATGGGCTGCTTAAACTGTTTAAAAACAGTTGTTTACTTGGCCTTCTCTGATATCTTTAGACTTGATTTAGCCATTTTTTAGTCGAGCTTAGGCTGAACATCAACTTGATAGCTCCTAAAAAAAGACCTTTTTGTCTTAAAATGGCTTCGCTAGATAGTCTCTTCAGAGTTTTCGGCCATGCGGGAGGAACTGTTTATGCCTCAAGTCTTGTCTAAAAGGCCAGACGTCGCGTGGGCGCTCGACCGGTCGGGCGACCAAGGTCTAAAATACATAATCTGGTCTATATTTTTTGTCCTAGCCTTTTCTCTGTCCTTGGGCGAGGCGAGGGCGGCGGATGTCTCAGGGGGAACAACTCGAGACGCTCTCAATTCCGCTATAAATTCGGCCACCGCAGGCGACACGATTGTCTTCGGGCCAAGCGTCAATATTGTCTTTAGCCTCTCCAACAACGCGGTGATTGTCAATAAA
>JAISWW010000085.1 GCA_031270705.1 Deltaproteobacteria bacterium
CGCTTAGGCGGCGGCTCGGCCATCACCGACGAGCCAGCCATTGAGGCTCCCGCCCCGGCGGCGCCTCTGGCCACCCCTCTAGCCACGCCAGTAGCTACCCCAGTCGATCAGGCCGAGACGCCCGCGAGCCCCGAAAAAGCGCCGGAAGCCCAGAACCCGGTCGCCAGCCCCGCGGCGGAGCCCACTTCGGCTCCCGAGACCGCGCCCCCAGCTTCTAGCGCGGCTTCCAGCGAAGCCGCCGAGCCAACCGGCGCGGCGCCAAGTCCTAGCCCAGCCGCGGAAGCCGCCGCGCCAGCCGCCGAGCCAGCGCCAGCCAACTCGGAAGCGCCCGCGGAAAAGCCGCCCGCCTCCTAATTTGGGGGCCACTTTGGGGGTTAGGATATTTTTCTTGACCCCTAAAGTAAGATAATTGATAATTATTTGTTATTTCCAAGGCGCTTGAGACAGGAGGTTCCGGGCAAATGGTAGCGACCAGGGACAATCTGATATTTAGCTTAGAGCGCTGGCCTGAGGTCGGGGTCAAGGTTGAGTTCGCCCTCACCCCAACGACTTTTTCGCCTTATTTGGAAGCGACCCTGCGGCTAGATGGCGAATCGCTGGTTGAGGCGACGCCTCAGTTGGCCTCGGATTTTGTCGGCGTTTTAAAGTTGCGACTTTATGGCCAACGCCTTAAAGTTCATGGCCAATTCGCGGTTATGGTCGAGATGGCTTGCCATCGCTGTTTAACGGTTTTTCCCCATAAGCTCAGCGACCATTTTGAGGAGTCCGTGGATCTGCGGCAGGGTAACGAGACGATCCCCAATGAGGATCAAGAGCTGACCATAAACGTGGTTGACAACCATTTTGATTTGACTCCCCTTTTGGTCGAGCGGTTGTGGCTGGCCTGGCCCATTAAAGTCCTGTGCCAACCCGATTGTCTGGGCCTCTGCCTCAATTGCGGGGCTAACTTAAATGAAGGTTTATGCGCTTGCGGTCAATCGCGGGCCATTAGACATTAGGCTCGCCCGCCTTTTTGGCGATAAATTTTGATCCCTAATAACTACGCCCAAATCTCTTTAAAAGTTTGGGTTTGTTGACATATTGATGAGGTAATGACTCATGGCTGTGCCCAAAAGAAGAATGTCCAAGATGAAAGGTCGCAAAAGGCGGACTCATTATACCGCTTTAACGGCCACGGTGGCCACTTGCCGCCATTGTGGGGCGCCCACTCGGCCCCATTTCGTTTGCCCCAGTTGCGGTTTTTATCGCGGTCGCTCAGTTATCGCCGTCCCCGAACGAACTTAATGGCTGACTAGCTCGGACTTAGATCTTATCTGGGTCATGGTGTCCCTATTTATTTATATTTATGGCGCGACAAAAGCTGGAAAAGCTGGGGTAATTTAGGACATGAGTTACGGTAGGGTCATTTTAGTGACTGGCGGCGTTCGGGGCATTGGCCGAGCCATCGCCACCCGTTTGGCCGAGCCAAACGCGGCGATCATAGTCACCCATTCCCGGCCCAATTCCCCTGGGCTCGAGGAGACGCTAGAGGCTCTGAAAGACAAAGCCCAAGCGGTCGAGGCCCAGTGTTGGGGGGCCGAGGATCCCCAAGCCGGGGCCTATATTGAGGCCATCGCCGCCAAATATGGTCGGCTCGACGTTTTGGTCAATAACGCTGGTTTGGCTAAAGACAACTTAGCCGTGCGCCTGACCGACGAGGATTGGCGCACGGTTTTGGAAGCTAACCTTTTTGGGGCTTTTAACTGCGCTCGAGCGGCGGCGAAAATAATGATGAAGGCCAGAAAAGGCCGGATCATTAGCGTTAGCTCAGTAGTGGCTTTTTGTGGCAATCCTGGGCAAACCAACTATTCCGCCTCCAAAGCTGGCTTATTGGGTCTCTCCAAAAGCTTGGCCTTGGAATTGGCCAGTCGGGGGGTGACGGTCAATACCGTGGCCCCAGGCTTTATTGAGACCGACATGACCAAAGCCTTAAGCGATAAAGTGCGGGCCGCTCTTTTGGCCAGGATTCCCCTAGGCTATATAGGCCAGCCCGAAGACGTGGCCGAGGCGGTGGCTTTTTTGGCCTCCGACCAAAGCGGTTACATTACTGGCCAGACTATCCACGTTAACGGTGGAATGTACCTGTAATTTCCCCGTTTTCAAGCCATTGTGGTTTTGAGCGAGGATTTTTAGGCTCCCGCCGAAGCCTTTTTGCCTTTAATTAGATCGCTAGGAAAGCTATTCGGCCAACCCGAAGGCGATCGATTTCTTTTTGACTTTTTCAAGGAGTGCCAAATGTCTGACATATTGGAGCGCGTCATCAAGGTGGTGGCCGATCAGTTGCAAGTGGATCCCCAGGAAATTCAGGTGGAGTCCCACTTCCAAGACGATTTAGGGGCTGATTCCCTGGATCTGGTTGAGCTGATCATGGCTATGGAAGAGGAATTCAACATCAAAATTGATGATGAGGCCGCTCAAGCCATCAAAACCGTCCAGGATTCGGTGGATTTTATCAATTCCTCGGAAACCAAAGCCGATTAGGACGATTGACGTGCCGAGCTCCAACCCCAGAAGGGTGGCCGTGACTGGTTTGGGCCTGGTAACGCCGGTCGGGTTGGACGTTGAATCAACCTGGTCAGCAATTGTCGCTGGCCAATGTGGCATTGGGCCCATAACTCGCTATGACGCTTCGGTCACGAAAACCAAAATAGCCGCTGAGGTCAAAGGTTTCGTCCCGGAGCTTTATATTGACAAAAAAGTGGCCCGGCGCATGGATTTATTTATCCAATTCGCCGTGGCCGCCGCCAAAATGGCCTTTAATGATAGCGGCTTGATCGTTGACGCGGCCTTGTCGCCGCGGGCTGGTTGCGTCATGGGTTGCGGTCTCGGGGGCTTAAGAACCATTGAGGCTAACCACGAGCTCATTGTCGCTGGTCGCGCCGATCGCGTGAGCCCTTTTTTTATTCCCATGATGATTGGCAATATGTCCTGCGGGATTATCGCCATAGAATTGGGTCTCCGGGGCCCAAATTACTTAACGGCCACCGCCTGCGCCGCTGGGACGCACGCGGTGGGGCAGGCTTTTCAACTGATTCGCGACTATGGCTACGAGGTTATGGTTTGCGGCGGAGCCGAGGCGGTCATTACCCCTTTGGCCTTGGCCGGCTTTAATTCCTTAAAGGCCTTGTCCACCCGCAATGACGAGCCCACCTTGGCTAGTCGGCCTTTTGACTTGGGTCGCGACGGCTTTGTCGTGGGCGAGGGCGCGGGGGTTTTGGTCTTGGAAGAGTGGTCGAGGGCCCAAAACCGGGGAGCCAAGATTTACGCCGAGGTTTTAGGCTTTGGGGCCAGTTGCGACGCTTACCATTACACCGCTCCCCCGGAAGACGCCCAAGGAGCCATTTTAGCCATTTCCGCGGCTCTGGAGGACGCTAGCTCTCGAGGCCTAGCCAAATCCGACATTGGCTACATCAACGCCCATGGCACCAGCACGGATCTCAACGATGTCGTGGAGACCAAGGCCATTCGGACGGTTTTTGGCGATTTAGCCGATAAAATTCCGGTCAGCTCCACCAAATCCATGACCGGCCACCTTTTAGGGGCCGCGGGAGGAGTGGAGGCGGCTTTTTCGGTTTTGGCCCTCCAAAGGGGGATCATACCGCCAACCATTAATCTCACTAACCCTGATCCGCGATGTCAGCTGGACCACGTGCCCAACCAAGCCCGGACAGCCTCTCTCCGGGCGGCCATGAGCGATTCTTTTGGCTTTGGCGGCACTAATGGGGTCTTGATATTTGGCGCGGCGGGGGCCTGGGAGTAGCTTATTGAGGTAATTTGAGAGAATAGCCCGGCTTATATGGGCTAGAGTAGAGGCGGCGAAACATGTCAGGCCAATTTTTGGGGGCGGGCGTTTATCGGCTAGCTTATGGGGATATGGTCATCTGGGCTCTGGCGGACGCGGCAGGGCGTTTTTCTTTTGCGGTTTTAAAGGATTTGGCTCCCGAAGAAATTGTGGCTTTAACTGGCTCTTTGGCCAACGCCGAAGACCAAACCTTGGCCAGAAGCTTAAACGCTTTTGTGGTCAAAAGGCCCAATGTTCTTATAGTTGTGGACACCGGCCTAGGGGAGGGGCGGGTTTTGGCGGACGGCTTAGAGCTGGCTGGCCTAAAACCCGAGGAGGTGACGGACGTCCTATTGACTCACCTCCACCGCGATCACGTTAATGGCCTCTTGGCCGGCCAGGAGATTCTCTTTCCCGGGGCCACGGTTTGGGTGGAAGCCCAGGAATTGGCCTATTGGCGCCAAAAAGCGGAAGAGACCTCGGACGAGCGAGCGAGGACGGTCATGGCCAAACTGAATCCCTATTTACAAAAAGGCTCGGCTCGGACTTTCGGGGCTGGCCAAACCTTAAAACCTGGCCTTGAGACTATAGAATTATATGGCCACACCCCAGGCCATGTGGGCTTTCTGTTGGGCGAGGGCGAGAGGCGGGTTTTGTTTTTTGGCGATGTGGCGCACGTGGCGGCCATTCAATTCTCCCGGCCCGAGGTCACGGTCACCTTTGACGTGGATCCGGCTCAAGCGGCCCAAACCCGAGCCCAAATCTATCAACTCGCGGCCCGGGCCAATTATTTGGTGGCCGGGGCCCACGCGCCATTTCCGGGTTTAGGGCGGATAAAAGCCTTAAGCCCAAAACCGCGGCCAACTTACGCTTGGCTTGGCCTGACCGTCTAAAACGCCTTTAAATTTCGTGATTTTAAGCCCTGTTCAAATCAAGGAGGTTCTTTATGTCGACTAAAACGCTCGAAAATAAAAAACGCCTGGGGCTTTTGGGGGCCCTCCTCTTGATCGTGGCCTTGGGACTGGTCGCGGTTTCTGGCTTAGCCGCGGAAAAACCCGCTGGCTCTATCTCGGCGGTGGTTTATAAAAAAGTCTTGGGCGATCTGGAAATTTACGCTTTATCCGACGCGCGAGGACGCCTTGATTTTTCCATTATTTTGGGTTTAACGCCGGACAAGATTCGCGAAATCGTGGGCCAAAGCCCGGAGATGGATCAGAATTCCTTGGCCAGCTACATCAACGCCTTTTTGGTCAAGAGCCCTTCGGGTTTATTTTTGGTGGACACGGGGCTCGGCGATAACGACTCCTTGGTCAGCGGCTTAAAAGAGGCGGGTTTTAGCCCAGCCGACGTCACGGACGTTTTGTTGACCCATTTTCATGGCGATCATATCAATGGCCTACTCGCGGGCGGCAAATCTTTGTTTCCAGAGGCCACAATTTGGGCCGATAAAAATGAAGATCGCTATTGGCGGCGGGAGACTGGCCGCCAAGCCCAAAACGTGGAGTCGCGATTGGCTCCTTATCGGAAGGCCAAGCGCTTCCAGACTTTTGAGCCAGGCCAGACCATAAAGCCAGGCCTTACGACCATGGCTCTTTATGGCCATACCCCGGGTCATTCGGGTTTTGTCTTCGCGGCGGGCGGCTCCCAGTCTTTGCTTTTATGGGGCGATATTGTCCACGCGTATTTAGTCCAATTCGCTCGGCCGCAAACCACCGTCAGCTATGACGTGGATCCCCAAGCGGCGGCGGCGACCAGAGCTCTGATCTTAAAAAAGGCCGCGGAGGCCGGTTATTTGGTGGCTGGGGCTCATTTGCCCTTTCCGGGCCTTGGTCAGGTTAAAGCCGTGGAAGGCGATAGTTACGCTTGGGTCAAAGACCAATAGTCTTGGTTCCCAGAAGAGGTAGGTAAATTATGTCAGCTGAAATCATTAAAGTGGCCATAGGGGCTGATCACGCGGGTTTGGAGTTAAAGCCGCTAATTAGGGATCAACTGATTCGTTTGGGTTTTCAATATTTGGACGCCGGGGCCCCGGAAGGCACCGAGCGCGTGGATTATCCCCTTTTAGCCGCCGAAGTGGCCCAACTGGTGCAAAACAAGGAATGTGGTTATGGCATCCTCATTTGTGGCACGGGCATTGGCATGGCCATGGCCTCCAATCGCTTTCGCTCCATTCGGGCCGTCAACTGCTCCAACGAGATTATGGCTCGATTCGCTCGGGCCCACAATGACGCCAACATTCTGACCTTAGGCCAAAGACTGATCGGCCCGGATTTGGCCCTAGCCATATTGGAAGTTTTTTTGACCACGCCATTTGAGGGCGGTCGCCATCAAGGCCGCTTGTCTCTATTTAATTGATTTATCGCCCAGATAATTGATTAAAATTCGACCTGTTTGGGGTTTTATCCAGGATTTTTCGCATGTCGCCCAAAGATGATCATTGTCCAGATCCCCAGCTGACGGCCATACTGCGCCACGAGCTGAATCGTCAGCGCTCGAAGTTAGAAATGATCGCCTCGGAAAATTTTGTTTCCGAGGCGGTGTTGCGGTTTGGGGGATCGGTTTTCACTAACAAGTATTCCGAGGGTTACCCGGATAACCGTTACTATGGTGGTTGCGAGTGGGCCGACGAGTTGGAGTCGCTCTGCCAAGCTAGGGCCAAGAAGCTTTTTGGTTGCGAGCACGTTAACGTTCAGCCCCATTGTGGATCTTCAGCCAATATGGCCGCTTTTTTTTCGGTTTTAAAGCCCGGAGAGACCATTTTGGGCATGAATCTGGCTCATGGCGGTCATTTGACTCATGGGGCGCCGGTCAGTTTTTCGGGCCAGCTTTATAAAACTAGTTTTTATGGGGTGCGCGAGGATACTGAGCTGATTGATTACGACGATCTTTTGGCCAAAGCCGAGGCGACGAGACCTAAATTAATTATCGCGGGCGGGTCGGCTTACCCCCGGATTATTGATTTTAATAAGTTTCGCGAGGCGGCTGATCGCGTCAAAGCCTATTTAATGGTGGACATGGCCCATTTCGCCGGCTTAGTGGCCGCGGGCCTTTTTCCCTCGCCCGTCCCTTTAGCGGATATTGTCACCACCACCACCCACAAGACCTTAAGAGGGCCGCGCGGGGGCATGATTTTGTGCCGCAAGTCCCTGGCCAAAGCCATAGACGAGCAGATCTTCCCCGGCATTCAGGGCGGGCCCTTAATGCATATTGTGGCCGCCAAAGCCGCGGCTTTGGCCGAAGCTTTGGAGCCTGACTTTATCGACTACCAGCGCCAGATCGTCAAAAACTCCCAGCGCTTAGCCACCCATCTCATTGACGCGGGCTATCGGCTGGTCTCGGGCGGCACGGACACGCACCTCATCTTAGTGGATCTGCGCTCCAAAAAATTAACGGGGCAAGCCGCCGAAAAAGCCCTGGATAAAGCTGGGGTCACGGCCAACAAAAACGCCATTCCTTTTGATCGGCAAAGTTACGCGGTCACCTCTGGCTTGCGTTTGGGGACGGCCGCCTTAACCACTCGCGGCTTAGTGGAAAAAGACATGGACGTGGTGGCGGATTATATTATTGAGGCTTTGCGCCATCACGAAGATGACGCTCGCTTAAGCAAGATCCGGCAGCGAGTGGAAGATTTTACCAAAAAGTTTCCCTTGTACCCGAATCTGGATTTTTAGCCAACCAAATAGGGCGCGGTTTTTTTTTGGCTTAAGCTCTCCAAACCTTAGGCGAAATTAGCCCGCGGGCGTAAGAAGAACTGGACGCGTAATGGACAAAGAATCCTCGGCCGGTGTTTTGTTTGATCATGGTCGCGATAAACGCATAGGTTTGCCTGAGGCGGTTTTTTGTCTGGGCAAGCCTTGGCCCATCCTTTTAGATCTCTTAGAGCGCTTTCAAGATCAACCCGTTCTTTTTACTCGTTTAGAAGAAGAAATTTTTGAAAAAGCTCCTTTGACCCTGCGTCAAAAATACGACTTTGATTCTATTTCGCGCACCGCCTACGCCCAAACCCAAAGCGACCAAGGCTTAAAAGCCAGCGTCGCCGTGGTCTCGGCTGGCTCGGCCGACGCTCCGGTGGCCAGGGAAGCGGGGCGCACCTTAGGTTTTTTAGGCTACCAATACGCCATGTATGAGGATTCTGGGGTCGCGGGTTTATGGCGCTTAACCGATAAATTGGAAGAGATTAATAAGCGGCAAGTCATCATAGTGGTGGCTGGCCTGGACGCGGCCTTGGCCTCGGTTTTAGGGGGCCTCACGCCTTGTCCAGTCATAGCCGTGCCCACCTCGGTGGGTTATGGCCTAGCCCGCGGGGGCATGAGCGCCTTATCGAGCATGCTTTTAAGTTGCGCTCCGGGCGTTACGGTTATGAATATTGACAATGGTTACGGAGCGGCTTGCGCGGCGGCTCGGATTTTAAGGGTTTTCGGCCAGAAGGACAATTTGGGGGCTTAAGGGAGCTGAAGAAAGTTTTTTCGCCAATTGGCCAGCCGCTCATTATTTATGGCGGGCCATTTGTTTTGGCGATAGGGCTTTTGGCGATAGGCCTAAGGAGGCGATTGGGCTAGGGGTAACCATGGGCTTTGGCGTGGGTTGGACGGAAATCGTCATGGTAATTTTGGTCGCGGTTTTGGTTGTCAAACCCGATCGTTGGCCAGAGACGGCTAGGTTTTTGGGCCGCGCTTATCGGCAATTTCGTCTTTGGTGGCTAAATATGGCCAATTCCCTCAAAGAAGAAGTCGCGGTTATCAAACAGTTGGATCAGCCGGCTAAAAATTTGGCCAAACCTATTAAAGCCTTAATTAAGGACGCTCTAGATCTAAACGCTTTAGATCCAAAAGATACGGTAGTCGCTCCCGCCGCGACCCCGGAGCCAAAGGCCAAGACAGAACCGGCCCATGATTGCCCAGGCGCTCCAGCGAGCCCGCGGTCTCTGGGCGAGCCTAGCCAGGGTTACCCTCTGGCGGAAGCGACTTGGTTGAATGCCCCTGAGCTAAATGTTGAGGAGTTGAACGATCCGGGACTGAATAACGCGAGGCTCGAGAGTCAAGAGGACTCTTTGGCTAAGGCCCCGCGCGAAACAATAGACAAAAAACTTGACAAAGCGCTTGATCAACCAATAGATCAAGACGCCCATAACCTCGAAAGCGCGAATCCCAACCAACTCGCGGATTAAAATTCGCTACCCGCAACTTGCGCGATTATTTTTAAATCCTTATCTCGCTTTAAGGCGAGCGAGTTATAGCCTTAAGCGATTGACCCCTCCGGAGATTCACAATGAGAACAACAGTTGATGAGCGGCAAGCCTGGGCGATTTTTAAGCGCTATAACCAGGAGCCCTTTCATTTGCAACACGCCGAGACAGTCTCTAAAGTCATGCGTTGGTTCGCCGAAACGGAGGGGTGCTCTGAGGAAAAGGACTATTGGGCCGTGGTTGGGTTATTGCACGACATTGATTTTGAGGAATATCCTAAGGAGCATTGCTTGAAAGCCCCGGAGTTATTGCGGGCCAATAATATCGGGGAAGATGTCATCAAGGCGGTGGTTAGCCATGGCTACAATCTCACCGTGGACGTAAAGCCCGAGCATTTGATGGAAAAGATCCTCTACGCCACCGATGAGCTAACCGGCCTAGTCTGGGCCGTGGCTTTAATGCGGCCTTCCAAAAGCGTCGCGGATCTGGAGACAAAATCAGTCAAGAAAAAGTTTAAAACGCTTAATTTCGCGGCTGGTTGCTCCCGCGACGTGATAAATAATGGCGCGGCCATGTTGGGCTGGGACTTGGATCAGCTCATAGAGAAGACCATCCAAGCCATGCGCTACTGGGAGAGCCATCGGGAACTCGTCTAATTTTGGCCTAACCGCTGGGCCATAAGTACGGGATAGGGGGCTATGGGACAAGATCCTACTCAGCCATAACCTTCTTTTAGCCAAAGTTCGGCTCCAAATCTAAGCCGCCTCCCTAACGAATCGCCTAATTTCCTCATAAACGCTTAATTTTTGGCCCCTCAAGCCCTTTTAGGGGGAAGCTTAAGCGTTCCCAAAAGTGATTTGATTTTTGGCTCAGTTTATTTTATATTGGTAAGTATAGCTAGCCAGTCGATAACTATAAAATGTTTAAATTGGTTAAAAAATAGCAGAATATATTGATATTATATGTGATATACCAGTTGGCTTTTGGTTCTGGTTTCCTAGTCTACTTTTTAGTTAACTAGCTATTTTATAAAAACCTCGGCTTAGCCGATTTTAGGGGGCGAGATAATGGCCCGTTGTTTAATAATTCCGTTTCGGACGATATTCTCCGCGACGAAGAGGCCTTCTTTGGCCTTAGCCTTTTTATTGGCTATGATTTTGGCTTGGCCGGGGATAGCTTTCAGTCAGTCTAGCCCAGCCAAGAGCGCCGATGACGGCGCCTTAGCCAATCCATTGGCCATTAGTGTCAAGCCTGAGCTCGCTAACGGCCAAACATCGACGAAAAAAGTCGAGGCTCTCTTGCCAGGCCAAACCATTAAAATGGAAGGCGGTAGCGACATTCGGATTTTTTCTGAAGATGGCCGCATCCAGATAACCGCTCAAGAGGGCGCCGTCATTCTTTATGAGGGCATGGTCAAAGTTGAGTCCAAGCCCTTTTTGGAGGATCGCCCAGTTTTGGCGCGCGAGGCCAAAGCCCAAGAGTCGGAAAAATTGGCCCCTCAGTTTAGGATCAATTTAGGCAAAGCCGAGGTTCAGGTGGTTCCTGGCCAAGAAATGCGTCTCGCCTCGCCTTTAATTATTTCCGCGGTTCGGGGCACCAAGTTCTCCATGGACGTGACCGATGATGGGAGTTCCAAGCTCAACGTCGTGGAAGGCAAAGTCCTCTCCATGGCTCGCGACGGCCAGGTCAAGCTGGTGGAGGCTGGCAAGGCGGCGGAATTGACCTCGGCTAAATTCACGGACTTCTTGCGTAGCATAGGCACTAAGATCCCCGCTGGAGGTGATTGGCGCTCCATCGATCGTAAGGTTCTTGACCAAGCGGTGACGAAGGCTTTTGGCGAATCTTATGATTTTCTGAAAGACGCCAAGGACGCGGTGGGTAGCAAGGTTTTAGAGGCTAAAGACTCCATCGCCGAAAAGGCTAACGAGCTGACCGCTCGCAATACCGACGCGGGAGCCATTCCTAGGAAAGAAATGGCGGCCAAACCTTAAGTTTTAAGGATTTTTTGGCGGTTATTAGTCTCAGAATGGACATATCTTTATGAACAACGCTTACCGACCTTCGGGTTATTTTGACAGCAAGGGAATATTACTGGTTCCCCTAGGAACGGCGATTTTTTCCATGTTCTTGGCGATACCTTACGCCTTAAGTTTATGGTATTGCCCGATTGTCTATTTAGGGCTATTTTTGCCTTTAATTTTCGCGAAACTGACCGCCTTAAGCGGGCGGTGGACTATCCGCCAAAGCAAAATCCGCAGCCCTCAGCTGGCCAACATGCTGGGGGCTGTTGGGGCCATCCCAGGCTTTTATTTTTCCTGGGTGGCCTGGGGCGTTTTGGTCTCCAACATTTCTGGCCAAGGAACTCTCAATATTGGCTGGAGGAGCGTGATCACGCTCGAGTCGAGCGTGACCTTGGGCCAGCTGTTTAGTCAAGCCTTAGATCCTTTGGGCTTATTGAAACAAATGAAGTTTATCGGGCCTATGGGTTTATGGAGCGTGGAGAAGGCCGTGGTCAGCGGTATCTATCTTTACGGGGTCTGGGCTTTTGAGGCGCTAATCTTTTTTATTGTCTCATCTCGCTCTTATGGCCAGTGGGCTAAACCACCTTTCGCCGAAAGGCTGAATCGTTGGTATCCTAGCTTTAAGCTCTCCACGCCCATAGCCTTGCCAGGCAAAATACCGACTGACTCGATTTTTGAGGGTATCAAAAAAGGCCAAATTGGGCCAATTATTGAAGCCAAAGAAGAAAAAAATCCCGATGGAGCTAGTTACCTAACGACTACGCTCTATTACTTGCCCCAAGCTTTTGACGCCTATATTTCCGTGGAAGGCTACTCTTTAAAAGACTCTGGGGGCCATAAAAAAACGAAATTGGCCAAATATATCAAGATCCCCGAG
>JAISWW010000019.1 GCA_031270705.1 Deltaproteobacteria bacterium
TAATATTCAAAGAGTCGGGGCATCGACTCTTGGAGGAGGAGACGCAAGACTGGTTTCGACCAGCAGTCTCCGTTGATCCCAGAATCCCACGGTTTTAACCGTGGGAGTGTGTCAAGAACCATCCTTTAGCCCCGGTGAAGAGACTTAACTTGTTTAAGTCACCCTAACCATGGTTTTTATTGGCTACAGCGTCAATTCCCGAGCCAGAGATAAGCCTGGCTAGGCCTGTCACAAAAGTTGTTCTTTTTATCCGTCTCTACTGATCTCCAGCGTTAGGGATCCGCTCCCAACTCCCAACCACCTGATGGAAAGGGCCCAGACTGATAGCGAATAACCGACTTTTCGGCTTGGCGACAGCTTAAGCCGCCGCTATCGACCACCTGAGCGCTGACATTTTATCTTGACTTCAAAAAAGGGGGATCATATATATTTGTAGTAAAGACGACACTCGCGAAAGGAGCCCAACATGACTAAAGCGCGCGTTTTCCAATTAGGCAAAAGTCAAGCCATCAGGCTACCCAAGGAATTTAGGATCAACAGCCAGGAAGTGGAAATTTTTCGCCGGGGCCGGGAGATAGTATTGCGTGAGCCGGAAGTAAATATGGCCCGCGCATTTGAATTGCTATGCGCCCTGCCGGACGATTTCCTTCAGGATCGGGGGCAAGAGCCGCCACAAGTCAGGGGCTAGTTATAAGTATCGAGCCCTAATTTATTTCCGTTAGCGCTTGGGGGTAGACGCTTTATGGCGCGGCCAAAAGCCAAGACCCTCAACGGGCGCTGAAGCTATTGGCGGAGTTAGCGAGTCAGGCGCCGGTTCTGGCTACGCGACCGAAACGCGGAAAAGTTTAGGGAGAAATACGCGTTGACCTAAAAAAGCGTGGGCCACCCATCGGAAATAATTATTTTTGGATCACGGCCCGAGACCTTGGCCGCGGAACCGCCGGTGGTTGCTAATAGCGCCCAAGAGTTTGAGGGCGTCTCTCATTTGAAGGTTGAAAACTGGATCTAACGTTTGACTCAAACCTCACTTTTGCCTACCTTGGCCAATATATTAGCGCCACTTGATAACTTTTGGGTGTTTTTTGAGAAAATGGATGTTTTGTCCCCCGCCCTAAGCGAACGGAAGTTAAAATTATAGCCTAAAATTTAAATAAAAATCGCTTAAAATTTAAAGACAGAGGCCTTTTTGTTTGGGGTGTCTATAAATTTCTTCGTCGCCTTTTAAAGTCCCGGTTAAAATTGGCCAATTAGGATCATGCTCCACCGTCGCCCTAACGGCTTGCCTATGGTTGTGAGTGGCGTAGCAATAGACGCAGAGATGGCCACAAGTGTTATAGAGCCCAATGTCGAAGCTTTCATAACACTGACAATCATCACGCTGGCCCGGATCTTTTTTGATATTTAAGGAGCGCCCAATCAAGGCCTCAATTTTGGCTCGATCCACGCAGGTTCCAGGCCGCAAACCAAAACGCCCTAAATCGAAAGTCTCGGCGCAGGAGTAAACCGGCAACCCCCACTTCTGACTTAAATTCCCTAGCCCCTCGGCCAAAGCCAACCATTCCTCCGCGGTTCCAGTCCCAAGAGGTTTTAAATGCCGATAATTGTCCACAAAACTAAAAATGAGCCGAGTAGTTCTGGGGGCCAAAATTTCGCCAAAATGGGCCAATCGCTCCAAATGATACTTAACCGGGCGCTCTTCATCAATTATAATTGGGTCATAACGCCAGTCTACAGTCGCGGGGCCATACGTTTGACTTAAGGTCTCAAAAAGCTTAATTAGGCTCTTTTTGGGGGGTAGGCCAGGCTCTAAATCTGAGCCGTAGGGGTTCAGGGTAAAGAGGATGTAGAATCGAAAACCCATATCCTGAATCTCAGGCAAACGCTGGGCCAAAGACTCTGGGTTTTTTGTCCAAAATACCAAGCAATCGACTGTCTCAGGCGTTAAAATGAGCTCAGTTACTTTTCGGCGATTAAAAGGATTGGGAACCAGGACGTAACCAGCTTTTAAGCGGTTGACCAACCAGTTAGCGTAAAAGGCGGGAATGTCGGTTCGGCGGCTACAAGAAATAATCATAAAATACCCGTTAATACCCCTTATAAGGCCTAAAGCGGCTCAAGCTCACAACGTTTTTCCGCTCGATTAATTGTTTAGGCTTTAGCCAAAATAAACCAAAACCTATTCTTGAAACAAGCTAAAAATTTCGGGTAAAGGCCGACGTCGCCTCGATCCTTCCCCCACCACGCTAGACTCGCCGTTCGGCCTTTGGCGGCTCAAGTACCCGCTTCATCATTTAGTATTTATATTTTGCCCTTTTTTGATAATTTTTCATAGGCAAGTCTTCTAAGAAACTCATCTTTAAGTTTTAGGCGCCAAACTTGTCTAGAGGCTACTATCCACCGTCATGCCCTTTACGGGCGCTTGGCCCATTTCCAAATTGTTTCGCGGCTTTGGCCGAATATTTTCAGTTTTTAAACTTCGTCTTCGATAGTTGCCAGGGCCGCCAAAGAAAGCCAGACTTAAAATTTTGACATATATGGAATATTTAATGAATTTTTATAAACAATAATTTAGATAAATATAACTATTTTAATGATAATAGCTGTTAAAAAATTAAACAAAATTGTATAAAAAATAATATTTACTTTTTAATAATATTTAAAAAAATCCTCGCGGTGATATCCAGAGGCCGCCTTAATCTCGTCATAAGCGCTCCGACTGGGAACTTCAAGCCTAGAATCTAGGCTGAACAAAATTATCCCTAGCCGCCAAACAACCAGAATTCTGGCCATCCGAAAGCCAAAACAAGACATAAAGGAGATGGGCCACGCGAAAATTTTGGCCAACTGGCCAGACACTCTCTTTATTATCTTGGCGGGAGTTTCGGTCTCTAGCTCTCCTCACGTCAACTATATATATATTGATCCCCTTGGAGAGGAAAAGGCCAATCCAAATTCTATTCTGGGCGAGTTCCGAGGGCTACCCGCGCTGTTATGGGTTTTTCCTGTTTTTGTCCTAGCCCCCATGCCCATCAGTCATTGGCGACTCTAGGAGCTAAGCCATTTCTTACCGCGAGAAGCTCTTCGGGAGCTCCTCTTCATAGAGGGGAGGCGACATTTTGCCGAGGGGAGGGTTATAAACTTTGGCCAAGACCTGGCGCCTTTACCCATGGCGCCCCTAATCTCCGTCGCCAGCGAGCGGGTTATTTTTCCTCGCGGTAACTCTCTTTGGCGGCCATGACGACAAATATAAAACCAGGTTAGCGAGCCACAGATCCTCTCATTAAAACAACCTAAATATAGGCGTTTAAATTACTTAGTTTTAATAATAATTAAATTTTTATCAGTTTTTTTGTTAAATACGTCTTAATTTTTAGGAAAATTTTTGAGTGAAGCGCTTAGGGTAAAGCTTGACTTTTTTTTGGACGTTCCTATAATAAAAAAGAGTTCGGGTTTTGAAGCACTTCAGACCTTCTTGCCTTAGAAGTTTGAAGTGGCCCCTATAGGAACTCTGTTTCCTATAGGGGTTTTTTAGTTAATAGGAAAAGCTCTGATAACAATATACGCCCAAACGTTACCAACCAAGGAAGCCAGCGCGTTTTTTTAGGAACAAAAGATCCATAGAGGCCCTCCTTTCTAGGAGGCGCCTTGTCAAGTATTTTAACAAATTCTTATCGCAAATACCATCTGAACCTCGCTCTTCTAATTTTTTGACTCGACTTGCTAAAAAATCCGGTTTATCTTTTTTTGCCTGGTAGGTTTTCCCGCGCTTCCTGTCACCGCGAGAAAAGAAGTCGTAATCATTGCCAGTCTTCTCGCTATAGTCTTTTCGGCGAAATAGCGCCCCTTCGTTTGTTAGCCGGTTACACAAACCAGAGGCTACTTGCCTCCAGCGTCATATCAAAATTATTTAGGTCGCTAAGAAAGGGAGTCAGTTAGCGGCCTAAGGAACAGCGTGGCCTTGCCCATGGTGGGGCTAATCTCCGCCGCCAGCCTCAGCGGCCTGTTTCTCCTCGCGGTAACGCTCTTTGGTGGCCATGGCGACGAATAAAAACTAGGTCAGCGAGCTAAAGATCAGCTCATTAGAACAACCTAATTATAGGCGTTTAAACTACTTAGTTTTAATAATACGTATATTTTTACTCGTTTTTTGCTGAATATGTCTTAATTTTTAGGAAAAATTTTGAGTAAAGCGCTAGGGCAAAGCTTGACTTTTTTTTAGTCACGCCTATAATAAGAATAGCCTGAGGGAAGGCGAAGTCCCCCGGGCCAAGGCACCCCTTTTTTATTAGATTTGGCCCCTACAGGAATACTAAGTTCCTATAGGGGCATTTAATTAGTTAGCGAGTAAAATACTTGATAACAATATAGCCTAAAACGCTACCGGCTAAAGAGGCCCTCCTTTCTAGGAGGCGCCTTGTCAAGTATTTTAGCAAATTCTTATCGCAAATACCATCTGAACCTCGCTCTCCCTATTTCTTGACTCGACCCTCTTAAAAATCCGGTTTATCTTTTTTTGCTGGTAGGTTTTTCCGCGCTTCCTGTCACCGCAAAAAAAAAAGTCGTCATCATTGCCAGTCTTCTCGCTATAGTCTTTTCAGCCAAATGGCGCCCATTCGTTGGTTAGGCGCTAACACGAACCAGAGGCTACTTGCCACCAGCGTCATATTAAAATTATTTAGGGCGCCAAGAAACTGAGTAAGTTAGTTCCCTAAGGAATAATGTGGCCTTACCAATGGTGGCCCTAATCTCCGCCGCCAGCTTCAACCTGTTTCGCCTCGCGGTAAAGCGCTTTGGCGGCCATGGCGACGAATAAAAACTAGGTCAGCGAGCTAAAAATCCACTCATTAGAATAACATAATTATAGGTGTTTAAATTACTTAGTTTTAATAATACGTATATTTTGACCCTTTTTTGCTGAATATGCCTTAATATTAGGAAAAATCTTGAGTGAAGCGCTAGGGCAAAGCTTGACTTTTTTTTAGTCACGCCTATAATAAAAATAGCCCGAGGGATGGTTTAAGTCCCCCGGGCCAAGGC
>JAISWW010000042.1 GCA_031270705.1 Deltaproteobacteria bacterium
GTGCAGTACCAGGTGTCCCATTCGATACGCGACAAACTGCCTGGATTTAAAGAGGCCCGCCGAGCCAACTCGTTTTCGGGGGTAGTCAAAGCCGAGACCTCCACCCTTTCCACTAAGCCGGGTTGGCCGCCTAGCTCCTGGGCTAAGGCCAAGGGAGCGAATACGCGTTCGTCGTCAGGCCCGCCGCTGTCAAAAACGGCTCGGACTTTTAAGTCCTTGGTTTGGCCGCTAGCCGTGACTTTAAAGGTCGCCCCTGGTTTCAGATTAAGGTCTTTGGCTATAGCGCGCCCGACCAAAACCCCGGTTAAATCGCTATCGTCGCCAGGCGAGCCCTCCAGTTTCCACCAGGATTTTAAGGCGGTCATGCCAGTATCCACCTTGTCGCCAGTAGGCAGTTCCAAATGCTTATTAAACCAGGTTCCGGTCAATAAAACTTTTTTATCGCCAATTTTTGTGGGCGTAGTTAAATAAGGCGCGAAATCCACAATATTATAGGCCCAAAAGATCATTTTAATTTTATACAATTCACTTTCGGGTATAAAATTTTCGGGAGCCGAGGATTCGGCTGAATCGATGGCCGCCTCGGATTCTGGGACGTCTTCCAAAAGGTACATCTCCGAAAGCATGGACGATCCACGCGGCACAATGTTGAGATTGGCCCCGTAAGATTTGAGCTCTTGGTTAACTTTATCGCCCACGTCAAACATGACGCCCAGCATCGCCGCGGCTAGAGAAACCCCTAAACCCACGGTTAAAGCGATTAAGCGGTTTTTCCTTTTTTGGCGACCCAAAGCCCCCAAAGCCATCTTACAGATCATAATCCAGCCTCTGTCTTGGCCCTAAGACCAAGGCTACTCAAAGCGCCGCTTTTCCCTTTCTAGGTTTTTGACGTCAACTATTAGTTTGCCCGGCTCAAGCTTAAAATCCAAGGGCACGGGATTACAACCGCCTGGAAAGCCGATGGTCACCTTATTCATGACCACGTCGCACAGCTTACAGATAACCTGATCGCCCCTTTGATAATAACCAGTTGGGCCGCAGATGTCGCAAGCGTCCAAGCCCACCCCATAAGCGGTGTCGCTTTTGCGAATCACGATGAAGCGAACGACTGTCCCATTCAGGGTGACAAAGGAGCGACGGTGGAGCTGGCCATCGCCCACGACGTTTAGATCCATCTCAATCCGGCCATTAACCGCCGTAGCCGCCAAAGGCTCGTCAATCCGCGGCCCGCGGCTATGATAAGCTTTAAGAACCGTGACTGACCATAACATGGCCCCTAAGGTAATGACGATTAAGGTTCCTAAGGAAAATCTTTTGTTCAGCTCATAACGGGCTTTGCGAATCAAGGCGGGATTGCCCCCCAGAGGTTTGGTCAACCGAGAGAGAATCATCTGGATTAAGGCCAAAGAACCCCAAATGAGAGCTTCCGCGTAAAGGAAGAAATTTTCTCGTTCCAGAAAAAAGATGACTAGCCTGGTTAAGCTTTTGGAGCGCGGGAGCAGGCCCCTAACGGTCATGATCTGGGCGGTTTTTAATAAGACCAAAGCCAAAAGAACCAAAAAGGAAGCCAACAAAAAACCGCGCAAAAGCTTTTTAGGGGTGGCTTGGGCTTGGGAGGCCAAGCCAAAAGCTAGGATAACTATTAAAATTATCCCTAAGCTATAACCGGTGACCTTGGCTAAATACTCAATATTAAAAACCGAGTCTAAGCCCACCCCAAAATCCAAAGGGTAGAGAAAGAGGTTCGGGAGACCCATGGCCGTCCACAAAGCGACCTGTATCGCCCCTAAATATAAAGTTATGGGACTAGAGACAGTCAAGCGACTTTCAGGCGAGGGATAGGCCAAGACCCAGCCAATGAGGGCCAAGGTCAAGGGCCACAAAACGCCTAGATCATAAAACTCCCTGACCACCCAGCCGGTTTGACGCCTTAAAATGGTTAAAGTTAGGGCCGCCAAAAACCCCACCAATAAGCCAAGCCAAACCATTCGGCGATAACCGCGGCCTCGGTCGAACTCCCTTAAACCAATGAAAACGGTAAAAATAAGGGCCAAAGCCACAGCCATGGGCCAAGTGTTATCCAAAACATTCAAAAAATACAAAAGCATCGCGATAATTTGTCCGGAACAATAAAAACCTTAAAGGCCGTTTCCCAAAAAAACAATGTTTTTTTGGGAATTCGGCCTTTAAGGGAAGAGCCAGGGATCCTAAAAAAAGATCCCTAGCTAGACGCGAATTACCACTTGCGAGGCACGAAATCGAAATCCCAGGAGACCTCAATGGGCTTATCCCAGAAACGGCCTTCCACGCCAGTAGTCTTATCGATGTGGAGTAGGTAGTTCTGCTTGGCTGGATTCTCAATAATAAAAGTGATCTTATACTTGCCAGCCCCATCGAGCTTGACGTTGTTGCCATAGTGAGGACCATCGGAAGCGCTCATGGGCATGAAGACGCCTTCAATAAGTTTCCCACCTTGTTTTTGGGCTTTGTAACGAACGGTTAAATTAGGCACAAAATCCCCGGCCCCATAGCCGAGATTGTTATTTTCGTTAGCCGAGATGTCAGCTTCCAAATGCATGTCAGCTTGAGCGGCGGGCAAACCACCAGCGCCCTCAGGGATCATGTCAACAGGCTGGAAATAAACGCCAGCTATGTGTAGTGGGCCCACATCTTGATCGTCGCCAATGGGAAATTCCTCAAAACCAGCCGCCTCGCCGGGCTTTTGGGCTTGGGACTGGCCCGCTAAGCCTACGACCAAAGCCAGGCTCAACAAAAACGCCAAACAAAAAATCTTGGATTTCAGCATGTGATATCTTCCTCCTGGAATATGTCAAGGGGCCAATCAAAATGACTAGCCCGAGAAAAAAACTCTCAAGCGACCGCCGGGGTTGATTTTGGCGATGATTTCTTCTTAATTAAAACGATGGAAAAAATGGTTAAACCTAATAAAATGATTTGGGGAATAGTCGTCTCCATGGTGGGGTAGACGCCTAAAATGTCCACCGTGGGCATAAAGGCCCACTCGGTCACGCTAATGGCGTCGCCTTCTTGGAGCTCTTTTATGCCACCACCCGCGAAAGCGATGGACATGATAAACATCAGGATACTGGTTCCGATAAAGAATGGCTTTAAGGGCAAGCGCATGGTTCCGTGCCGGATGATCATAAATAGGAAGACTAAGGCTACGCTTCCAACGGCGAAGCCAACCCAGACCATGCCGCGGTCGTCGCCAGCCTCAGCCAAAATGCTCTGATAAAATAAGATCGTCTCGGCTCCTTCCCGAAAAACCGCCAAAAACGAGGCTAACCCTAAAGCGAAGGCGCTACCGGTCGTTACGGCCGACTGAACCTTAGTCTCAATGTAACGCTTCCAGTTTTCAGCCTCGGCTTTGGAAAACATCCAGTTACTGACGCAGAAAAGGACTACCGTGGCTAAGAGCATGGTAAACCCTTCCAAGATCTCCTGGTTTTGGCCGCTCAGATCAAATAGGTACTGTAGGCCTATAGCCGCGGCCACGCTAGCCACCAAAGCCCCAACGGCGCTTTTGTATACCACGGGAATGGCTTTGACGTTGCCTGAGCGCTTAAGGTAAGCCGCGATGGCCGCGATAACCAAGATGGCCTCAAAGCCTTCTCTCAGCAAAGTGCCTAAAGAAGCGACCAGCATGGCCCAGCCATGTGAGCTAGAGGGAGTGGCGGCGGGAGTTGGCGGAGTCTCTACGCTTGTTTGGGCCCCAGAAGAAGCGACCGTAGTTGGCGGGGTGGGGGTAGTTTTGGGGCCATCTAAAGCCGCGGCGTCTTCTCTGAGCCAGCCAATCAAAATATCTAGCTCAGCCCGCACCTCTTCGGCTGGATCCCCATCTTTAATTTTGGTTTTAATCCTAGCGAACTTGTATTCGACCGTAGCCGCCCTTTTGCCAGAGACGCGACTTTTGACATTGCGCTCAAAGCCTTCTTTTTCATAAAAGCCAAAATAGGCGTCATTGACCAAATCCCGACTTTTTACCTTATCCCCCGTCAAATACATCTCATGGGCTTGATTAAGCGGCTTGGTCATGGCCTCGGCGACATCGCTCCAAGAGTTGTATTTTGAGGCCTGGGCTTGGCCAGTCAAAAGAACCAAGGATAAAATCAGCCCTAGCCCTAAAAACAATGTTATCGTCACGTGTCTCATAAAAGATCCTCTAGGCCAATTACTTGCCCAGCATCATTAAACAAACGGGTTTTTCGCCCTCAGCCAGCTTAAGGGCCGTCTTAATGTCATCGAGCCGCATGCCATGAATATAGCGAGCTCCCACCTTAAGAGAGGTCGCGGCCAAATAGATATTCTGGGTCATGGCTCCTGTGAGGACATGAGCGAACTCATCTTTAAGGGCCGGGTCAGGGAAGGTCTCAAGGCCTTTGGGATCGGAGACTATTATCAAAACGTGGGAAGCTCGCCGAACAAAGGCTTGATCCCCAATAATTGGCTTAATGTTTTCTGGGGAGACGTCAATCAAGCTATGGGAGGCCCAATCGTAGAGCCAAACTCCTTTAGTTCCGGCCACGTAAATCTTACAGTAAGGCGGTAAGCCCATGGCCATGGGGGAAGTCCAACCTTTTTCCCCGCGATTTAAGCCAATGGCCGCCCAAAGGAGAGTGGACAGCTCCGCGTCTGTCAGCTCAGCTGGGGAAAAATCGCCCCCAGCGGTGGAGGATCTCTTTTTAAGAGCCTCAAAGATCCCTATCCCGCCCTCGGTCTGGGGCGCGGGTAACTTAATGTCAGCCACCGCCATAGAGCTATAACAGCCCAACAAAGCCAGCACAGACCAAACCAGGCCTATTTTATGGAAAAGAGCCACGTCCGCCTCCCTAGGATCGTCAAAAAAGTAAGTCAATGAAATTAAGGGTAATTGCTATTGCTACTCAATTTTAATAAGCTTTATACACCAGGGCCCACCCTCTGTCAACACTCCTCCCCCACCGCTCTGGGGAACCTTTGTCAAGGATCTGTAAAGGGGCGGCCAGCATAGATTTTTGCTTAACAGATTGATTTTACTAAATTTTTTATTGTTAGAAACGTCTGGAAAAGTATTTATTTGGAAAAAACCGTAACATAAATTTACAGAAAAATAATTTGGCCCCAGCCTTAAAAAAAGACCAAAATAAGAAGAAGGGAGCGGATGGCGAGCGCCCAAAACTAAAAATTTTTGGCTTTGAGGTTAAGGCGGTCACGGTTTCAGGTCAAAGATTTTGAGAGCTGAAAGCAAATTTAAATTATATAATAAGGGCATATTGTTTAATAAAATTTATAATAGCTGGCTAGAATTTTAGTTGTTACCTTTAAACGTGGAAATCGCTAAGGACAAGAATTAAATTAAAGGTCAATTGGCTAAAAAACCAACGACGTCTTTTAAGTCCTAAAGTTTATAGACAAAGCCTAAAAAATTTTGGCGCCAGGAAAAATATTAGTTATGAATTGAAAATTATAAAATGATTTTGCCAATGTCCTAATTTTTAAATGAGCAATAAGATTATATTACCTAAAAATTATATTTATTAATTAAAAATAAAGTTATAAAATATAAAAAATAATAACTCAGCGACGAAGTTAAATATCAATTGGATAAAAAAAGGCCAGCGCGGCTATAAAGCTTACTGGCCAGAATAAATAATTTTTGAGGCGAGGCTAAAACCTTAAGTCTCCCTGGTGGTCGGTCAAAAGGCCCAATCCATATAAAAGGTGATTGTTCTGGGAGGGCCAAAATAGTAACCACTAGCCCAGTACTTCTTATCAGCCACATTGGCGACATTTAGCCTAAACGTCACTTCGCTCCCCGCTAACTCGGTTTTATAACGCGCGCCCAAATCGAAAACAACCGAGCTCGGAACTTTGTCCGTATTAATATTATCGCCATACATAGAGCCGTTGTAAAACATCCCGCCAGTAATTGAGGCGCCTTTAAGAAAAGGCAAAGCGTACTCGGCGTATAGCTTGAACACAGTTTTCGGCACATTAATGGGTCTTTTATTTAGAACTGCGGGATTAGAGACTTTTTTAATTTTCGCGTCTAAAAATGTGGCCCCGGCAAATATGGTAAAATCATCAAATATCTTGCCAGTCGCCGAAATATCTAGGCCACGATGAGTTTGGCGACCATCTTGAGTGCGTCTTTGGAGCGTTGAGTTAGGAACCGGCTCATCGTAGGCGTTAGCTTTTTCTATTTCAAAAGCGGCAAAGGTTAGCAAAATATTTCTAATTTGAGCTTTAACGCCAAACTCATATTGTTCGCTCATAAAAGCTGGCAAGGCTTCTCCCTCATTGATATAAGTCACCTGGGTTGAGTTTGTGACAATTCCGCCAGCGGTTAATGATTCTATATATGTGCCATAAAGGGTAATCGTTGGAATTGGCTTGAACAAAATTGAAAACGTTGGCGTCGTTTTACGGTTGGTCATTTTGCTAGTTCTCAGCCCACTATTGATGTTGTAGGCCTCATTGATGATAGTGGCGAAATTGACTCCAGCCAAAACAGTCCATTTGTCCCCAATTTTAATTTCATCGCCAATTATAAGGCTTTGATTATATTCCTCGCCAGTCTTCCTAACTATGTTATCTCCTCCAGAATTGACATTTTTTGTTTCAATCTTAACGTGATCCAAACTTCCGCCAATAGTGAGCTTATGAGCCATTGGGCCAGTATTAAAGCTTGTGTCAGTATACATGTAACCTTGATTTTGGATATAGGCGATAGGATTATAATTTGTTGTTCTTACGCTAACAGTATTTCCAGCGCTATTTATAGTTCTATAATAAACAAAGGCTCCATCCATATCATAGCGGCCATATCGATAAGCGGATCTGACAGAAAAATTATTGTTAACCTTCCAAGAGTAATTAACCCCAAATTCGCTACTGGTATGCTCTAAAAAACTGTTATCGCCCGGATTCCAGTTTTTGGAAGCGTCAAAAGGTTTAGGGCGTTGAGCTCCAGGGGCCAACATAAATGTCACCGGAATGTTGACGACCCGTTTTTTGGCGTAGGCTCCATTAATTTGTAAGGTCATGTCATCATTGATATACCAGTCAAACGCGCCACTAAAAAATGTCCGCCTTAAATTATTGTCATCTACGGCAGTTTCGCCATCTTGCCCGCCAAAGTTTACTCGGTAACCAAACTTCTCCCCTATTGGGCCACCAAGATCCACATGAGCGTAAAGGTTGCTCCCACCGTAGCCGCCTACGGAAATTCTGGATATACGCTCGCTGGGTGGACGCTTCAAAACATAGTTCATGATGCCACCCGCGGCTCCAGGCCCATATAGAAAGCCAGATAAACCGCTTAGAACCTCAACGCGATCTTTGTCTTCCATAATGGCGTTAGAGTTGGCGACATGCATGCCATCTTGATACCGCGCGCCGCTAGAGCCTCGGCCCTGATTAAAGCCGCGAATGGCGAAAACAGCCCCGCCAAGATCCGTGGGCGCCTGCATCTGAATATTTGGGCTTAGCCTCATAATGTCATCTTCGGTCTTTATGGCCAAGTTCTTGATTAAATCACTAGACATGACATTAATGCTATAAGGCGTCTCAAGTTGAGTGGAACTACCCCATGGCCCCGAGTACCTCAAAGTCTCAACCGCGTAGCCATCCTCGACCGTGCCCTCGATCGACTGGCCCCTGACCACAATGGGTCTTAGATCTACTTCTTGCTCGCTTTGCGCCCAAGCTAGCGAGCCGCCGAACCCCAACCCCAAAACAGTCGCCAGGAAAAGCGCCAACCAAAAACGCTTTTTACATAAAAAAAACATAAATCAGTCTCCTAAGACATTTAAATATATCAATCGCGCGGCGCGATATGATATTCGATAAAAATTTCTCCTAAAAAATAATTTTATTATTTTAAGGCAAAAAAAATACATTGATAAATAAAATTTATTTACCAACGGACAATATGAATTTAAATTTAAATTTTTTGAAATAAAAATTATTAAATATCCATATATATCTATATGGTGTGTGTGTGTGTGTGTAACTACCATGCCAAAGACATAGCCAATCAGGGAGGCGTACTGGTTAAGTAGACTTTTAATAGTAATAAACATAACTGAAATAGTTTCAGGCCAAACCAACCAACCGCCAGCCACTATAAGATCCCCGTCAATATCGATAGCCTCAGTAGGCGCCAAGTAGCCCAGTAATATAATCATTGATGGGCTTTTGATTAAAGCCAAAATTGAAAATTAAACTGAGATTCAATATCAGTATATAGCCAATTTTCAGGATGTCAAATATTTTTTAAACATTTTTAAAAATTGATAATATTTGGAAAAGACTTGAGAATACCAGGGTATAGGGGTAAAGGCGGCTACAAGACTTGAAACTATGGAGTTAAATTGGAAATCTAACTAGGGAGTCTAAAAATGATGCCTAAACCGGAAGAGGCGCTATTAATTTTTTGGGCTTAGGGAGATTAAATAGCCCTTTTGAGCCTCACAAAGCGAACAAGCGGATAAAGGCCAGAAAATTGACTAAAGCCGTGAGGATCCACAAACGAGTGGAGGCGGCGAGATCGGCGGTGGCGATTTTGAGGGGATCGAAGGAGAAACCCTTGGCCGCGTCAAGGATTAAATGGCTAAAAACCCCGATGACGGCCAAAAACCAGACAGCCATGATAGTCCGGCCACCTTGGCTCGCCGCCAAACAACCCCACAAGCCTCCATAAAGAAAAGGCGTGGCTAGGCTATGAAAAAGCCCTCGGTGCTTGGTTCGGGATTTTAAAAGTTCCAGGAAAATAGCGTTAAAAAGAAAAAAAGACCCCAGCGCCGCCAAAGCCACATGCTCGGCTGGCCAAGGACGCCTTAAAAACTGACCATGTCCACTAACATAGCCAACAACCATCGCCGCGCAGCCTAAACCAACAAAAATGCCCGCTAACCGGCGAGGTTTGGCGGTGTCGCAATCCAAATCCGGCACCATGCCCCCGGAAAGGCCAGCGACAAAGGCCAAGGATGAGGCGGTTTTATCCCACTCAAATAGGATAGCCCCCACAGCCACGCCCAAAGCTGAGGTTAGGCCCGCCGCCGCGACATGGGTATCAAAATTAGGCAAATATCCTCCTTGATCCATGGTGGAAATACCATGATTTTATGATAATATTATATAATATTTTGGGGGGCAAGACAAGTATAAATCATTGAGGCTAATTAAAAAATCTGACTTAATATATATCTATGTATCTAGCGTATTAAATATTTTTAACATTATTTATGAACTTTATAACGCGTAACTTTAAAAATATCTGACTAGTTATTGGGAAAAAACTCTAGCCTCCCCTGGCTGGTTTATAATCAAGACTTTTAACCTAAATTTAGCGTTGGACTTTTCCTAACATTGGCGCTATTTTTGGGGGATAATGTTGGAATTAAAGGCTTGAGCCAAACTGAAGACCTCTAAGGAATGATATGCTAGGCGAATTAAAAAACCAGATCCATCCCTTGCCCCTAAGCCCAATAGTAGCCGCCAAACCTTGGGGTCGTAGCCAACCTTCCCTTTTTTACGAACCCGACTCTTCAACCTCCTGGGGCGAAGTCTTTCTAGCCATCAAAGATTTTGGCCTGATCTCAAGAATCGCTAACGGCCCTCTGTCTGGGAAAGGGATCCACCAGATTGGCCAACTTTGGGGTCGGGAACTCATCGATCCCCCAGGGCAAACCAACTGGCCACTACCCTTAACCATTTGGCTTGAGCGCACTGGCGACAAACCTGGGCCTGTTCGCGTGAAAACTGGCCCAGAATATTGGCGAGTTTTATCGGCTGAGCCAGACTCTTGGATTGGGGCCGGGGTGGATCCTAATCAATCTTCTTGGCCTCAGAAGCTAAGTCGATTTAGCTCAGAACCTGGGGATAGTCACATTATTCCCGCCGGTCTGCCTCAGGCTTTAGGGCCAGGCCTAACGGTTATCAAGGCGGGTCTCGTCAAAATCGGCCTAGAAACCCTCTATAACTGGGAGCGTCCCCAGGATATTTGGGACTATCAATCCGCGCCTGACTACAAGGTACCCATAACTAACGAGCCCCTTATAAATCTCGATCCGCCTCCCACCGAGGATGGATTCTTATTAGTGGGCAAAACCTCGGGCTTTGAGGTACGCCAGTTGAAAACCAAATTTCAGTCGTTTGATGGCGGAAAATTTTCGATTATCTGCCCCCTTAGTGGGCAAGGTCGCTTAAACTCCTCGGGGCCCTACCCTAACCTTCGCCTTCGACCTGGCTCGGCGACCATAATTCCCTCGGGTTTAGGGCCCCATTCCATTGTTTCCAATAGCTCGATAACGGCTTTATGTTTTTCCTCAACCAAATAAGGTTTTAAGCCTAAAATCGCCCATTAGGTTAGGCGCCCTTCCCCTTGGCTCTTAGGCGGTAAAGGCGAGTCGCGCCATTCCTAACCCATTAACCATTTAGGCGTTCTTCTAAATATGGATTGTTTTATTTTAGCGCCTTAAATCAGCTCATTTAATATTGAATTGTCGCGGGAAAAACTTATTTCTTGTTTTTAGCCTTGGTTGAGCGCGACCATAGCTCTCGCTTTTAGGCTCGCCAAATCACCGTTAAATTCAGAAGAACTGGCCAGCTCAGATCTAACCTAGGGTATTGGGGCTTTCAATCTAGCTTAAACGACTGTTTAATATTCCCACAAACCCAGTCGCCAGTAAAAAATCCCCACCAAAACCATCAATAAAAAAACCAAAGTTACTAAGGGAATAACTATAACGTCAACGCTGGTCTTAGCCATAAAAAAACGTTTAGGTTTGGCCGAGGCCTTATAAAGGGCTTGCCGTTCTTCTTCGGTTTGGTTGGAATCGCCCTCGTTAAGTTTCTTTTGGGCTAGAGAGGCGGCGCGAACTTTGCGCGAATGATTGACGATGGATCGGGAACGGATAATTCCAAAAAGCAAAGAGCCGGTCAGCCCAGCCAGGACGGGCCAGAAGGCGAAAGAATCCTCAACTAGAAAAAAACAGATGACAGTCGTTAAAGAGGACAAGGCGAAAGGCGCGTAACCATTGCGCATGTTTTTGGATCTTTGGGAGTCCTGGGGGAGTTTATCGGCCTGGGTCAGGCTTAAACTAACGCCATCTGACCAGATCTGATAATTCTGGCCTTGATAAGAAAAAACCCCTTGAGCCAAAGGAATTAGAGCGGGTTTTAGGTCTTGGTTGTGAATGGAGCTATTCCAGTTCCAATCTCTTTGTCGATCGCCCTGAGCGTGGGCGTAAACGGCCAATTTCACCCTTTCCAAAATCAAAGGCTTAAGCCTAGACTGAGCCTCCTCGGAATTAATGGTCACCGGATTAAGGTCGTAGCCAGTCACAAAGCCAGGTTGATAATTGGTCATAGATTCTAGGGAAATCCTAGGGATTAGGCTAGCCACTTCCTTAGGCAAATCCGAGCCAGCGTAAACGGCCACTAAAAAATTGCCCTGAGCCTGTCCGCTAGCCGGACGCCAATCGGTGACGGTACGATACCTAGTCACGCGAACTTGTCGACTTCTATTGCCTTCATATACGGTCTCATAGGCGGTGTATGGCTCTTGGCGATCATAGCCAAAAGAGGCGGTCCAAGAAGCCGTAAAAGAGCCCTTAGAAATAAAACAAGGATAAAAGGCGAGGATCTCGCTTTCAAAATGGCTGGCTTCCAGGATATCATCGGGAGCCAAATCATCTTTAATCATGACTTGAAGGAGGAATTCGCGCAGGGCCTTTTGGTCGACGCCAATAGGGATGACCAGCTCTGGGGCCAATGATTCAGGAGAAGGCGGCTCAAAAAGAGAATTCATGACTCCGCAATAGGGGCACTCCAATTGTCTTTGGCCTGGCTTCGGCTCAATGGCCGCCCCACAACCGCTACAGGTCAAATGAGTTATCGCCTCCATTTATGACTCCTAAAAAATTAGATTCCCTGGCCTAACGGAAACTGGCTAAGATTGGCCCCCTCTTCTTAGGCGCGTTTTAAAGCCAAAGCAGATTGTCAAAAACTAAAAATGGCCGCGTTTAGCCTTTATGGCCTCTTCTTCCCGTTTTTTGGCCAATAACAAAAGCTCATCCAAGAGCTTATTGACTTCAGGCGAGGCTTGACCCTTGGACATGGCCTCATCGAGCTTATCCACCGCTCGCTCAATCTCGGCGTCCATGTCGACTTGGACATTTTGGTTAAAATACTTAACCTCATCCATAAATTTTTCTAGTTTGGCTCGTTCTGGCGATTGCGGCCAGGCGTCTCTTAAAGCGGCTAAGCGCTGGGTTAAATCATCGAAAGCCGCCCGGCTACTCTGGGTTTGACTGGACTGACTGGATCCTGGTAGCCCTGAGCGCCCTAAGGACATTAACCCAACCTCAACCAGGGCGAAAAGGATCAATAAGCCGACTTCTATGGCCGCCAACGCGCCCACGTTTATTGGATTCAAAACTATGTAAAATGTCGTGGCGATGAGGCTCGAGAAAAAGAAAAGGCCAGCCGCGACCAAAGTTCCATTTTTAAAAAGCCCAGAAGTAGCTCCTAAGAGGTCGGCCTTAGCCACGTAGAGACTAAAGGCGGTCACGATTTCGGCGCTCAATAAGATAATTAAAGAGAGAAACTGGCCGCTAGAAAAAGAGGTTAGGCAGACCAAAAAAACGAAAACGGTCAAGGCCAGCGTAGTGGCCGAGCCATAATAAATAGGCTTAAGGCGATAGGCGTCTTCCACGTTCTCTCCTTAAAAGGCTAGGGCTAAAAGTCCAATCGCGCGCGGAAACTAAACTTGTTGGCCACAGCTTGGGCAAAACTTGGTGGTGGGAGGCAATTCAATTTGGCACTGGGAGCATTTTTTGATCAATGTCCCCCCGCAACTGGGACAAAACTTAGAGTTAGCCGCCGTTAGGGGGCGCCCACACAAAGGACAAGGCTTAGGAAAAACAAATCCGCAACTTGGGCAATTAGAAGAGTTAGAGGGCAAATCCTGACCACAGTTGGGACAAGGATTATAAGGATCGCCGCATTGGGGACAAAACTTGGCGTCGGAAGTCATCTTGGCCCCACATTTGTCGCAGACGATATCTTTTGGCGGAGCGATTGGCCCGCCGCAATTTTGGCAAAACTTTTGATTGATAGTGGCCTTAACGCCGCATTTGGGACAATTAACGCTCTGGGCTGGAGTTGGGCCAGGTTGAGTAACTTGACCGCTCAGTTGTCCGGCCATTTGCGCGCCTAGGGCTCGGCCAGTCTCAAGGCCCACGCCCAAGCCCAGGCCCGCTCCCATGAGGTTGCCTTGGCCAGGGTTTTTCGCCGCCCCCTCCAAAGCGTTAAAAGTCCTTTCCTGACGATAATCAAAACCGAGGATATCCATCTCGGCTCTTTTGGCCAAAGCGTCTTTGAGCTTGAGGACGGTCGGGTCGTTTTCGGGAAAATTTATATCATTGACGTAAAAATTCAATAAATTTAGCCCATAATCGTCTAAGGTGGGTTTTATGAGTTCCCGCGTGTGGTCGGAAAGCTCAGTCAGGCAAGCGCTGATCTCAAGAACGCTAATTTTGCGCTTTATAAGATAGGAGGCGATGGTATCCTTGACTCTAGTTAAGTAAAGGCCCCGGAAAAACTTGGTTAAGGATTCCTGGTCAAAAACCGGAGTCGTCCCCACCAGCTTAACCAAAAACTTTTTGGAGTTTTCCACCATGACCCCAAACTGGCCAAAGGAGCGCACGGGAATAATGATCCCGAATTTGGGATCTTGGATCTGGATAGGCGTGGGCGTTCCCCACTTGATATCTAGGGAATGGGCTTTATTGACAAACCAGACTTCCGCCGAAAAAGGCGACTGACCGCCAAAAGGCAGTTTTAAAAAGGTGGTGAGGATGGGTATATTATTGGAGTCCAGGGTGTGAGTTCCTGGGCCGAGGACGTCTAAGACCTGACCGCCTTTAAAAAAAACCGCTTCCTGAGATTCGTTGACAATCAATTGAGACCAGGAGCTTAATTCGGAGTTAGGGAACTTCCAAGCCAAAACGCTAGCTGGGCCACTGTATTTCACCACGTCAATAATAGCCATAAGCCATCTCCAAAACCAATCCTAGTCTCAAGAGGGGCGCCAACCTAAAGAACCGGCCCCAAAAAATAATCAACGCGTCGCGTTTTAATTCAATAACTAATAATACTTAATTGATTTAACAATATATTACTTTATTTAGTTAAATTTATAGTAACATGAATTTTAAATTAAATCAAGACCAAAAAACAAGGGAAACAAGGATAAAAAAACCTGACCAGGAACGACCCCAGCCAGGTTGGAGATAATAGAGAGCTAAACCTCAAAGACCTTTGGGATTGGGGCCATATTTGTTTTCCCCAGGTTGGCTGTCCAAAAAGGCCATAATAAAAGGCACGATGCCCAGGCCGATAAGATTAAGAGCCATTATCCAGCCAGTCTGGCCTATGTCATGTAACCGGCGAACGCCAACCGCCACCACGGGAACGACCAAGCCCAAGCACACGAGCAATAGGACGATAAAGACCAACATGCCCAAGGTGGGGCTGACGGCGCTAAAAATCACGCCCACAATAGCCAGGGCCGTGATAATTATCGTCTCCCACAGCATGAACATCCAATATTCCCGGCGCCTAGCTCGCCCATAGATGAGAGCGTATTTTTTGGTCACAAGATCTAAGAAATCCCTTTGGAAAGACTCCATCAAAAAACCTCCATAATTAAGGAAGCGGTCAAATAAACCGGTCAAAACTTAGGCTCTTTGGCCAGAAGCGAATTTAAAAATTAGTTGTCCAAAATCATTTTCAAGGCTATATCAACGAAATATAACGTCAGATCTTTACGCGGAAAAACAAAAAACTAAGGCCAGAGCTGAGCGACAAAAGTTGGGAAAAAGCTCCCAAAGCGCTCGGCTATCTTCAGCGACCCAGTCATAATGGTCGCGAAATCGCTAGCCTGACTTATTTCGCGAAAAATGGGCGCGACCGCGGTTTTACTTTCCGGTGGCCAATCGTTTAAGACGAGAGCTAACCGCTCGGCCAATCCGCTCGGAACATTTTGATCCTGAGGGCCAAAGGTCTCGGCTAGGCCCGCCCAAACGCCCCACTCTGGATCGCCCACCACAGGTCTGGGCTCAGTTAAACCCCTGGCCCTTAACTTTTGGAAAAGAGCGGCCCAATCTTGAGCGAGAAAGGGATCTCCCTCAATCAGCCCCAAAAAAGTTGAGTAGCCCTCTTTAGTGACGCCCACCAAAGCCAAAAGGGCCTTGTTCTTAGCGCGTTTGAGCGGTTCCGAGCTCTGGGCCCAATAAAACTTAAAGTCATTAGGCTTTATGGGGCCACCCCAAAAATCCTCAAAATCCTCCAGCCAAAAATTTTTGAGCCGCCATCTTAGGCCTCGGGTCAAGGGCTGAGAATAATGGCCCAAAAAAGTGGATAGAGCGGGCTGAAAATCGCCAGTCATTAAACCTTTTAAATACAACCAAACCAAAGGAGCGGCCAAAATCGACAATCTTCGCCCAAAAGGCGGAATCAATTTTGAGACAAAGCGAATTTTATCAACCTCGGCGCGATCCCTTAACCGAGGAATGTTCAGAGTCAAGACGCCCAAAGGAGTCAATAATTGACGCTCGGGGAGATAGCCATTGTGGACTATTCTCTTAAGAGGACTGGCCGAGCCCAAAGAGCCGGTAGCCAATTTCTGAGCGTGGGAACTCAAAAAATCCTCTACTTCAGCCTTTAGAGCCGTTTCCATCAGACGCGAAGCCTCAGAGAGGAGCCACTCGCGCGAAAAATCCTGGTTAGAGATTAGTTTTCGCGATTCCAACTTATAAGCGTCTCCTATTGGCTAAAGCGAAGAGCCACTTAAAAAACCAGGCCTAAAGGCGAGCCAGCCGAGCCAACGATAAGTCGAAAAAAATCATCCAGACCATTTTTTCTTTTTAACCTGGACAGGCTGAAAAATCAAGAATTTTCTGTTGGTTAAGTTTAGATAAAAAAAGTCGCTTCAAATGTGATTCAGAATATTATTTGAATATTAAGCGATAATTAAATATTTTACATATTTTTTATGTTGAATCAATAGATTATTAGAAATTTTATTGATTTTAGTTTTTTAATTTACTTAAAAGATAGTAAATCGACGGCCCAGCTAAGTCGTTGGCTTTGTGCCCCAGATCATTCTTGTTAGGCTAAGCTCAACAGATAAGTTAATCTTTAATGTTTGTCTAGGCCAATAATAGGCCAAAAATTCATATCAAACTATGAAAAACATCTAATAATCAATATATTAAAGAAGTATTTAAGCCTATCAAATAATTTTAGTCCGCTATAATATTAAAGAATAGAGATTTTTGAGCGCGCCTAAAAATCTGATCTATTTTGGCAATCTGGTATAATCTTTTTGGCTTGATGTTGATCCGCCTAAACTAGTGAGTAAAACAGGGTATGGGAAAAAATAGTAAAATCAAGCGCTGATTTCGGTTTCTAAGATCCGGCAAAGCCTAGATGACCTTAGGTCTATCGGCTTGTGAAAAAAATCTGAATTAGATGAATCATCGTTTAATTATTTTAATAAGTTACTTGATAATGTTGATTCAGTCATTAATATATTGGTCGAAGGCGTATCATCCGCTACTAATCTACCTTTATTAATTAATATTGATGAGGCTAAACAAGAGCGCGAGCGGATTCTAATTGACTGGACAATTGAGAATACCAAGCGGAAGGCCGCCAGAAAAGCCGCTTCAAAAACGGAGGCCAAGGAGGCCAAGACCGACGATATGGCCTCAAAATCAGTTTCGGGGAGTCAAGACAACGTGGAGAAGAAGGCGATGGACGACAGTCCCGTCGCGCCTCCGACATTGCTACCAACTCTCCAGAGGTAGCTACTGAGACTCCTCTGGAAGCCGACCAAAAGGTGATGGACGAAAATCCTCCTTTTGAACCTACTGGCGCTAGTTTCATGTCTCTACGTCGGAGTCTGGAAGAGGCGAAAAACTGAAACTGGGAAAAACTGACTGATAGCCTGTAAGGACTGTCCGGAAGGCGTGGCTCTTTGACGAGTATTAACATACCTCCAACTGAAACAGCGCTCAGACTCCGCGAGGCGGCTAATACCTCAATGAAATACATCCCCCCTGAACGGGAACCAGCCTCTTTATTTAAAAACATAATTAACTAAATATAGTAACAATAAAACGAATAAATAACTACTATTATCAATGTTTTAAAACTAAAAACTATAACAAATGGAATTTTAGACAATTCATATCATTTGCCTATTATGATACTATTAGGACTAGCGTTAATAGATGACTTAACAAATTCTTCCTTAAGCAATCTTAAAGTCTCAAACAAAAAATCAGAAACCGGACGGTTCTCATCAAGTATGACAACGTAACGGCCATTAACAAGAAAAATTGGCGTCACGCGTTCATTTAAATGTTTCAGATTGTCAACAGTTTTTTGTAACATTTCGCTTATATATGATGAGGAGCTTATCGCGACAAACTCATCCACGTTTATTTGGTTCGCCTTAAGGAACTCAATCTGAGATTCCAGCGTTACAAGTTGAGGAGTTACGGGCCCGATAATATTGCTTGGCTGGATTGCCTCAAAAAATTCTTTTTGCGAAGTTTTTATTACAACCCCATTTTTTCCAAGGCCCAATAAAAGGTCGCGCGCGCGCGCCAAACATCGTTATCAGGAAAAACCATCGGGATTTTGAAACGAATTCCCTTGGGAAACTTTTTGGAAATATTTGTCACATAGTCGTCAATCACCTTGCAAGATGGACAGCCGTACCAAAAATAATAAATCAGTTCGACCACTTTGCAGAATTGTCCCACCGCCTCGGCTCTGTGATTTCCTTGACCAACTGATTGGTGGAAATATTTTTCCCTGAGTCCAAGACGCTTCGGTTGATATTAAAAAAAGACTTGTTAAAGTAATCGTCAAAAAACTGTCATGAGAGCTTGGAATTTTTGGCTTCACCCCCAGGTCATGAAACATTCGGCTTGAACAGTATTTGTTTAACAATCTCAAATTTTACCATAAAAAGAGATAAGATGTAGTATTTTACCCAATTTCTCCTCAATTTCTGACAGTACATATTGTGTGGTCAAGCGAATGCCATCGCCGAAGATTCATGACTCTATATTGAAGCCAGGCTAAAGGCAGTCAACGTATTCTAGGCCCGCGTATTCATAATAGCCCGGGGACTTGGCTGGCCGAGTTAAGCGCGAGGAGGTGACCAATTTTATTTGCCAGTTCTGGGTTATTGGTGATCATGTTCACCACTAGCGCTACGTAACCGTTCACGGCTTCCTTAAAATCCGTACTAGCCTAAATCCTCTCCTGAAGATCCTGGGGCCCAGGTTTCGACCCTCTCCACAGGGAACCTTGGGAGCCTTCCCGCTGTCTTAGG
>JAISWW010000046.1 GCA_031270705.1 Deltaproteobacteria bacterium
GCCGCGACCATGGCCGGAGTCACTTGAACCGTTATATGGCTAGTATTTTCTATCTGGCCACTCCCGCCACAACGAGGGCAAGGGCCAGGCCGATAAACCGAGCCTTGGCTTTTTTGAACCAAAGTACGGCCTTGGCCAAAACAACGAGGGCAAACAGCGGTCGTCTTCTTAGGGATGGCCAAGGAGAAAGGCTCCGCGAATTTGGCCAGAGCCAACTCGTAATAGATGTCCAAGCCCTTTTGGCTTTGGCTAATAAATTGATATTGAGAGGTCTTTAGGGCCTCATTGACTTGGCTTTCTTTTTCCCGAGCCAGCCGAGCCTTAGCCAGGAGATTTTTATACGCCTCATGGGCCTTTTGAAATTTGCCCGCGTCCCCGCCACTACTTGAGCTATCGGGATGATACTCTTTGGCTAGTTTCCGAAAGGCCGCTCTAATTTCTCTCTCAGAAGCCCAAGAGTCGAGTCTCAGCTCTTGGTATGAATTTAATTGGCTCATGGTCTCGCTCCTCTCCCTTGGTCTTCGTCTCAAGGAGGCTTTAAGCAACATCTGGGCCAGACCAATTTATTCAATGATTTCCGTCAGTTATCTATTCGCTCTCCTAAAATTGCGCGTTTCCGCGCGCTATATGCCCGCTTTACTTTGAGCGTCTCTCTAGCCAGCTTAAAATTTTCCCCAACAATTCTTTGAGGCCAGCTTAAGAAATGAGCTAAAATCTTCTTATAACATTTAATTGCGATAAATTATTATATTATTTACTATATTTAAGAGCGCGCGAAACTGTACAATAGTTTGCGCAAGAGGGCTAGTCGACCTTAACCAAAGGGTTGAAGGGCGGGGAGATTGCGGGGCCGCTCCATCTTAAATGTAAACTCTGATTTACATTTAAGCTCATCCATAAAGAAAGAGCCTAGCCCCAAGCTTTCGCGGCTTGGGGCTAGGCTCCATAATTTAGCTCAACGCTCGCGCCTTAGTATCTTAAAACCATCTCCTCGGCTTGACTTAAAAGATTTTCCAAATTGGCCAGTTCCGCTGGGCCCAAAGGCCGTTCGCGATTGGCCATTAGAGCTTTGAGACGCTCCAAGCGATTTTGGAAACTGTCGCGCCAAGCTCCGTCCAGCTCTCCAAAAACCTCCTCCCGCGGAGCTTCTTGGGGCTCGAGGGTGGGGGCGAGGCGCAGGCCTTCCGTCTCCAAGGTGTCCAGCCATTGGGGGATGACGGTCTTAATTTCGGGAAATAACTTATTTAAATGGGCCTCAAAAGCTATGGTGCCAGCCTCTTCGCCATGGACAAGAACTACTGTGAGCTGGGGATGGAGTTGCGGCTTGAGCCAAGCCACCAGCTCAGCCTGGTCAGCGTGGCCCGAAAACCCGCCAATGGTGTGGATCTTGGCTTTGACCAAGACTGGCTCCCGAAAAATCTTCACCATCTCCGCGCCATCCACTAACCGCCGGCCAGTAGAGCCTTGAGCCTGAAAACCGACAAAAACCACGTGACAGTTTGGCCGCCAGAGGTTGTGCTTTAAATGATGGAGAATCCGGCCGGCGTTGGCCATGCCCGAGCCGGCCAAGATGATGGCTGGGCCCTGGATGTCATTGATTTTTTGGCTATCCTCGGCCGAGCGCGTCACTTGTAAGGTCTTCATCGACAAAGGAGTCAGACCTTCCTTAATGAGGCGCTTGGTCTCCTGATCAAACAAATGGGGATTTTGGACGTAAATTTCGCTGGCCGCCGTGGCTAGAGGCGAATCCAAGATGATTGGAATATCTTTAGGAATTCGGTTCGCGTGCCAAAGAGTGGACAATAAAAACAAAATCTCTTGGGTTCTCTCCACGGCGAAAGTGGGAATGAGTATTTTTCCGCCCTCTTGGTAAGCCTGATTGATAACGCTGACCAGTTCCTCAATGGAGGCGCCCAAATCCTTGTGGAAGCGCTGGCCATAAGTCGTTTCCATAAAAATCAGATCCGCTGGCGGCGGAATCTGAGGATCGGGGATCAATAACTGCCCTTGCCGACCCAAATCCCCGGAAAACAGGATTTTGGACTCCACCCCATCTTCAAGCGCCCTCACAAAAACGCTGGCCGCCCCTAAAATATGGCCCGCCGGAATCAAGGTCACTTGAAAGCCCGGCTGAATCTCCACCGGCTCATTGGCCGGGCACGGAACCAAGAGCTCATTGGCTTTTAAGGCGTCTTCCTCGGTATACAAGGGCTCAACCTTATTTTGGCCTTGGCGCTTATTCTTTTTGGTTTTCCACTCCGCCTCATGCTCTTGGATATGAGCCGCGTCTAGCCATAAAATTTTGAGTAACTCAGAGGTGGCCACAGTCGAATAGACTGGCCCCCGATAACCGGCCTTGACTAAGCGAGGAACTAAGCCACTATGATCCATGTGGGCGTGGGTTAAGACGATGGCTTTGGCTTCTTGAGGCTTATAAAGGGCCGAGTTAAAATTGCGGAGCTCGGTTTGCCGCCCGCCTTGAAAAAGCCCGCAATCTATTAAGATTTGGCCGCCCGAGGGATTGTCCAGTTGGAAAGAGGAGCCCGTGACCGTTCTAATGGCCCCTAGGCATTTGATTTTCATGATAGGTTCTCTTTCGGGGGATCTCCAAAAACGACTAAGTTGTCGCGATGGATGATTTCATCTGAATGACTGTAGCCTAAGCGACTTTCAATCTGTTGGCTGGAGAGACCCAGGATTTGGCCGACTTCCGGGGCGCTATAATTGACCAAGCCCACCCCAAAAGGCTCTTGGCCAACTAGGCTTATAGCCACCGCGTCCCCAGCCGAAAAGAGGCCTTCCACGGCCAAGATGCCGCCTGGCAAGAGGCTTTTGCCTTTTTCCTGTAAAGCCAGAGCCGCCCCCGCGTCCACTAGGAGTTTGCCTTTGGGGCGAGCCGCGAAAGCCAGCCAATGTTTATAGGCCGGTCGCCTTTTGGCCAAAGGCGGAAAATAGGTGCCCAATCTTTCCCCAGCCAAAAGCCTTAAGAGGATGTCCCGGGTGAGGCCGTTGGCGATGATGGAAGGGAGCCCTCTCTCGGCCAAGCGCCCGGCGGCCTGAACTTTGGTGAACATGCCCCCTGTCCCCAAAGGCCCAGAGCCGCCGGCCAAAGCCAGAATTTCGGGGGTGACTTTGGCGATCTCAAAGATTTGAGCCGCCTCGGGCCGCTCTTTGGGATCCGCCTCAAACAAGCCGTCCTGATCCGTTAAATTGATAAAAAGATCCGCTTCGCACAAAGAGGCCACCAATGAGCCTAAGGTGTCATTGTCCCCAACTTTTAGCTCAGCCACGGCCACGGTGTCGTTTTCATTGACCACGGGAATGGCCCCGAGCTCTATGAGGGTGGCGAAGGTGTTTTTGGCGTTTAAGAAGCGAGCGCGATCGGCCAGATCCTCAGCCGTCAATAAGATCTGAGCCGCTTTCAGGCCATAAGCCTCCAAAGCTTTTTCCCAGCCCACCATCAAAGCCACTTGCCCGGCGGCGGCGGAGGCCTGCTTTAAACGCAAAGTCGTGGGTCTTTCGGCCAAACCCAAGCGCTTATAACCCAAAGCCACGGCCCCGCTCGTTACCAATAAGCACTCCCGGCCCTCGCGCCTTAACTGGGCTAGTTGTTTGGCGATGGCCTTTAGCCGGCCAACTTCGAGGCCTTGGCCGCAAGTGAGTTGGCTACCGACTTTGACGACCAGGCGGCGGGTTTTCTTGAGGCTATCTCTACTCATAAATATTATCCGTGATTCCCGCAAAAGTTGTGACCACAAAAAGGCCTAGGGCTTGAGCGGTAACACAAGAAGTATCTCATTTTCAATATTTTTAGTCTGTCTTTTTGCTTAGAGGTAGGTTCAAATACTTGAAAGTTGTCATTATAAGCGCCACTTATGGAAAGTATTTTCCGTAACTTTAATTTTTTATTGAATTTTTAAAGTCTTCGTTTAAGGCGAGACTGCCCCTAAACGTCAATCATGTCCGAGGTGGATATCCACGCTAGGCGCCCTCCGAAAAGGCGTTCCTTACCATAACCAATACTTCCACGCGCGCGCTAGGATACCCAGATCAAAAATATTTCGCGTTAATTATTATGTAAACAAACGATATGAAACTGACTAGCGTCTCTTTGATAAGCCATAAAGGCTTAAGCGAAGAAATTATTCTTTTATTTCTTCAATAACAGCTTTAACTGTTGATCTTTGATAGACTACTAATGCCACTTTATAGACTTTTTTGCCAGGGGTACAATATTTATCGGCGTATTTTTTCTTGTCAATTTGCCGCAAAGCCTCAAGAGTTAATTTATTGAGCTCATCATTAATTTCTTCTTCAGTCATTATAACCTTAGTAACTTTACCTTTAGTAACTTTATCCTCAGTAACTTTATCCTCAGTATCTTGATCCTTCTCCTTTAGATATTTCATCTCAATGATGAAGACGCCAATTCCAGGAATATCCATGGAGGCGTCTAGAAAACCCTCGCCAGAGGCTTCCTCAACTTTGATGGATTGGTTAACCAAAGTCATGGCGAACATAAATAGGGTTTGATAATAGCTTTCCTTGGGATTATGTAATTGAAGACTAACGCTGGATAAAAATTTTCTAAAACTTGTCTCAATATCCCGAGCGTTCTTTTGAGACAGGGCCTTATGGAGAGTTTTAGCGTGGGATCTAAGCTCAAAAGCATTTAGAGAAGTGGGATTTAGGGACAATAAATTCGAAAACATGGAAACTTTTACTTCCAGGTTAGGGAAAACTAGATGATATATAGTACCTTTTTGTTTGTCCACAGTCAGATACCCAGCCTGAAACATCACAGGAATAGGCTCAAAATTATCTATATCCACATTATTTAGGGAATCCGAGATTATGGTAGAGTCATTATTAAAAAGATCAAGAGTCATTTTACGCTCTTTAATTAAATCCACCAAAAATTTAGGGGTTCCAGACTCAAACCAAAAGTTGTCAAACTTCTGTTTTCTAAAACAATTCATTACTGACCAAGGGTTTAAGACTTTGGT
>JAISWW010000114.1 GCA_031270705.1 Deltaproteobacteria bacterium
AGTATTACCATCACGGATAACCCCTTGGAGGAACGAGCTCAACAATCGGTCTATATCCTCGAAGGCTCAACTGTCAATATTTTGCCTGGCGCGACAATCTCAACATTTGGCGAGTTTCAGCTCGAGGGCGGGCCAAATGGTCAGGCTACGACCTTAAATTTATTCAATAACGCTGGAATAATTGTCAATGGCGATGGCACACGGGGGGAAGAGGGCTACGTTGGCCTGGACGAGTTTAGCCGCAACGCCACTAACGGCGAAAGCGGTTATTATTTGACCGAGGGATATGAGAATCGTGGCCCAGCCAGAATAGTGGTGGCTGATTCCGCCAACGCCTTTATTGACGCTAATCAAGCCTTTGTTATAGCTAGAAATAGCGAGTTAGAATTAAAAAATAACGCTGATTTAGTTATATCCGCTGTAGTTCCTTTTGGTGGTCAATCGAATATGACCGGATCATTTTTAGTTGGCCAATACGTTGATTATAATCATTTTGTGGACGATGAGGGCGTCCCTTTTATTAATTTTGCCCAGGTCAATGGCGGGAGCGTAAAAATAGGCTCCAATAGCGTTTTAGCGATTGTTTCCCCATTTATCCTTTTCGGTCCTGGATCCAACCTAGATATGGCTGACTCTAGCCAGTTGATCGCCAATGGCTCGCTCTATCTCAACCGAGGATATCCCGCAGGCGTGGGCCAAAGTGGCAATTTTTCCGTGGCGGGACTAGATGTCTATGATGGCTTGACCCTTGGCTCAGGCCGCTTTGAATTTCGTGGGCCCACGTCTGTCGATAATGGGACGCGTTTAGAGGATACTGTTCTATATTTGAAGGACGACAGTTATTTTGGCCCTAAGTTCTCGGGCGAGGACGAGGGCGAGAGCCTGAGCTTTTATTCCTCAGACGTTTATTTGGCGCCTGGTAAGACGTTGAGTTTTGATGGCGAGTTATGGTTAGGTGGAACCACGGCCTCTAATCGAGTTAACAATTTATACATTTATGGCGGGACTACGCTTAATGGAATGTCGCTTAAGGGCGAAATAGTTTTAGGCGACGCCGAAGAACAAAAAGCTAAAGGCAACCTAATTGTTGACACAAAAAATTCTTCTCCAGCGAATATTAATGATTTATTTGTTATGCATATAGAAAATGGTCAACTATTATTAAAAGAAGATTCAACTCTTAATATAGGTTTTAAATCAAGCGCGTATCCAGGTTTTAGCGGCGTTTTAGGCGTGGGCGATATTGATGGGGATGGTTTTTTTGCGGATACGAGTCTGACGTATCCAGGTGGAAGCCCGATACCCCCGCTTGTTTTTCCACCGCGTCCGTATTTCGATGGATCAATATTAATGGAAAAAGGTAGTTCGCTAATCGTTGATGGACGGGCTTATTTTGCGAGCTCTTCCACAATCAACGTGGGCCAGAACAATCTAACCATTAGTGGCGACACTTGGTTTACTAACGGCTCAACGTTAATTCTTGAGGCGACAAGTACCGATAAAGGCCAGGTTTTGATTGGCGGGCGAACCACCATTAAGCCTGGGGCCGCGGTTAGACTGTCAGGCGCCTATAATGTTACTGACTCGATATTAAATTCCGCTGGAGGGTTCGCGGATGATACCGTCTTTGATAACCCCATCTATGACCTAGCTATCTTCAATAATAATGAGATTATGATCTCTGATTTTAAGGGCTCCGGGAGGATACTGACACTCGTCTCTGGCTCTGGCACTCGTGGCGCCTGGAACATCGACCTGGTTGTCTCCATAATTGACGAAATAATCCAAAGCGGTGCCCCTTTGGCGGATAAGCTTGTGTCTAACCTTGAAACTATCGCCTTCCTAAATCCAAGCTTTGTTAATTTGGCTATTAAGCAGTTTATCGGCATAAATGTTGTTGAGTCCATAGGCGGAGTTAAGGAGAGCTTGCAGCAAGCCAGTTCCGCGCTGAACCGCCGGATGGCGACCATCAGAACTTCCTATTTGGCTCCAGCGGCTGGTTATGGCGCGGCCCAAGAACATCTCTGGGTCGCGGGGTTTGGATCCTGGGCCAGACAAAAAGACACCACAAACTTTAGTGGGTATAGCTATGACAGCGGTGGGATCATAGTGGGCTTTGATCATGAGGTGTCTGCGGTGCCCGGTCTAACCTTAGGCGTTACAGGCTCATTTTCTAAGGGCAAATTGGAAGTTAATGATCGCCTGACTAAATCAGATATTGACACGTATAGTTTCGGCCTTTATGGGGTATATGAGGCGGCTAATGGGTTCTTTGTTGAGGCTAATATTGGCTATGGTCGTTCCAGAAATGATCTAGAAACTCGGCTGATTTATAGTGGGGCCACCTCTAAAGGCGATTTTGATAGCGACAATTTTCAGACTGGCTTTAACCTGGGTTATGTCTTTAAAGTCGCGGACAACATCAACCTCATCCCCTCGGCGGGCTTACAATATATCCGGATAAAAAGCGACAGTTTTCAGGAAAAATTAACAGGCGGGAACGCTAACCAGAATTATCAACGTTGGTTTGGGGATAGCAAAATGGATTTTCTGGAAATCCCTGTCTCATTGAAATTGGAGACGACTCACCGGGTTGGCGGAGTCACTTTGACCCCAGAAATCCACGTGGGAGCCGTATTTGTGGCTAATAATCCCAAAAACCAGATGAAGGTTGGAACAGCTGGGCCCAATGGCAAGCTCTATGTTATTCCTGGCCCGGATCCAGGAAAAAACCGTTTCCAAGGCGGGGCTAGCTTAAAGCTCCAAGTCAACGATTTGGTAGACATTTTCGCTAGTTACGAGCTAGAGAAGAGAAGCAAATTCACCTCTCATTATGGACATATTGGCGTGGGCTTTTCTTTTTAAGTTTGGACTAGACAACTAAAGGTGAGGTTAAAAGGCCTAAAATCGCGCTTTAATCAATAATAATATTGGTGGGTATAAAATTTAGCTCATTAATATCCGTCGCTAACCTTTTCGTGGGTGGGCGACGGATTTTTTTGTCCAAATTTTTTAAAAAGTCCTTAACCCTTAAAGCAGTTCTGGCTTATAACCCATGGCTTGGGCCTCTTCGGGCGTGTTGAGGTTTTTAAAGAGACCATGACCCAGCTCTCGCGGCTCAAGATCTAAGCGCAAAACCTCTAAAGAGGGAAAGCTTTGCCGGATGGCTAACTTATTTTGTAAAAGGCTTTCTTGAAAAACCGCGGCGCATTGAGATCCATAAAGCGTAAAGGGGCTCAATGACGCCTTCGTGACAGGGCAGAACCACGTCAGCTTTAGTTTTTTCCAGGAGATCTCTTAGCTTTAGGATAATTTCTAGTTCTATGTTTGGTTGATCGCCCGCCAAAACAAAAACCGTTTGGCTTGGGCTAGCCAATAAGGCGGTTCGAATAGCTCCCACTGGCCCAGAAAGAGGATGTTGATCCTTAAGAGCCGCGTAAGGGGCTAGTTCCGGGAAGGGAGCTAGTTTTTTTGGCTCATCGGTCACCAATAAGACCCGCCCAAACCAGGTGGCGAGGTGAGCGGCTGATTGGGCCAATAATAAGCGACCTAAACTATCTCTCTAAAAAATTGGGTGTGTTAGATTGGCCGCGTTGCAGGACGCCAGCGGTTCGGCGCTAGTTTTTTTCTCATTTAAGAACCTTAACAAAAACCGCTTGGCTTGGCTAGCCAATAAGGCGGTTCGAATAGCTCCCACTAGCCCAGAAAGAGGATGTTGATCCTTAAGAGCCGCGTAAGGGGCTAGTTCCGTGAAGTGAGCTAGTTTTTTTGGCTCATCGGTCACCAATAAGACCCGCCCAAACCAGGTGGCGAGGCGAGCGGCTGATTGGTCCAATAATAAGCGACCTAAATTATCCCTTAAAAAGGCTTTGTCGGTTCCTATGCGGAGGGTTATGGGAGCGGCCAAAATTAAGCCAGCCCAAAGGGCGACTTTGAGATTTAAGGTAAAAGCGTCCTGGAGAGCGAAGTATTTTAAGCTCTCCCCCGGCGGCAAGAGATCTATGACCGGGGCCATGAGAAACTCTAAAATTTTATCGGCTAAGGGCCAGGCGACCTAAGTTCTTTGAGGTGGCTCAGAAAATTGTCTTCGGACATAAAAGATCCTGGAAAATGTGGCTCAGACGAGTTTGGCCAAACATTTGGCTTTCCAGAGATCGCCAAAGACCTCTTTTTTTAGTTCTGGCTCTTCCAGCATCAAGATCAAGATCAAAGTGCCCTGGTGGGGAATGGGCTGGGGAGTCTTTAAAATATAGGTTTTTTGCCTTAGAAAAAACATCTTCTCAATGGATTGGGTGAGGATCTGGCCTGGAACGTCGCCAAAAGCGAGGATGGCTTTGGGGTTGATGAGGGAAATTTCTTCAAAGGCCAGATCAAAGCGCTGTTTTTTGGCCGCGCCTAAGGGGTATTCAGGGTTTTGGGGGTGACATTTAAGGATCCGGGTCACATAGACTTCCGGGATCTGGAGCTGTAAGCCGCCAGTAATGATTTTCCCCAGCAATTCCCCCGCCGCTTGGACAAATGGCGATTTTGCGAGCTAGGAGGGGCTTAGGGCCAAAGCCAAAAGTTAAAACTTCTCGACCGTCGGATCTGAAAACGAGCCTTGACCGGGCGAAATTGCTTTAAGTTCCGGAAGACCCGGAATTTTATCATTAGATATGAGCGTTCCCCATCTGGGGAAAGAGTGGAGCCGCTTTTAGGAGGGCTCATGGTCAAGGTGGCCCAAAAAAACTGGGCCTAAATTTCTCTTAAAACAATCAGAGAGCTAAAGCTATTATATTTTTCAAAACATGTAAATAGATATTAAATGTAACTATAAAAAATAACGACATTAAAAAATTAAAAATTATTTTTGTAAAGATTATTGTTAAATAGTTTAAGTAAAAAATTAACTAAAAATTGTGTATCCGTTCAGGGCCTCCTCCATCTATTAGGGTTTGAGGCTGGTGACCGGTGGCCATGATTCTTTCCAAGATAGCCTTCTGACCTTCAGCCAAACGGTGTCATGGGGAGTGGAACCTCTCACTCTTCTCATCCGTTCCCTTAAAATATTGTTCACGGCGGTCGACCACCACCTTTGAAACTACCTTCGATTTGGCCTCATTACCTTCCCAACTGGATCCCCTTCTTCCCATTAAAATTGAATTTCTTAATTATTGATAAAATCTGACTTATCAGGTATATTAGTTCTTGTGAGTCCTCTAAAACTAAAAAAATACATCTGTAATAGACTGATAGATCAATCATCTAGCGCTATAAGCCAATTGATAATCGATTTATCCTCGATCTATTGACTTTTATCTTCCTTGAAAAAGGCTCTCCTATTGTTTTTGATAATGATTTTGACCATCTGCTCCCAGAAGAGCTTTTGTCCTCTTTAGTTGGCGAAGCTTATAGTCTATGTCCCGATTATTTGGACTTTTGTAAGGTATTATGGTCTGTCAGCAATTTTGTATTGGCTGAGTATAACAAACTAGCTGAAAGGAATAAGTTACTACAAGAATATATGGATACTCTTGGCTTAAACTCCGGCAATTCTGGCGTTTCTCCCTCCTCGTTCCTTAATATACTCAACCTTCCAATAAATTCTCAGGAAATTGTCGAATCTCCTCCAATGCCCTTTCCAGACTTGATCGACTTAGCTGGAAATAGATATCAAGGAGCCCAGGAAGGCCATGAGTCCCATTTCAGGAAACCCTTAACCGAAAAGGAGGCGAGCAAAATTATCCGCTATGGCGAGGAATTCGACGGTTCGGCTTCCCGGTCCGCGGCTCGACCATGGAGAGGGATCCAGAGAATGACAAGAAGTTTGAGCGGAACCAACCGGCTACCTGAGCTTGTCGTTATAAAGAAATTACATATCGGGATGGCCTACATTTGCCCTGATTGTGGGAATATTCATATGGTCGAGGCTCCCAAAGCAGTCCAGAACGACATTTTGGATGAGTCCCTGCTGAGCCTTATGGGTATCATGAAGGGTGGCTACAAGATTTCTTTACGGAACATCCAAGATTTTTTCTCACAATTTTTGGGTCTTGACCTTAGCTTAGGGAAGGTCAATGATTCGTTAAAAGCTATTTCGATGGCCTTGAGGCCTCTTTACTTGGAGGTCAAAGACAAAATTAAATATGAGCGAGTTTTAAATATTGACGAGACATCCTTCAAAATTAAGATGAAGAGAATCTACCCATGGCCTACCTGTCCAAGAACATGGTTCTCTTTAGAAACAGCGCTCGATCCGCCTTCAACCTGGATGATGTGTTGGGGAAATCATTTAAAGGGACAATAAACTGTGATTGTTACTCGTCTTACTTCGCTTTCATAAAAAATCTGACCGACTCAGTTCTCCATCTTTTGAGGGACTATATTTTCTGTTACGATTGTCCTTCGGCTGAGGTTCATAGGTACGGCGAAAAGTGTATTCTCATCCTCAAGGAACTGTTCGTTGAGTACCGGGCTTATATGGCGATTCCTGACAAAACCAGCCCTGAGGCCGAGGAAATATTCGCTCGCCTTCTTAAACTCAAGGAAAAGATAACCGAGGCCACTTTTGACGCTCCACCAGGCTCTAAAAAACCCAAAGCGCTGGCTAAGAGGTTTCAGGATTATGGAGAATATTATTTTACTTTTCTATTTGATCTTTACGTAGAACCAACCAATAATGCCGTGTTATCCGAATCTTTTATTTATCCGAATGTTTTATTTAACTATCGGATTTTATAGCGCTTTTTATTTTAATAATTAGGATAAATTTTTTATTGTTGAAAGAGGGTAACCCATCCAAGCCCGCTTGTTATCATTATAATAGATTTCTATATGATAAATTAGGAGATTATTATATATAATTTAATCAACCTGGAGATAGTTCCATGTCTCGACGTCGGAGTATGGAAGAGGCGCAAAACTGAATCTGGGGAAAAACTGACAGATAACCTGGAAGGACTGGCCGAAAGGCGTGGCTCTTTGACGGGTATTAACCAACCTCCAACTGAAACAAGACTCAGACCCTGCGAGGGGGCTAATATCTCAATAAATTACACCCCAGAACGGATACAAAATTGTAGTCTGGTTGGCTTGGTGAGCCCATATTGGCTAGAATCAGGATAAATTTTTGTTGATTTTTTGACGCCCCTTGGGTAGAATGAATTACGGAAAATTTCGGTGGCGTTCAAATAGAGCGCGAATTAGTCATTTTGTGGGCTTGGCCTTTAAAGCCAAAAACAAAAGCCTAATTAGACACTCATTGCTGATTTTACCTGGTTTATTTTTGTTAGTATTTTCGCGCGGTAAATTTTTAGGGGAGACAACTCTAAAGATGAGTTTTTGCTTTATCTTACGAGTGAATGTTTGAGTGATTATGTTTTATCAGGATATTTATAATATTAATAACAAAATTATAGACCAATATAGCTTGGCATGTATATTGCTCTCTCTCTCTCTCTCTCTCTCTCTCTCTCTCTCTCTCTCTCTAACAAATTAACTAAAAAATATCCATATTTATATATAGCGTGGGCGCGCCAGCTCCCGCGAGTGACCTATTTTATCCTCATTTTTATCAATCTCACAATTTTAAGAATGCCAATAAAATATTATTTAAGATTATAAAATAAATTTTACAAGATAATTATGGGCAATTTATCTTATTTTTTTTGGGCAACAAATAGTGTACAAGGAGAAAATATGAAACTGATTGAAAAAATAGGCCTCGGGCTAATGGCCATGATTATGAGCCTTTT
>JAISWW010000115.1 GCA_031270705.1 Deltaproteobacteria bacterium
GAGGCCAAAAAAGAGCCCCACCCCCACTATTTCCAAAATCAAGAAAGTTTTGCGCCGGCCAGAGGTCATAATTTTTCGGCCACGCGCTCAGAAAGGATGCCAGTAGGCCTAAAGACCAAAATCAATATTAAAGCCACAAAAGCCAAAGCGTCTTTCCAGGCTCCCGAGACATAGGCTTCGCCTAAGGTCTCCAATAAGCCCAATAAGAGTCCACCGATCATGGCCCCCGGAATATTGCCAATCCCGCCAATGACCGCCGCCGTAAAAGCTTTTAGGCCATACATCTGACCCATATTGAAGTTAATTTGCCCGTAATAAATGCCCACCAATAAACCGGCCAAACCGCCCAAAGCTGGGCCAATAATAAAGACGGAGGCGATAACTTTGCGGACGTCCACGCCCATGAGTTTGGCGGCTCCCTGGTCAATGGCCGCCGCGCGAATGGCTAGGCCAAAACGGGTGCGGTTAATAAAAAGATATAAAGCGGCCATGGTCAAAACAGCGGTCAAAAAGACAAACAGCCTAATGAGAGGGACGCTCTGGCCAGCTATCTTCCAGACCACCGTGGGGAGCAAGGAGGCGTTAAAAGCCCGGTATTGAGCCCCCCAAACGACCATGATGACATTTTGCAGAAAAATGCTGGCCCCTAAAGCCGAGACCACGGCGGCTAGGCGATCGGAATGGCGCAAAGGTCGATAAGCCACCCTTTCCAAGAGATGCCCAGCCAAAGCCGCGGAACCGGAAACAATTAACGCGGTTAAAAAGATGGCCAAAACTGGGCCGAACACGCCGCCCCAGTTTAGGGTCACCAAAAAGACAAACCCCACAAAGGCCCCCAGGGTAAATAGCTCCCCATGGGCGAAGTTTATCAATTTCATGACCCCATAAACCATGGTATAGCCTAAAGCGATGAGGGCGTAGATACTACCCACGGTTAGGCCAAAAATAACCTGCTCAATAAAATGGGCCATTAGCCAATCAATCTCAACATGAAAAAAGTTTTTTTATTGAAGAACAAATTCGCCTTTTTCATTGACTTTATAAAGGCGGTAGACTTCGCCAATCCGGTCGCCTTTTTCGTTAAAAGAGATGTTGCCCGAAAGGCCCTTATAATCTTTTAAGCCACTATGGAGATAATCGGCGATCTTGGTGGAGTCCGGGCCCACTTTAGCCACGGCCTCAACGATGACATTAAAGGCGTCCCCAGCCAGAACCGCCCAAACGGAGCTAGGCAGGCCTTTATGTTTTTCTTGGTAGATCTTAAAAAGCTCCAAGGCTTCCGGGGTATTCATGTCGCCTGGTCCTGGGGGGCTGACAAAATAGTAACCTTTGGCCGCCGAAGCCTCGGCGATATCCACCAAAGAGCGGTTGTTGGTGGCGTCCCCGCCAATCATGGGAATGTCCCAGCCTTTGACCTTTTTCTGGCGCAAAATCAAACCCGCCTCGGGATAATAACCAGTAAAGACGATGATGTCAGGGTTTTGGGCCTGAATCTTGGAGAGAGCCACCGCGAAGTCCCGCTCCCCGGGATTGATGGCGTCGTAATAGACCTCATTGAGGCCATGAGCTCGCATCACCGCGCGGGATTCCTCAGCCAAACCCTTGGCGTAAGAAGTGTTGTCGTGGACAATGGCCGGTTTTGTAAAGCCAAGTTCTTTGACTTTATCGCCTAAGACCCGGCCTTGCTCGTCATCGCGGGGACAAGTCCGAAAAAATCTTTTGAGGCCCTTTTCCGACAAACGGATGGAAGTGGAGCCTGTGGCTATCTGCACCACGCCCGCCTCATCGTAAATGTCTTGGGAAGCTTCCGTCACGGCTGAGCCGTACGTGCCCACCACGGCCACGATCCCCGAGGTCACTAGCCTTTGCGCGGCCAAAGCGGCTGTTTTGGGCACCCCGCCATCGTCGCCGACCACCACCTCAATCTTGGCTCCAGTCAAACCGGCTTTTTGATTAAAGCCATCCGCCAAGATCTCGATGACCTTAACCATGTCCTGGCCCTCGCTGGCCCACGGGCCAGTAGTGGGAGCCATGACGCCAATTTTGATAGCCGGAGCCGCCCAAGCGCCGGTCGAAAAAACCATGGCCAGACAGCCAATCAAAGCCCAAAAGAACACTCGCGAAAACATTCTGCCCATTTCAAAACTCCTTGACCTCAAAGCCAAATCCCTAAACTTTCGCCCATTGTTGGCTTTAGGCTTTCGTATAAAAAGCTCCTAAGGCGTTTCTGGTCATCCAAATATCCGCCTTGGAAGAGATCTCAAACGGCGAGTGCATGGAGAGAATCGGGGCCCCACAATCAACTACGCTTAGGCCATGAAAGGCCAAAGACAGAGCCACCGTGCCTCCGCCGCCATACTCTTGCTTGCCCAAAAGAGAACTTTGCCAAATGATATCGTTACTGTCAAAAATCCCCCGCACATGGGCCATATACTCGGCTCGAGCCTCGGAAGCCCCATATTTGCCGGCGCCCCCAGTATAACGAACTAAGCAAGGCCCAAAACCCAAACGAGCGCAATTTAACTCGTCATGCACGTCTTTAAAGGTCGGATCCAAAGCGGCTTCCACGTCGGCCGAAATGGCTTGGGAAGCGGCCAAGGCCTCAGTGACCGTCAGCCAATCGGCCTCAAACCCAGATTTATTTAAAGCGGCCGCCGCTAGGCGCGTGACAAAATTGCTTTCCGCGCCCGTGGCCCCGTAACTGCCAATCTCCTCGCGATCAAAAATGATCAGAAGCAAGGGCTTTTCGGGGTTTTGAGCTTCCAGCAAAGCTTTGACGCCCACAAAAACCGAAACGCGGTCATCTTGGCCATAGCCGCCAATGAGGGAGGCGTCCAAGCCCACCTCGCGAGCCGGGCCAGCCGGCACCAGCTCCAATTCCGAAGAGATGAGATCGTCTTCGGTTAAGCCCCAGCGTTTTAGCAATATGTCTTTGAGGGCTTTTTTAAGGCGATTTTTGTCCTTAATAGATCCCTCGGGCTTTGAAACGGCCAAAACATTGAGCTTTTCCGCCGGAAAAGCGTCAATTAATTTTTTGTCGCGCTGCACCTTAGAGTCTAAGTGCGGGAGGATGTCCGTAATGGTCAGCACCGGATCGCCTGGCTCTTCCCCAAAGCGGACATCAATCTGGCGCCCATCCTTTAAGGCCACAAAACCCCATAAAGCCAAGGGCCGAGCTAGCCATTGAAATTTTTTTAAGCCCCCATAGAGATTGCTTTTCAATAAGCCTAAATCCGATTCCTCGTAAAGGCAACGCGGCTTAAGATCCAAACGCGGGGAGTCGGCGTGGGCGACCACGAGATTAAAACTAGGTTTCGCCCCTTGAGCCTTTCCCGGTTTAAAAAGCCCCAAGAGTTTGCCGTGGTGGGTCAGGTAACCGCCTTGCCGGGCTGGGCCGGCTTGAGCCAGATCCTCGAAACCCGCCGCTTGGGCCCAAGCCAGAAGTTGAGCCACGACCGCCCTTTCGGTTTTCGCCTTAGTCAAAAAATGGCGATAATCCTGGGCCAGGCTCTCCACCGCCTCGAATTGGGTGGGCGTTAATTTTTCCCAGATGGAGAGCCGAGTCTCCGAATCGTCTTCGGGCGGGGCGGCTGAGGGGTTAGCTGATTTAGGCTTTTCCTTGTTTGAGGCCAAGCTAATCGAATCCTCTTTGAAAGAACTAGACATATTAAAAAGATTTTACTCCCAAATGGGCAATATTTACCTAAAGAATCCACCCGCGTTCCCGCTGGCGGAGCCAAACAAGCTTTCGGGCTACCGAAGGTTTAAGGCGACAATAAACGATAATGGCTCCGCTGTCAAGCCGGGATGTTTAATAATTATAAATTATAGGTAAATAAATTTGATATATTTATAATCACTAAATATAAATTGTATCTTGGTTTTTTATAAGTTTAGAAAATCTGAGAAGACAAAAAATTATTTTAAAAAAATAGCCGAAAATTCGAAAATATTAGGAAAGGCCAGGAAATTTCCAAAAACTTCTTCCGGCCCAAAGAAAGAAAAAAAAACCAAAGAGTTTAAAGGACGTTTTGGGCCAACACTCGCCACATGAGACAGGCCAAATCTGGGTTATGATTTTGGTTATAGCTGATCCGACTGGGACAATCGCCAGGGCAAGACTGTTTGAGAAGACAATCTTGGCATTGGGGGCCCCGAAGATTAATGGTTCCTAAAGGGCTGGGAGCCAAGGTCGGGGCAAAGACGTCCCCGAGCCTAAACCGCTCGTCAAAAGCCGTTTGCCCACAAGGATAAAGAGAGCCCTCTGGCCCGACGGCCAGAGACTTTCGCTGGCAAGCCTGGCAAAAGACTTGCCCAGGTTTTTCGAGATGGCTCCGCAAAGTTCGCCTCTCCCGCCAAACCAAGGGCTTTTTTCGGCGCGCGTTGATAAAATCTAAGGTTTGAGCCAGTTTTATAAGGCCGAGCCTTAAATTTTCGGCCTCGGGGGGCGGGATTTTTAAGCGACCTTTGTGGATTAAAAGATCTAAGCCGAAACCCAAAGCCGAGCCATATTGGGCCAAAATCAAAGGAATCCGCGAGAGATCCCGTTGATTGAGGCCAGTGACCACGGTTGTCGCCCCGAAAGGGCAGTTTTCGCTAGCTAAGGCCTCTAAGCCGGCCAAAACCGCCCGAGTCGCCCCTCTTTGGGCGTCATTAATATCTGGAGCCCCATCCAGACTCACCCCGACCTCAATTTTATTTTTCCAAAAAAACCGGGCTAGCTCGCGATTTATATTCTTCGCGTTGGTTTGGAGGCTGATCTTATAGGGACGCTTGAGCTTTTGGGCTTCTTGGAGGGTTAGGGCTATTAAATCCGGAACCAAGGTGGGCTCGCCGCCGGTCAACTGGATTCTTAAAGGCTCTTGGCCATTGGCGGCCCATGTCAAAGCCTGTCTCAAAACGGATAAAGACATGTCGCGCGAAGGCCTATCGCCATTGTAGCAATAGGCGCATTGTAAATCGCAACGCGTGGTTAAAATGAGGATCAAAAAATTGATGGGCATATGGCTGGCTAAACTAAAAGGGCGCTCGCGAAATAGATCTGGATTTTCGGCTTAAGACCATTTGTCCACAAAGCCTAAAGCCAAAGAGCGAGCCACCAAAGTCAAAAAGGCCTCATCGTCTAAATTCGCGTTGGGCGGAGGAGCGAGTCGCCTAGCGTAACTATCGGCTAGCTCCAAGCGCCCGCTAACCGCCGCGGCCAATTGACCGGCGAAAGCCCCCATGATCTCTGGCCACATTAAAATCGGCAAAACGCCCCAAACGAATTTATCGCGCAAGCTAGTTAGGGCTAAAGTCGCGGCCACTATAAAGGGATCATGAAAACAGCCCCTATAATTATAAGCCAAGAGCTCTTTTTCCGCTTCCCCTAAAAAACGCCCAATCCGCTCCACTAACTCTAAAGAAGAGAGCCTCCTTCGACCATCGGGCTTTAAGTTGAATCTTTCCAATAAAATCTTCACCGAGCATTGGCGATCTGGCGTTAAGCCATTTTGCCGAACCAAAACCTCGCGCGTGGCCGCGTGAGCCACCTGACCCATGAGCTCGCCTAATTTAATATGGTGACCGCCCCCAGACATGGGTTTGACGCCAGGCAAGAGGCGGGAAGCCAAACCGATTTGATCCGTCCCCGTGCCAGTAGCCAATTGCGACGAATACCGGGAATTGACCCCCAATTCCATTAAAGCCGCGGTTTTGCCCTCCGTAATCATGGAAACGCCGCGGACCAAAGCCCCAGGAGTCAGAGGGCGATTGACAAAGACTAAAATATTGATGGTGCCGTCATGGGGCGAGGGAGTTTTATCAAGCTCTTCGCTTGGGCTTTCTTTATCTGGGTTCGGCGTTTGGGGCGGAGGGCTCAAAGAGCGATAGCCATTAGGCCCCTCATGGCCCACCGCCGGATCGCCCGCTCGAGCGGCGTTGCTCTCGACGCCGCCCGTCACGGCGGCGGCGACGGTCAATTCCTCAAAAGACTCGGTTTTAATGACCAATAAACGCATGTTCGCCGCGGTGCCTAACAACGCGCATTTTTCTGGATCCAAACCCTGGGGCCGCAAAACCTGGGCTTGGTAACCAGCGGGATCGGTCAAGGTCAAAAGGCCCCGGCTATGGCCAGCTGGCTCGCAACTTTGATGATTGGCCAGATATTCCAAGCCCTCCTGATAACCCCCTAAATGGCGGGAGGTGGAGAGAACCGCGTGGGGAATCAAAAAGCGGCCATAAACCAATTTATCCGCCCGATGAATTTCCAGGCCTTCGTATGGGGTGGCTAGCAACACGCTTAAAAGCCTAACTTTCGCCCCCATCGTTAGTGGGAACAGAATGAGGATCGACTAGGCGATCAAAAAAAAACTTTCCGCCTAAATCGCCTTAGACTTTAAAAGCTCAAAAGACGTGTCTTGGGGCGCGTCGTCATTGAGCTCTTCCAGTTGCCCTTCCAGCTCAAGATAGGCTTCCCGCAACTGGTTTTCCATATCTTGAGTGGTTGACCACATGCCGCGTTTTATGGCCTCTAAAAGCTTATCCAAGATATTCTGGAGAGCGTAAGGATTGACCTCTTTCAGCCATCTAGCCATTTCGGGATCCAAGGCCCAGGCTTTCGCGGCTTTTTCGTACATCCAATCGTCAATGATTTCAGCCGTCGCGTCCCAACCCAAAATGACATCCATCATATGGGAGATATCGCCGGCTCCCTTATAGCCATGTCGTTTTAGCCCATTGAGCCATTTGGGATTAACCAGACGCGATCTTAAAACGCGTTTGGATTCCTCAAAAACGCTTCTGGTCTTGACCCTTTCTGGATCGGAGCTGTCCCCGACAATGGAGAGCGGATAAGTCCCGCGCACCGATTTAGCGGCGGTGATTAAGCCCCCATAGTAGTTATAATAATCAGTGCACGAAAGCAGATCGTATTCGCGGGAATCCTCGTTTTTGACCGTCACGTCCATGCGCGCGAGGTTGCGCCGGAAGACCTCAGGCCTAACCAAGCCATAGCTACCTTGGCCATAAGCGTGAGCCGAATAACGGATATAGGCGTTGGCCAAATCATCTTGCGTTTGCCATTTTTTGCTCTCGACTAATTCCTCCACCCCCGCGCCATAAGTCCCCGGAGGGCAACCAAAGACCCGAAAAGTGGCTTCCCGAAAGGCTTCTTCCTCTGATTTGCCCTCGTTTAAATAGATGGCCAGATCCACTTCCACGTGCCGCTTAACGTAATTGGACTCCACCGGCTCATTGAGGAGAGCGACCATCCGCACCGCCTCATCGAGTCTTTCGACTAGATTAGGAAAGGAATCCCGGAAAAAGCCGCTAATTCGGGGCGTCACGTCAATCCGCGGCCTCTTGAGCTCGGCCAAAGGAATGACTTCCAGGCCCTCCACCACCCCATCAGGTCGCCAAACGGGTTTTAAGCCGAGCAAATACAAAATCTCGGCGATGTCGTCGCCTTGGGTGCGCATGGTGGAAGTTCCATAAACGATAATGCCCACGTTTTCGGGATAATGGCCCGTGTCGCGCAAGGCTCTTTCAATTAAAGCGTCCCCTAAAGCCACGCCAATCTTCCAAGCCGCCGGCGAGGGCACTTTCCGAGGATCCACGGAATAGAAATTGCGACCCGTGGGCAAGATATCGGCCTGGCCCCGACTCGGGGCGCCGGAGGGGCCTGGCCGCACGTAACCGCTGGCTAGGCTTGTGGAGATGGCCCCTAACTCCTCCGTACATAACCTAATATTGGGAACTAACTCGGCGCCGACCCAAGTTAAGACTTCCTCGATCAAAGGCTCTGGGCGGCCCAAGACCTTTAAAATTATCTCCGGGGCTTTTTCCGGCTTATAAGCCTCCACGGCTAATTCCTTAACTAAAGCCAAAGCTTTTTCATGGGCTTGGGCGATAATTTGTCCCCCGCTTAACCCCCCAAACTCGGCTAAGACTCGCCCTCTATTGGCTAAAACGACCTCATAATCAAAACCCGCGATTTTAACCAACGTTTCCCTTAACGAAGGGATGGAGCCATTTTTAAGTCTGGTCAACTGAACCACAAACTCGCTCAAGCGATCGCCTTCGGGAGCTAAACCGAGGATATGGAGGCCGTCAGCGATCATGGAGTCAGATAACTCATGGACATAGGCGTGGAGTTTAGCCAAAAATTCCTCAAACTCTTCTGGACTGGGCTCGGCTGTCTCCAAATCCTTATCCAAATAGCTAGCGACCGTGGCTTCCCAGATACTTTGCCGCAAAGTCGGCAATTTACTGGGATCGCCGAGCTCGGCTTGACGATACTCGGCCACCAATATCTCAATCTTGGCCAGATCGTCATAAAGATCGGCGTTGGTGGAAGCTGGGGTCAAGTGATCGACCAGACAACAGTAAGAGCGCCTCTTGGCTTGGGTGCCCTCGCCAGGATCATTAATTATATAAGGATAGATGTTCGGTAATTCCATGATGGCTAGATCTGGCCAACATTCCCTGGATAAACCCAAGGCTTTGCCAGGCAACCACTCTAAGCTACCGTGTTTCCCCACATGAATGACCGCTTGAGCCCCCCATACGTCTCTGAGCCAGCGGTAATGAGCCGGGTACTGGTGAGGCGGCGGAATTCGCAGATCGTGGTATTGTTTTTCCACGGACTCAAATGCCCCGCGCGTGGGCTGAATGGTCACAAAGACGCGCCCATTGGGAAAACCGGCGAAAAACATCTTCCGATCGTGGACAAAAAGATCGCCTGGCAAATCGCCCCAGAGTTCTTTTTGGTCAGCCCGATTCTTTTCCGGAAGCTCCAGACTCCAGGGCCCATAAAGCTCAGGGCCAGCCTCGGCCTCGGCTCGGGCGGCCATTTGCTCTGGGGTGAGCCATCTTTGGTCGGAAGTGAGTTTACTGATTATAGTTTTGGCCAAAGAGTCCTTTTCCGGGAAAGTATCGGCCACTTGATAGCCTTCGTCCTTTAGAACGCTTAGCATCTGACTAACTGAGGCGAAACTATCCAAGCCCGCCGCGCAACCTATGCGATCGTTTCTTGGGGGATAATGATGGAAGATGATGGCGATCTTCCGTTCTTTTGTCGGAGTTCGGCCCAATCGTCCCCAATTGATGGTTAGGCGAGCCAGTTTCTTGGTTCTTTCCAAATCCGGCACCAAAGAGCTAATTAGGCCATGGGTAATGGGATCTACCTTATTTTCTTCCCGAAAAGCCACGGGCACGGTAATGAGTTTCCCATCAAACTCTGGCATGGCCGCCGAGTGAGTGACCTCCATGGTCGACAAACCCTGCCAGCCTTCTTCCCAAGTGGCTCTAGAAACATATGAGCAGATGCCCTGAATGACCGGAACGCCTAATTTGGGCAAGATTGGCTTATACGTTTCATCCATTAGATTCATGGACATGCCCATCAAATCCAAGAGAACGTCAATACGTTTATGGCCTTTCGCGTCTAAGAAAAATTTATCGACCACAAATCCGGATCCCGGGTTATTCAGCTCAACATCCCGATATCGAGAGTGGAAAAGTGGCAAAACATTAGCCCCTTCCGCCTCAATCGCCCGGATCATGGCGTCAACAAACTCCAAATTGTCGTTTACCCAATAAACGCTATAAAACCACAGGCCCACAGTCACGCGGCCAGGCACGACCTTTTTGGCCAAATACTCGTCTAACTCCACCGGCCCAGAAAAATCCGGGTGATAAATCCCGTCAAAAGGTTGTTTTCGGGGTTCTAAAAAGCCCCAAGGCTCTTGGGGTTCTAGATGATCATGGAGTCGGGCCAGAAAAGAGCGCCAGTTGTCGCGCCCGCCGTGAGCTAGATAAGGACGGCATTCCTCCCAGATGGATCCAGGCTCGGGATTGAGCTCTAAGGCCGCGGACAAAGACTCAGCGTCGCCAGAAGCGGGTTGCGCGTGGATAAGGGGACGAGTTTCCGCGGGATCCAAAGAGTCCAGGCTCGTTTTTAAGGCCTTAAAAGCGGGAAAATAATCTCGACCGCCATGTAAGGACAAAACCACGGCTTGGCTATTCAAGGCGCGTTTGGCGAACTCTTTTTGCCGAGCTTGGTCAAAAAGCTGGGAGTGGGTTCGAGCGTAAATCTCAATCTCTCGGCCTTCCCGCTGGAGACTGGCCACCGCCGCGGATAGGGCTGGAATATCATAGCCGCCTGAGCTGAAATAGGTTACCTTGAAAGTGGGCATGCCGCCTCCTATGAGGCTCCGCGAATTTAAAGGAATCCATCGATCTAGGCCAAAAAAAAGCCCGGATCGTCCTAGATCCGGGATGTCCCATTTTCATCGCCGAAAAGCTTATAGCCTTTTTAAGCCAAAAACCTAATAGGCCAAAAGATGGCCGAACGCCTGAGCCTCAAGGCGAGCGGCAAACTGGAACGGCAGGTCTTCTGGCTTTGGATCAGCCTCAGCGACCTCCTTCCCAGCTTTTTAGGCCAGTGGATTAATTGGTCGCCAAGTCCCCGATAACAGCGGTGGGCCCGCCCACGATTCGCGCGTGGTTCCCTATTAAGTTGAAAAATCAACGCCTGTTCCTGAGAACAAAGATTACCCCAAATCCCAGGAATAAACAACCCGCGCTCCCGAAAATTATAACATGGTAGGGCGCTAATAAATTGTTAGCCAAATTTTTGAATTTTTTTCAAACCCCCTTGACATGTTAATTTAAAATCTTATATTTTAAATGACAACATGGTAAACGTGATAACCACCCCTAAACCTGAAATTTCAAAGGCCCTGCCGAAACCAAAAGTTCGGGAGCAGGTCATAAGAAATATCCGTTACTTATATGAAGATATGCCATATTGGGATTCAATTATAAAACAAACACGACATAAAAGATTTTATATTGGCCATTATATCGATGATAACACATTTAAGTTTTCTAAAAAATATCTTTCACGGCAAAAACATCGTCTATTTAAATAGTAAGCAATCAGTTATATTTTACTAAAATTAAACATAATTTTTTAAAAAAGACATTGTTGGGGTTTAACCTGATAAAACCTCGTGTTTTCAATAAGTTAGAAAATAAAATTTTTTCTTGTTTTTTAGTTTTTTAATACTATTTGTGTAGGTTTAAATTGGTTGACTAGTTTAGCCAGAAGTGGTTCAATGGCTTTGAGACAAATTAGTTCAGGGGAAAAATTGGTTAACTGGTTCTGAGGCAAATGGATACGTTGTTTTGGCAATAATTAGTTTGTTTATTACATAAAAATTTTACTTTTATTTGTAGCGATTAATTATAAATCAGTCACACTTTCCATTTATTATTTTTCTTCTACTATAATTAGTGATATTATTTTCTTCTATCCTAGAGGGTATTATAATGGCCAACTCAATCGATAAAAAACATCCAGTAATTTGTAATTATTTTTCTTTAAACAAAATTAGTAGCACTCAAAAAAAATATTTAGTATCCCGATATTATTATTATGATAAAATGCAACCTATAGATATATGTAATATATTTAATATTAGTAAAACCACATTTTATAAAATTATTAATAAATTCATACAAGATCTAGAAAATAATATAGAACCATTTTTTGCTAAATCTGTTTTAGGACGGCGGCCTATTAATAGAAAAGATGTGGCTCAAAAAATTATTGATTATAGAAAACAAAATTTAAGTGTGCCTCAAATTAAGGTTCAATTAGACGCTGAAGCTATAAATAATATTGATACAAAAACAATTTTCTCAATTTTAGAGAAGAATGGTTTTTCGAAAATGCCTCGGCGCGATTATGAGCCGGGTAGCAGATAATACTAATAAAATTGAGCCTAATGGATTCACGGGTGAATGAAGTTTTCGCCCCACCCACCCTTTCCTTCAAGAGAATGGATAGTAATCAAGCGCCACCTCGGCTCTTGACCGCCTTCACCCCCACGCGCGTGGGGACAACAATTCGCTCCCTATCAATCACAATCCATTTTTCGGTTCGGTTCACCCCCACACGCGTGGGGACAATTGAGAACAGCCTTCAGTCGTTTTAGGGCTTGGCGGTTCACCCCCACACGCGTGGGGACAATCAATAGTTTTGTGGACGTTCAATTTGTGGATACGGTTCACCCCCACACGCGTGGGGACAATTCCCTCCTGACATAATGACAACCAAATGGTATCGGTTCACCCCCACACGCGTGGGGACAATTCCTTCCAAAGAGGGAGCCAGCCTTTATTTCTCGGTTCACCCCCACACGCGTGGGGACAATAAAATGGTTTTTCTTTTGGAAAACCAGCTATACGGTTCACCCCCACACGCGTGGGGACAATAGCTGGCCGTGTAAAAGCGGCTTTAGGTTTTGCGGTTCACCCCCACGCGTGTGGGGACAATTTTGGCGGGATTCAAGCCATTCCCTAAGGTTCCGGTTCACCCCCACGCGTGTGGGGACAATCACCTCGCTCACGTCTTTTGAGCATCTCGCTTCGGTTCACCCCCACGCGTGTGGGGACAATGGCGGCGGCTATCCCTGTGGGAACCATTTTGACGGTTCACCCCCACGCGTGTGGGGACAATTGTTTTTCCGCCTGACGTAAAATCATTACCAGCGGTTCACCCCCACGCGTGTGGGGACAATAGCATCGGATACTTTTCATCAAAATGCGCGAACGGTTCACCCCCACGCGTGTGGGGACAATCGCTTGTGATCTCGGCTAAAAAGACTAATTGCCGGTTCACCCCCACGCGTGTGGGGACAATTGCCACCAAGATTCTGGCAACACAGTATAAAGCGGTTCACCCCCACGCGTGTGGGGACAATTTAAAATCGGCGGGATTATCGCGGGGTTTTTTCGGTTCACCCCCACGCGTGTGGGGACAATATGTGGGGACGCACCCAACCGATGGGTTTACTCGGTTCACCCCCACGCGTGTGGGGACAATGGCATGCTGACGACCCGCTCTGAATCTTCGGCCGGTTCACCCCCACGCGTGTGGGGACAATCGCTACGAGGACGTAGATTACATAGCATCTCGCGGTTCACCCCCACGCGTGTGGGGACAATTTAATATGACTAAACCAGATATCGTCAATAGACGGTTCACCCCCACGCGTGTGGG
>JAISWW010000159.1 GCA_031270705.1 Deltaproteobacteria bacterium
CCGCCAAACCGAGACCGAACATGGACGGTCTTTTTACAAGGCAAATTTTTCGGCTTTGAGGGCTCTTCTTCCCACTTAATTTTGTGGCTACGCCGATTTTGAGAGTCTTTGCCCTTAGATGACGAGGCGTGGGCGAAATTGGCTGGAAATAGCTCTTTAGAGTTCTCTTCCATGGACTGGCGCCTCCTCGCGAATTTAAGCCCCAGAGCGTTTGGCTCTGGAGACGTGGTTAAAAGGCGTTACGGGTTTTAGAGCTAGTTAATAAGCTTAACCAGAAGTTGGTTAAAACCAAATCAGGGCGAATTTGACGATTTAAACCTTCCTCAAGCTGATCCACGCATTTAAAGCCCTGATCCAAAGAGCCGCTCCCTAAACTCTTGGCCCATTTTCTTTGCGCGGGGGTGGGCGTGGGGCCAGATAACCTTTGGCGATCGTTGGTGGCGGCCAAAACCATGACATCGCGCCACCATAATCTTAAAAAAGTGATTAGAGACGTGTAAAAAGCCCGGCGCCGCCCAGACATGAGATTTTCTTGGGGCTGGTCTGAAGGGGCGTTACCGGGGTTAGCTGGCTCGCTTTTTTTCTGGTCTTCCGCGTCCAACTTGCGCAAGTTATCCATTTCCGTGGTCATCTCAGTGGCCCATTCCGACCAAGCCTTAAAGGTATTCCCCTTGCTCTCCAAACTTTGGCCAAACAAAAGATCCAGGCTCATCCAACGATTCCAAGCCACCTCAGGATCCATGGTTAAAGCCGCCCCTAAAGCCCCGCCAGAGAGTCCCGCCAAAAGCTCGGCTCTGGGGCCTGACAATGAGCGTCGCTCTTTTAAAGCCGAAAGCAACGTGGCTCTCTCCAAAGGCGGCACCCTCAGCCTTACGCAACGGGAAACTAAGGTGGTCATAACGCGCGACTCGGAGATGGCCGTTAAGATTAAAACCGTTGAGCCCCCAGGCTCTTCTAAGATTTTTAACAAAGAATTGCCGCCCTCAGACCGAAAATGATCCGCCTCCCGGATGATGGCCACGCGATAACGGCCCTCAAACGGACGGTAACTTAAGCTATGGCGGGTTTCCCTAATGTCGTCAATGGCGATAATCTGCGCGGCTCCTTTGGGACGACAGACAAAAAAATCAGGATGGTGGCCTTCTTCAATCTTTCGACAACTGACGCACTGGCCACAAGGAGCGGCGTTAGATTCAGGCTCCAAGCAATTTAAGGCTTTGGCGATATCCTGGGCTAAAGTGAATTTTCCGCCTAAGGCTGGGCCAGTTAAAAGCAAAGCGTGCGGGAACCGACCGCTTTGAATGATCCGGCCTAAGTTTTCTTTAAGATTTTCTTGGCCTATGAGACTCCAAGGCATTAGAATAGCCGTCTATTATTGTCATGGGCGACTAATTTAAAGTCGTCGGTTAGCTCGGCGTTGTTCGGCTTGGAGTCGGTTGACGCGACGGTCTTCGGCTTAGATTCGTCGGTAGGCTCGACGCATTTCGGCTTAGAGTCGGTTGGCGCGACATATTCCGGCATAGATTCGTCGGTTGGCTCGACGTATTTCAGCTTAGAGTCGGTTGGCGCGACATATTCCGGCATAGATTCGTCGGTTGGCTCGATGTATTTCGGCTTAAAGTCGTCGGTTGGCTCGGGCGGATTGGGGGAACTTGAATTAGCCGAAGGTATATCGCCGCTAGACACCACATCCGTCCACATCGGCCAATCAATAGGCAAATCATCCCAAGGCGTAGTCTCGCGCGGACTGGGAGCTGGTTTAGGGGTGGGCTTCGCGGGTTCAGGCTCCTCTAACTCCTCGCCCCACAAAGGCGAGCCCTCTGGAGCGTAATAGAACGATTCCATCAACTTAAAATAAGACGTCCAGCGCTCCCCTGGAGACGTTTTAGAATTAATTTCTTGACGAATAAAAGCCCCGACGCCGTTCAGCTTGCCATCTAAGTCGTCCAATTGATGCAAAGCCAAAGCTTCCAAAATTTTGGGCGTCTGGGGCGAGCCGAAATCAGGCTGGCCATGGTGGCTAACCATAAGATGTTGAGCCAAAAGAAGCTTCTCGCTGGGAAAGTCCTCTAATTCCGCGGCCACTTCGCCCAAAAACATGGCCCCCATGACCAAATGCCCTAAAAATCGCCCAGCCGTGGTATAGTCGGCCACGAGTTCCGCGGTAAACTCCCAGCATTTGCCCACGTCATGCAAGATAGCCCCGGTCACCAATAAATCAGTATTCAAAAAGGGCTCATAGTGACGACCAACCAAAACCGCGAGCTGAGCCACGGACAGAGAATGCTCCAAAAGCCCGCCTCGATAAGCGTGATGAAAAGATTTGGCGGCCGGAATTGTCCAATAATCCTTGGTTTTTGGATGATCCAAAGCGGCTTTGACCAAGCGACGATAATCGGGATCTTGAATATCTTCCACGATCGCCATAAGATCATCGGTCATGGACTTTTGGCTACGCCGAGAGACCTGGACGAAATCAGCCCGCTCCACGTCCGCCCAATCCAAAGGCTTGGCGTTATAAACTGTTAGTTGCAAGGAGCCTTGGTAAAGGCTGAGCTGACCACTCAACTCAACCAAGCTCCCGGCGGCTAAAAAAGGTTGGTATTTTTCGACATTATCCCAAACCTTGGCCACCAGGCTCGCGGTTCGGTCGCCCAAGACCAAGCTTAAGAAAGGCTTGCCGAACTTGGTTTTGGCCTGTTGACAACTTTTGACCAGAAAAGCTTGTTTAAGGTTTTGGCCATCCACCAAATCTTTAATAAATATCTGTTTTTTATCAACCATCAAAAAACCTCCACAGCTTTGGTCATGGTAACATATTTCCTGGCCAAACCGGAATAATCTTGGAACCCAAACCCTATGACAATGCTACTGAGATAAAATATCTTAGTTATAAAGATAAACTCACTTTGAGCAAAGTAATCATAAATTAGAACTTTTCCAAAATTCGGAAACAAGGCCCTTTGGCCAGCCAAACCTAGCTATTCTGAGCCTAAAGCCGGTTTTCCACCTTTTAGAGTCTAGGAGCGACCAAGCCAGCGGGATTTAAGGGAGGCCCAAGGTTTTTAGGCGGTTTCCAAGCCCAAACCCGCTCTTCAGAGCCCTTCTAGGCTCCCTGGCGGCTAGAAAATTTTTTGTCAAAACGGTCATTTTATGGTATAAAACTATGATTTTCGCGGATCGGAGACCTCTTTTCCCGCGCGCCAAAACCCTGGCTCTGGCCTTCGAAAGGTTCGGAGGAATTAATTCTTTGGCCCACGATCGCTCTCTAATTTTTTAGATCCATTGAGATCTATCGCCCTCTATTAGATTAAAGCTATCATTAAGGCTATCATTTTTGTTTATTTAACCGTATTTAGCGCGCTTTTTTTTAGGAAAGCCTATGTCTCCTGATAACTTTTACTTTTACGCCTTAGTCGTTCCATTTCTTTTTTTGGGCTTGACCGTCCACGAGTTCGCCCACGCCTGGATGGCTAACCAACTAGGCGACGACACCGCGGCTCGGGCAGGACGACTCTCGCTTAATCCCTTTCGGCACCTGGATTTACTTGGGACATTAGTTTTATTCATTACCCAGTTTATTGGCTGGGCCAAACCCGTGCCCGTGGATCCCGCTAACTTTCGCCACCCACTTAGGGGCCTATCGCTCGTGGCCGCGGCTGGCCCAATAGCCAATATTACTCTCGCTATAATTTTAGCTTTCGCCTTTCATTTTGGCTTAGACGCGACGCTTATTAAATTATTTCCCAATAACATAGCCTTCCCATTAATTCAGATGTGCCTTATTGGGTTTAAGCTGAACCTTTTTCTGGGCATTTTTAACCTCATACCTTTGCCGCCTTTGGATGGCTTTAATATTTTGATGTATTTTCTGCCTACAAATGTAGCCAAAGCCATCCAGAAACGCCGAATAATCGCTTTCATTATCTTAATGGCTATTTTGATTAGCGGAACGTTTGCCAAGATCGTCGAGCCCATTTTTGATTTATTTAAAGACTTTATTGGACTAGAGTAACCGGCCATGCTCGAAAGCCTAACCTTACGCCTGGAAATGGGCAATGGCCCTTATGAGGGGCCCTTGGATCTGTTGTTGCACTTGATCGACAAAAATAAAATCGACATCAATGACATTCCCATGGCCCTCATCACCAGCCAATATCTGGAATATTTAGACCTCATGGAAGACCTGCCCTTGGACATGGCGGGCGATTTTTTGGTCATGGCCGCGACTTTGACTAACATCAAAAGTCGTTTGCTCTTGCCCCGGCTAGATGATGACGAGCCTATTGATCCTCGCCAGGAACTCGTTAGGCCTCTCCTGGAATACGCTCAAGTGCAGGACGTGGCTCAATTTTTGAATGACCGGCCCATCTTAAACCGCGATGTCTTCGTTCGAGGCGATTTGGAAGAACTGGAAAATATCAGTTTTGACGACCACATTCAGGCCACTTTGTATGAGTTGATCGAGGCTTGGCGGCTATTGGCCACCCGTCAAGACCCGCCAGAAAAAAAAGGCTTAAATTTTTTAATTGAGACTAAAACCATTGGCCAAAAACTGGCCGAGATCCGCGCTTTTCTTCTATCGGCCAAAAGCGCCCATTTTCAAGATCTAGCTCAGCTAGCCGATAACTCTTTAGAGGTGGCTTTAAGCTTTTTGGCTATTTTGGAGCTAGCTCGCACTGGCTTTTTGCGCCTTTACCAACAAACCGAATCCGACTTTTCCGGCCCCAGGTTATGGCTAGCCGATCCTGAGGCCCAAAACCTCGATCCCGAGGATCTGGACTATCGTTAACCAAAAAGTTTATAATGGACAGATTGACAAGAGCTATGATTGTCTCGCTCATAACATTTAATTTTTTGGCTGAAAAAGCCCTAATCAACGAGGAACCCTGGTCTAAGAGGAAGCCCTGGTCAAAATGTTGCCCTTAAAAACCATTGTCGAAGGTTTGTTGTTTGTGGCTGACGGTCCTTTAAGCTTAGAAAAGCTGGTGGAAGCCATTGAGGAAAATATCAGCCAAGATAGCGTGGAAAAAGTCGTCGAAAGCCTTATAAACGAATATGAGGACTTAAACCGGGCTTTTACCTTAAGCTTAGTGGCTGGCGGCTACCAATTTCGCACTAAGCCGGATCTGGCTCCTTATGTCTTAAGGCTGAAGAAAAGATCGCCCCAAACTTTATCGCGCCCGGCCACGGAAACTTTAGCCGTGGTCGCTTACCGCCAACCTGTTCTGCGGGCCGTGGTGGAAAAGATTCGCGGCGTGGACTCGGGCGGCGTCATAAGAACCTTGTTGGAAAAAAATCTTATCCGCGTGGTGCGGCGCGACGATAGCTTGCCTGGGCGCCCCATGCTTTACGGCACGACCAACAAATTTTTAGAGATTTTTAGCCTTTCCAATATAAAAGATCTGCCGACCATTGAGGAAATGGAAAAATTGGAGCCCAAAGACACCAGAACTTTGTTTTAGGCTAATGGCTTAGAGCCTCATCGCCAGAGATATCCTTAACTAGAGCGATTTCCTGACAATTGGGGTAATGGACGCAATTAAAGCAGACCGCCCAAATCTTTTGCGGGAGGGAATCCAAAGTGACCTGACGATAGCCTAGTTTTTCAAAAAAACCAGGCGCGTAGGTCAGAACAAACAACTTTTTGATCTTTAAGGCTTTCGCTTCGGCTTCCAAAGCCAAAGTCAATTCTCGGCCTAAACCCAACCCCCGAAACTCTTCTGGCACGGCCAAAGAGCGCGTCTCAGCCAGATCCTCCCAGGCGACCTGAAGCGCGGCTACCCCGCCGAGGATCTCGGGTTTGTCGGGATCGCGAGCCACGAAAAAGGTCTGAACCATCTCATAAAGATTGGCGTAGCTCCTGGGCAGAAGCAAACCCTCCCGCGCCAAAAGCCTCAACAATTGATATATGTCCGGGACATCATCGACCCGGGCTTTGCGGACTATAAACACGCCCAAAAGTCCTTATAAAGCCAAAAGGCCTGTCGCCAAACCCCCGGTAGTGGGGATTTTGGGGTCAGTTTAAACTAGCGGGGCTTTTTTGGGAAGTCCCCTTAACCTAAAGGCCAGAAACCTGACGAAAGATAGCCATGGAAAGACCGCCCTACGCCCCTGAGAAGATCTTGGAATTAGACGGAGTCACCCTCCGGCGAGGCCCCAATACTCTCCTAACCAACATTAACTGGAAGATTGGGCCTGGCCAACACTGGGCTCTTTTGGGCCCAAATGGGGCTGGCAAAACCTTAATTCTGCGTTTGGCCACGGGCTATATCTGGCCCACGGATGGCCAAATTACCGTTTTGGGCCATCGTTTGGGCCGGGTGGATTTGCGACTTTTAAGGCGCCAGATTGGTTGGGTCTCCCAGGCCCTCGCCGATCTTAATCCTGGCCATGTTTCTCTCCTAGAGACTATTCTCTCGGGCCCATTGGCTTCCCTTGGTCTCTACGTGGATCCCCCAGAGGCTATGGTCGAGAAAGCTAGGTCCATCGCTTTGGAGTTTGGCCTCGATAAAATCTTAGACCGACCTTTTGGCTTATTGTCGTCTGGGGAGCGACAAAGGACTCTTTTGGCCCGAGCGGCCATGACTGAGCCCAGCTTATTGGTCTTGGACGAGCCAGTTTCCAATTTGGACATGGGAGCTCGGGAGAAATTTTTGGCCCAGGTCAGTCATATGGCCGCCAGTCTAAAGCCCCCCACCATAATTTTAACCACCCACGCCATCCAAGAGATTGGCCCCTTTGTCACCCATGTCTTTATGATAAAGGAGGGAAAATTGGTGGCCGCGGGGCCCATCGAGACAACCTTGACTCAGCCCAACCTAGCCGAGACCTACGATTTGCCTTTAAAGATCGAAAAGACAGCCAATGGTCGGTATTTAGCCTATTTAGATTAAGTTTCATGTCTTAGCTATTTTTATAGCTATTTTAGGCTAGATAGAACATATCCCGCCTCGTCAAAAACAAAAGGCGGCTTTAAGACAGACTGACCTTGATCTAACCGATTAATGGCCAGCATTTGCTCTTTCGAGAGCTCAAAATCAAAAATCCGGGCGTTTTCCTGGATCCTTTCGGGCCTAATTGATTTGGGAATAAGGCTCAAGCCTCTTTGCCAGGCCCAACGCAGGATGATCTGACTAAAAGAGCGCTCAAGGCTTTGAGCTATTCGGCCAATGATCTGGTTTTTTTTGAGGCGGCCTCGAGCTAAAGGGCTATAGGCCATGAGCTCGATCCCTAGCTCTGTGGCTATGGGGCTCAAATCTGGCCGGGCCCGCAAAGGATGAATCTCCATCTGCCAAACCTGCGGCTTAACCTTGGTCGCCTCAATTAAGTCTTTAAGTTGCTCTGGAGAAAAGTTAGCCACCCCAATGGATCGAGTTAAGCCCAAATCCCGTAATTCTTGGAAGGCTCGCCAGGTGTCTAAACTGGCTCTGGTTGGCCAATGGATAAGATATAAATCAAAATACTCTAGACCCAAGGCCTCTAAACTCCGTTTTATGGCTTCTTTGGGCCCATGAAAACCCTGATCGTCGTTCCAAATTTTCCCCACGAGAAAATATTCGTTTCTCTTTAAGGAACTGGCTCTTAAGGCTTGGCCCAGGGATTTTTCGTTATGATAGGCCGAAGCCGAGTCAAAAAGGCGGTAACCAGCCTCTAAAGCGGCTTCGACCGCCACTAAGGTCTCCCGCCCGTCCCTCGGCCCCCACAAGCCTAGCCCTAAACGGGGCATGGCTCGGCGGTTATTTAAAAGAACTTGTTCGGCCATAGCTTTGGTCACAAATGAATAAAAGGCCCAAAAAATCGGGCTAAAATGAAATAACAAAAGAATCTAAACCAGAGAGCTAATAAATTTTCTTATAAAAGAGCTAATTAAGGCTTATTAAACGGTCAACCCTTTAGAAATATTTAGGCCAAAATTGACAAATTAACAAAGCCCTCTCTTCCAGCTAACTTTTAGGACATTTTTCGCCCCCTAAAATTCGTCAAGGAGATGTCAATAAATCTGGACAATAAAGGTCTCTTCCGCTAAGATTAATCTAGATCTTTCAGAAACAAAAGAGTCTCCGCTTAGCCAAAATTTTCCGCCACCTCTTAATCCCTAAGGCTAGGGAGCGCGCGATAGTCAAGATACGTTTTGTTTTAATAAACAGGAAACATAATGAAAACGCCTGTAATAATCTCATTAATCATATTAACTTTGTCTTTTTTTAGCTTTTTTTCGGGTATGAGCCTCGCTCTGCCGGACGAGGAAGTCCAACAGATGGCTCGCGATTACCCCATTTTTAAAAAGGCCGAAGATAGGATTGTGAGAATTTGGGCCAATCTCCCTAAAGAACAGAAAAAATGGCTACGGAGCGAACAAATTGATTGGATTATAAATTTAAGGGATACTGAAGCCTCAGCCTTAATGGAGATTGGGATTTCTCGGGTCGAGGCCTATACTATTGTTACGGACAATAGATCCGATTACCTTTTAGGCTTAACCGGAACAACCAGTCAAATCACCCAAAATCCCGCCCAAATGAGTAAATTTAAGACTATTATTAAGAAAAAATAAATATATAAATATTCTTCATTACAGCTGATAAGGAAAATATATGTTTTCATCTGGGCTTCGTTCCGCTATTGCCCATGTCCGCCTTTTTCGCCCCTTAAAATTATATAAAACTCTCGCCCTGACCTTTTTGATTTTAGCCTGCCTAGCCAGCCCCACGCTAGCCCAAAGCCCGGCCTTAAAGCTAGAAGAGACCATTCCCCTAACCTCGGAAAGCCCTGATCCCGCTCTTCAGAAGGCCTTGGATCAGGTGGCTCTCTCGCGAATCGAGCTCGGCGAGCTAGTGGGTTTGGTCATCTTGGTTTACAAAGATGGGGCGCCTATTTATCAGGGAGCGGCCGGTTGGGCGGATCGCGAGGCCCAAAAACCCATGTTCTTAGAGGCTCTCTTTCGGTTGTCCTCGGTGAGCAAAGCCTTTACGACCATGGCCGCTGGGGCTCTTATTAGTCGAGGCCAACTGGAATTGGAGGCCCCTTTAGGCCAATATTTGGCGGACTTTAGCCCGAAAAACCCCGATCTAAAGGATCCGCGAGCCGCTCAGATCGCCATCAAACATCTATTAACCCATCAGGCTGGCTTCAATTATACCTTTAGCGAAAAACTAGGCGGCCCCTATCATCGCCTAAAGATCGCCGATGGTTGCGCCAGCTCGAAGGGCGTAACTTTAGAGGAAAATCTTAAAAGGCTGGCCCAAGCTCCTCTTTTGTCTCAACCTGGAACAAAATACGTTTATTCCGTGGCCTCGGACGTCTTAGGAGCCGTCATAGCCAAGGCTTATGGCCAAAGTTTGCCCCAAGCCATGGAAGATTTGGTTTTAAAGCCTTTGGGCGTTAAAGACACAGGCTTTGTGGCCCAAGACCAGGAAAAACTCACCACCCCTTACCGTGACGCCAAGCCTTATCCCAAAAGGATGGCTGAGCCAGAGTTTTTTAAATCACGCGGTGACCGGACTTTAACCTTAAGCCCCACCAGAGCCGCCAATCCAGAGGAGTTTCCTTCTGGGGGTTGCGGTCTAGTCTCGAGCGCTCCTTCGGTTATGAAATTATTGGAAGCTATTGGAAACGAGGGCGGGGGTATTGTGGATCCTAAAGTTATGGCCATTTTTTACCAAGATTTAATCGCTCCAGCCCAATCTTCCACAGGCCAAGGCTTTGGGGCTAGCTGGGCGGTAGTGACTAATCCCACCGCGGCCAAGCTCGCGGTCAGTCCTGGAACTCTTCAATGGGGCGGAGTTTATGGCCATAACTGGTATGTGGATAGAGCCAGGGGCTTGTCCGTGGCCATACTGACCAATACCGCTCTCAAAGGCCTCAGCGGAACGACGAAAAACTTGGTTTTAGAGGCCATAGCCAAGGTTTACCCGGTGGAAGGGAACCGAAAAAATAAAAAATAATTTCTAAAATCGCCGCTAGCTAAATAAATATGATTATCGCTCTTTGTCGCTAGCGCTATTTTTTAAAAGAGGCGCCATAAGGCTACTTATCTTTCTCTTCCGGGCGACGAGGCCGAAAATCTTTATAGGCCAGGTTTAGCCGCCTCATCCTTAAAGCCATGGATCTTCTGGTTAATCCCAGCTCTTTGGCCGCCGCCGAAATGTTGCCTTTATTAACGCGCAAGGCCTCGGCTAACATTTGCCGCTCGATTTTGGCCAATCGCCCCTCTAACCCATTTTCCTCCCGGTCTAAAAACTCCGGATCATTAACCGCCAATGGCAGATCGTGAGTGTGAATAACCGTGTCAGCGGCCAAAATGACGGCCCGATGAATAGCGTTTTCTAGCTCTCGCACATTGCCTGGCCACTGATAAGCCCGAAGGAGAGTGAGGGCGGCTGGGCTAAAACCCTTAATGGCGCGGCCCGCTTCCTCGTTATAGCGCTCCAGAAAATTCTTGGCTAAAACAACAACGTCGTCTTCCCTCTCCCTTAAAGGCGGAATCAAAATGGGAAAGACATTTAACCGGTAATAGAGATCCTCCCGAAAAAGCCCTTCATTGACCATAACGAGCAGATCGCGGTTGGTGGCCGCGATGACTCGAATGTCCACGTGGATAGGCGCGCCCCCGCCAACTCTTTCAAAAGAGCGCTCCTGGAGAACCCTTAAAAGCTTGGCTTGGGCTCCCAAAGGCAATTCGGCGATCTCGTCCAAAAAAATTGTCCCCCCATCGGCCATCTCAAAGCGACCCTTATGAAAAGAAGCTCCGGTAAAAGAGCCTTTTTCGTGGCCAAAAAGCTCGCTCTCCACCAGATTTTCCGCCAAAGCCGCGCAGTTAAACTTAACTAAAGGCCCTTGAGCCTTTAAGCCATAGTAATGAAGGGCGTTGGCGGCCATCTCTTTGCCGACCCCAGATTCCCCCAATAACAAAACCGTGGTTTTTCGGTTGGCCACTTTTTGGATGAGATAATAAACTTCCTGGATGGCCTTGGAAGAGCCTACTAAGCTAGAGGGGCAATAACGCTCGCGCATTTGGCTGAGCTCGGTCACTAGCGATTGGGCCCGCCGCTCCCAGATGACCTTATCCACGTTCTCAACCAGATAGAGCTCCACCGCTGAGGACAATAGATTGGCGATCACCCCTAAAATGTCAGCGTGCCTTTTGAGGGCGTCCTCATCGGGAAACCAGCCTTCCGAGCTCAAGCAACCCAAAACCTGGCCGCCCCGAACAATGGGGGCGCAAACAAACGACATATCCAGATCATCAGGTTTAACCACGGTTTTGGTGCGATTTAAAAAGCCGGGCTCATCCCCCACGCGCTTTATAATGATGGGTTGCCCAGTCTGAACCACCCGCCCGGTTATCCCCTCGCCAAAAGAATAGATCCCTCGAGCTTCCTCGGCCGCCGTCAAACCTTTGCTCCGATAGACGAAAATTTTCCCTGAGGCCTTGTGTAATAGGCAAACCATGCCTCTATAGACGCCAAACTCCTCTTTGATAAAAGTTAATAAGAGATCCAAGGCCCCATTCATGTCGTTTTTTTCAGCCAAATGGCGGCCTAAGGACAAAAACAATGACACCAACCGCCCACCACAATCTTTCAGAGACTCTTCGGCGGAGCGATTGTCCCCATAGAATGGTTGGCTGGGCGGGGCGGCGGTCAGCGGCCTCGGGGCTGGCTCGGTTTTGTTTTCTAATGGCCTGGGCATTTTGGGTATAGGTTATCCAAATCCTTAAGATGGGGTTTAAGCGTTAGATAAACGAAACGTAAAATGATTAATCTTAGTCCTTTGGGCGACCTGAAGGGTCTAACTGAAACGGATCAACCAGGCTGGGAGCGTCAAGGCTCAGGAGCGAAAATTTGGCGATAAAAGCCGCCTCGCCAGACCCTTAAAACAAGGTCAAAGGCTTTAATAGATGGTCAAGCAACTGTTAGGCCAAATGAAATTATTTAAAATATCTAATAAAATCAAGGACTTAATTTTGTGGCCCAAAACATTTCCCCACTTTTGTGACTTTTAAGAGCCGGTTTAAAGTCAAAATCAGACATAAACGAAATAATCCTAAGACAGTTGGGGTTCCAAGGTTTTTTGACTTAGAGAGCGAGGGCGGGTCAAAGGCGGGAGTTAGGAGGCTGGCGGAAGAGTGAATAACCTAGCTAATGACCTAAACCGTAACTTTTGGACTGGGAGGGCTTTGACTGTCTCGCGGTTCCAGGTCAAAATGGTTTTGAGGGTTATATCGTAAAATTTTTTTAAAATTGTTTAAGCCAGGCATGACGAGCCTATTGTCAGTAAAAACTTAAGAAAAATGACCCGGCCCAAAAATCTTTAAAGCGACTGAGAGTTGGCTTATCTTCGTAAGAGATATTGGCGCGAAATAGCTCTATTATGAGTCATTCGTGGGAACGAGGCTTTTTGATCGGGGGGCCACGCCGAGACGATAGTTCTCGCCTCGGCCAGATTCCCAAAATGACGCGGCGCCGGCATCAAAAGGCCAGAACCGCGTCAAAATCAAAGAGCTCAATCAAGCTGTTTTTCTTTCAGCCAAGCCGAGAGATGATCGGCGATTTGGATATTATTTAGATCAGAGAAGGGGAAATGAGTATTGCCGTAAATACCGGCTTTCGGCAAATGAACGACTGTGGCGTCGCCGCCATTTTTGTTAATGGTCTCAGCAAAGCGCGTGGCCATTTCCAGACAGGCCCGCCAATAATCTTGGGCCGGAATGTCGCTCGGATCAGCGGGAATGTTGTCTCCGTAATATATAATGATCGGGATTTTAGTCAGCTTTTGGAAATCCGCAAGAGGAACGCCCATGGCTCGTAAGGTCGCGTATTTATTTTCAATGGGCGGAGGGACTTCATTTTCGGGGAAAGTAAAATTACTGCCCGGCTCATAGGCCACTATTGCCCGAACGTTTTGGCTTTTTATGGCCGTAAGCCAGCCTGGGCCGCCGCCTTGCGAGTGGGTGACAAGGATACCCTGGCCAATTTGGGCGTACAAGGCCGCGATGGCCTTGGAAATCACCTCCAGATCAAACTCGCCCGTATTGGGCGTCATCTGCCGGAAATACTGGTTTAGGGTCGCCTCATCTTTGGGGAATTGTATGCCGGGGAAATAATCGGGCCAGACGCCAACCCGGAACTGAGTGAACCACATTTGCTCGTCAGGGGTTGGAGCGATGGTCGCTGGCTGAGAGCTACGCCCAGCGTCGCCGCGCCTGGGCTGGTCAAGCAGATAGACGCTGAAACCGCGCCGGAGAAAGATATTTTGAAAACCTTCGCGGCCATCAGGGGTAGTTTCCCAGGTCTTGGAAAATTGCCCCGCCCCATGCAGAAAAACCAGTGGATATTTCCGAGCTGTAACCGGCTTTTGATAGAAAACGTAAGCGTGATCGCCATGATACGACTGCCCGGTGGGATCCCCGGGAGTTAGCGGATTAAATTGGCCTGGATTTTGAATGACCACGCCGCCAACGGCGAAACTGCCCTGTTCCTGAATCGCTAAGGGACTATTTTGCGTGTTTTCGGCGGCTGAAACTCTTAAAGGAACGAGAACCAGCAAAAATAAAGCTAGAAATAATTTTATTATATTCATTGTTGGCCTATAGATAAAACCAAATTTAAATAAGAATTTCCTTCCTGAGCGAGGCCAAAAGGACTTCGCTCAGGAAAGCTCTTCTATAAAAGCCTATCGAAGAAAACTTTAAGCTTAGAAACCGCTTGATCAACATACTCTGGAACATAATAAGTCTGGATATGCGTAGCTCCGGGAATCTTGAAAAGTTCCTTGTCTTTGGTTCCCAGGGCCTTCTGAAAAGCCTCTTCCGTCATGTATAGAGAGTCCGCTTTCTCGCCCGCTATCATAAGTAAAGGAGCGTTAATCAATTCAATATTGTCGGTGGCGTCCCAGGTCATCAACTCCATGAGGCTACTGGTTGTGTAGCGGAAGGTGGAGTTGGGGGAACGGTGGGTTTTCCCATAATAGATCATGCCTTCGCGGTAGAGGTCAGTAGGAATTTTGCTAACGCTTTCATCCGTCAGAGCGTCAAAGTCGACTTCGCCGGAATAAACGATTTCGCCGGCGAGTTCCTTAAGGCGGGCTTCCGCGGCCTCTTTTAGGCGAACCTGAATGGTATCCATGAGCGTATTCATATAACCATTTCTTCTCACTTGCCCTGTATTGAACATGCTTAAGGTGGCGACGGCTTTAAAGCGCTTGTCGGACTTGGCGGCGTTTAAAGTATAACCGCCGCCCCCACAAACGCCAAACGCGCCAATTCTATCGCTCGCGACACCTGGATAAGAGCCAATAAAGTCGACCATGCCGTGAATGTCTTGAGTCCGAAAATAGGGTTTGTCGACATTTCTAGGAATTCCTTCGCTAGCTCCTTGATAGGAAGCGTCAGCCGCGATGGTTATATAACCCGCTTCCGCCAGACGCTGAGCGTAAAGGCCGGCCACCTGCTCCTTGACGCCGCCATTGGGGTGAGCCACCACAATGGCGGGATATTTTTTGTTGGCGTCATAGCCAGCTGGCGTATAGACATTGGCCGCGATCTTGAGGCCGTTTAGCGTATAAGCGACGGGATGAATGTTGACCTTGTCTTTGGCGTTTTCCGTAATAGCCCCTTTATAAACAAGGCCTAAAGAATCGCTCGCCGTTACGCGCGCTATAAAGGCGAAAAGCGACATCAAGACCATAGCCACCAAAGCCAAAGTTATTTTAATCATATTTGTCTCCTATGTATAGATTTAGAGTAGGCGGATTAGTTTTTTTAGATCATGTCAATAAGCG
>JAISWW010000120.1 GCA_031270705.1 Deltaproteobacteria bacterium
TGGGGATAGCAATCCAATAAGCCCTTAGCCACCAGACCCCCAGAAATAGACGCCAATAACTCGGCGGCCCGGTTCGTGGCCAAAGGAGCGAGAAGCGGATCCAAGCCGCGCTCAAAACGATAAGAGGCGTCGGTGCTTAAGCCTTGAGCCCGGGCCGTCCGACGGATGGCTCGGGGCTCAAAGGTGGCTCCTTCCAATAAAACAGTCGTGGCCGAGGCTTCCACGGCGCTATTGAGGCCGCCCATGACCCCGCCTAAACCTACGGCCTTTTCGGCGTCGCAGATGAGGATATTTTCCGGGGCCTTTAAGATCCGAGTTTGCCCATCCAAAGTCGTAAATTCTTGGCCAGCTAGGCCTAAGCGAACTTGGATCTTGGAGCCGGCGATGTTGGCCAAATCAAAAGCGTGGAGAGGATTGCCCAACTCGAGCATGACATAGTTGGTGACGTCCACGGCGTTATTGATGGGCCTTAAACCCGCGGCCATTAATCTTAAAACTAGCCAATCAGGGCTAGGGCCGATGGTAATATTAGTTACCACGCGCGCGCAATAACGCCAGCAATGATCGGGGCAAAGAATATCAACGCTGGCCAATTCCGAGGCCGCTTGATTCCCTTCTTTGAGATCGATCTTTAGCTCTTTTAAAGGTCGACCCAAAGCCGCGCCCAGATCCCGAGCCACGCCCCGAATAGATAAGGCGTCGGCGCGGTTCGGGGTGATGGAGAGATCCAAAACCCAGTCAGGCTCGGGATAGAGTTCTTTTAAAGACTGACCTACTGGGGTCTCGGGCGGCAATTCCAATAAACCAGCCGCGCCCCCAGGCAAACCCAATTCCCAGCCAGAGCATAAGATGCCCCGCGAGACTAGGCCGGCCATGGAGGCGGCCTTAACCGAGCCGGCGGGTAGATTGGCCCCCACAGGAGCCAAGGGATAGAGACCGCCCACCCGAACATTGGGGGCGCCCGTTAAAACGGTGACCGTCTCTCGGCCCGCGCTAACCTCACAAGCCAAAAGATGACTCCCCTTCGGGGTCACGGAATCGACTCGGCCCACCACGATTTGGTCAAGCCCGGCCAAACGATCGAAAAGAGCCTCAACCTCTAAGCCAATCATGGTCAAGGTCTCGGCCACTTGACCAGGAGCCAGATCCCCCAATTCCACCCAATCGCCTAACCAAGCCAGCCCAACCCGCATGTCAACCTCGTAAATTTTGGGGAGCCAGGCTGACTCCCCAAATGATTAATACCTCGTTTTTACCACAGTCGCGGCCAGAGGCCAAAGGTTTTTCGCTTTCGCGGCTCAAAACCCCTATTTAACTTTCATCGGCCTTGGGGCACCCGTTACCATTGAGTTTTATCTCCCTGACCGCGGCCAGGCTATAGAGGCGATTGACCGCGTTTATGTAGGCTTTAACGCTGGCTTTAATGACGTCGGTGGAGGCCCCGCGACCTTGGGCTTTAAGGCCTTGGTAACTAATGATGACCAAAGCCTCGCCCAAGGCGTCGGAACGCTCGGAGGTGGCCGTGATCTTAAAGGACTCGAGCTTAGGCTCAATGTTAATGACGCGCATAATAGCCCTATAAGCCGCGTCCACGGGCCCATTGCCCGTGGCCGCGTCTTTGAGCTCTTTATTGTCGCGGTACAAAACCACGGCGGCCGTGGCTAACCCCGAGCCCACCTGAACCGTGTATTCTTTGAGCTCATAATGGAACTCTGGGGTCACGGAAAAAATCTCGTCGGCGATAATGGCCTCAATGTCGCCATCAGTGGCTTCTTTTTTCTCGTCGCACAGCTTTTTAAAGATCTCAAAGGCTTTGGCGACGGAGGCGTCATCCAAATGGTAACCCAAAAACTCTAGACGAGCCCGAAAGGCGTGACTCCCCGAATGCTTGCCTAAAACCATGACCGCTGGGATACAGCCCACATCCTCGGCTTTCATGATCTCATAGGTCTCGCGCTTGGCCATGACCCCATGCTGATGAATCCCCGCCTCATGGGCGAAGGCGTTGGAGCCGACCACGGGCTTATTGGGCGGCACGGCCACGCCCGATAAACGGGCCACCAAGCGGCTAACTGGAAAAAGCCTTCTAGTGTCTAGATTGACCGTCACCCCGTAGTAATCAGCCCTAGTTTTTAAGGCCATGACCACTTCCTCAATGGCTGAGTTGCCGCCTCGCTCGCCCATGCCGTTGATGGTGCCTTCCACTTGCCTGACCCCAGCTCGCACGGCGGCTAAGGAATTGGCCGCGGCTAAGCCTAAATCGTTATGGGCGTGAACCGAGAAGATGACGCCTTCCGGCGGGGCGACGCCGAGGATAACCGTCCGGCAAAACTGATAAAATTCCTCCGGGGTCGCGTAACCAACCGTGTCGGGAATATTTAAAATAGTGGCCCCACAATCCACGGCCACTTTAAAGGCTTTAATTAAAAACTCCAGATCCGAGCGACTGGCGTCTTCTCCAGAAAACTCCACCTCCGAGACCAAGGAGCGGGCTAAACTAACGCCAGAGCGAATCTCGGCCAAAACCTCTTCCTGGGTGAGGCGCAGTTTATATTCCATATGGATGGGGCTGGTGGCGATAAAGACATGGAGCCGCGGGTTTTCGGCTTGAGCCAAAGCTTGGGCCGCCGCTCGGATGTCGCCTTCCCGGGTTCGAGCCAAGCCACAAACCGTGGTTCGGCGCAATTCTCGGGAAATGGCTTGAACGCAATTAAAATCGCCTGGCGAAGCCGCTGGGAACCCGGCCTCAATAACGTCAACGCGCGTTTTTTCCAGTTGCTTGGCGATTTGAAGCTTTTCGGCCACGTTGAGATTGACCCCCGCGGCTTGCTCTCCATCGCGGAGGGTCGTGTCAAAAAAACGCACGCAATTTGGGTCAAACATGATCTCTCCTTTAACCCACGCAAAAAGACCTGGACAAAAAAAAAGCCGGGGAAAACCCGGCGCCAACAGGAATCAAGCTGGCTCTAAGGCCAAAGCCAAATCCCTCCTGGGCCGATTAAGCGACCAAGCGACAATAGCAGTCCTAGTAAACCCAGACCAGCTAGGCTCAAATCCCAAGACTGAGCCGGGATTAAGGCTATCTTTAAATTTCTCTGGTTCTTGGAGGTCATAATAATTGGCCTTAAGAAAAAGATAATTAGGCCAGAAGACGAGGCTCCTGTCCCATAAATGGTTAATATAATCACAAGCGGGGCGGCTGTCAAGTCATTTTTTCGGGCTTTGGGGCTAGATTTTTTCGCGACCTTAAGCCCGTCCGCGAGCGGGAGTCAACTTTACGGCCAGAAGCGCTTATATATAATGATGTAATGGCCTATTTTCTCGCTAGGTTCTTCCTAAGCTCTGACTAGGCGCCTCCCTAAACAGATCATAGACTAAGCCCCCAGGCCTTGAACCGTTTCAGCCTTCTTGGTCGCCTTTAAAGGGCTTTTGGCTTAAAAACTTATAAAAGCTTTTCGGGGGCCATTTAAGGCAAGTCTCTTTTAACCTCGCCCAAACCCAACCTTTAAGGCCCGGACAAGCGTCCTGGGCCGCCTTAAAAGCCTCTTCCTGGGTTAAAGGGCCATAAAAATAAGGCCAAGCCGCGCACATTAAGGGTTTGGCCTTATGAATCCGGCAACCTAAGCCGTCCCACATAAGACAATAGCCCTTTTCGCTGGTTTTTATGGCCCACAAATCAGCCTGGGGCTCAAGATACCGTAAAGTTAACTCTTCGACCGAAATATCCAAAAGAGCGGCCACTAAAGGTAAATCCGCGGCCTTGAGCCAAATCCCGCCCCGCCCTTGGCAACACTTTCCGCACCTAAGGCAAAAAAACCTCTCGGGCCAACTGACGGAATCCTCTTCGGTATTGAGCATTGCTTCCTGTAACTAATGTAAGGCGGAAAACAATTCCGCGCCTAAGCGCGGCAGAGTAAACCTAGCGAGCCTTTTAATTAAAAGGCTCGCCCTTTATTTACGCGAATGGCGAAAAAACTTACCCGAGCCTTCTCACTCGCGAATCCGCGGGGGGATCAAAGACGAGCGCCGACCATTGTAACGAGCTTGGTCGTAGAGCTTATCCACATCCACCAGGTTCAGTTTTTTAATGGCCCTTTCGAGAGGGACTGAGGTGATCTGGCCATCGATAAAAGAGACCATGCGCCCAAAATCCTCCCTTAAAATCAAATCCACGGCCGCGATGCCAAAATATCGGCCCATTAAGCGATCCCGAGCCGAGGGCTGGCCGCCTCTTTGGATATGGGACAAACAGACATGCCGAGTCTCAAAGCCGGTGAGCTTCTCCAAGCGCTTGGCCAAGGACTCGCCAATGCCGCCTAAGGGTTTATGGCCAAAGCTATCAACCGCGTCGGAGACGTAAACTTCTTCTTGACCTTTGATTTTGGCCCCTTCCGAGACCACCACGATGTCGTAGCGCACGCCAGCTAGCCTTCTTTTCTCTAAAAGAGCGGCTACTCTTTCCACCTCGAAATCGCATTCGGGTATCAAAATGACATGGGCTCCAGCCGCCTCGCCGCCTTCCAAAGCCAGCCAGCCAGCGTGACGCCCCATGACTTCCACCACAAACAGGCGATTGTGGCTACCAGCCGTGGTGCGGAGGCGATCCACTTCCTCAACGATCACGTTTAAGGCCGTGTCATAGCCTAGGGAGTAATCCGTGGCTGAAAGATCCCTATCAATGGTTTTGGGGATTCCCACCACTTTTTGGCCTAATTTATAAAGCTTGTGGGCTACTGACAACGTATCCTCGCCCCCAATGGCCACCAAAGCGGTTAGGCCTAAGTCCCGGATATTGTTGATACATTCTTGGGCCTTATCAATTTTGGGGCTAAAAGGGTTAGTGCGGGAAGAGCCTAAGACCGTCCCGCCCAGGCGATCCCAGGTGCGAGCCACCAGTTCGTCTAAAGGCAAAGTCCATCTGTTTAAAGACTCTGGGTCGGCTGGAAGAACCTCAACTAAACCCTTCCACCCTTCCCTAATCCCTATAACTTCCACCGACTCGCCCTTGTGTTCAGCCACATTGGGATCAATAGCCGTTTTCGCTATCCATTTAATAGCGCTATTTAAACCCGCGCAATCGCCACCCCCAGTCAAAACGCCAATTTTGAGGGTCATGCCGTTACCTCCAAAAGACTCAAAATTAAAACTTAATGGCTCTCCAGCTAAAGCCCTGGATCAAGCCTAGACTCAATTTTTTCAGGATATCACAATCTAGCTCGCCCGCGTCAAGATGAATCAGCGTAAAAGCCCTAACCCAATCTTAAAGAGGCGGGTTGGAGAAGATATGTAATGATAATAAAAGCACTTACGTTATAATTATTATAGATTAGGAGAGTCTAGAGAAATAATAGGAGAAAAAAATAAAGGCCGCCCTTTCGTTAACCGCTTATAGGGAGGGAGCGGTCTCAGGACGGCCTCTTGACGGCTAGGGGTTTAACCCCCGCCGTCAATTTCTTTCATTTAAGTTTTTAGAGATACAAGATCAACGTAAAAGAGCCGTAAGTCTCCGGTTCTTTTTTGGTGATCTCTTCCGGGAAGGATCCAAGCGCGCGCACTATATGAGCCCTTAAAGCGAAGTGGGGGAAATTTAAGTAATAACCCAGGCCAACGTCGTTAATATTTGAGGATCGACGCCCGCCATAAGGTTCTTTTTCCATCCACCAACCACCATGATCGTAGAAAAGCCCTATCGCGTGTTGCGCCGAGGCGATATTGGGTAGCGAATAACGAAATTCCGTGGTTAAAAGATAGCCATTGTCGGCGCTCAAAGATTCCCTATAAGCCCTAACTCCTGTGCTGGTAGTCAAAATAAACTGCTCGCTGGGGTCTAGATTTTTGCCAAAAGCTTTTTGAAAGCTCGCGGTCAGGTTCCAACCTAGTTTTTCAGTTAAGCCAACATTTAAAACAAATTCTAGGTTGCCGTAGCTAAAGTCACCCTCAACGCCTCTGGGGTCGAGCGCCGCTTGACCGTTTTCTCGCAATTTAATGTTGCCATACGTTACGCTAGCCCCAATTTTATTGAAGAACATTTTCCCAAACATCTTGCCCCAGTACTCATTGACTAAAGAAACTTTGCCCACGATGTTCCGGTTGTATGTTTCCAAATCATAAAAAGCGAGATTGTCTGTCATCTCTTTGTGGGCAAAGTTTAAATTTAGATAGAGGTTACGCGAGGCGGTTCGAATGATAGGATATTTGAAATAAACATCAACAATTTTTGTATTGCCGGTAATGTCCAAGTCGTCGAAATCTTCGCCTAGCTCATAATAGACATAGCCGTAATTCAGCCCGACTCGGGCTCCAGAGTAACCAACGGGAAACTCATAAGTTAGCGAGACGCTACTCATGCCCTGATTTTCAGTAGTGAACCCAAAAACCGAAAGTTTATCGCCAAGGTTAAAAGGCGAGTTAACGTCGATCCCCGCCATGAAACGCGTGCGGCCCGTAAAAATTGAGCCATTGTTGTCGCTCATTAAAAAGCCGCCAATGCGTTTGCCTCTGGGGACTTGGGCCAGGAACTCGGTCGTGCCAAAATCAGGGCCAGGACCCATGGTTAAGCGCGACATGCCCGCTCCAGGCAGGTCGTTGGTCAACAAAACCAGCCTTTCCAACTTTTTGCGCGTGACCAATTCGCCTTCTTTTAAGGTCGCGGCGACCATGCCTTTGATAAACCAATCGCTGACTAAAGACTGATTTTCGAAATGGCTGGGCGCGAATTTAGCCACTATAGCCTTAAGGATAACCACGCCATTGCTAGCGTCCTGTTCGGGAATGTAGACCTGAATCGCTGGATAGCCATTTCTGCGGAAATGCATGGCCACTTTGCCCGAGGCTTCCTGAATCTGTTCCAAGGTCAAATTGCGATTTTTATAAGGCTCCAAGATGGCCATGAGATCGGCTTCGGGGAGGTAACTCATATCCTCAAGCTTAAAATCCCTAACAAAAATCGTGGACTCGGATCCTTGGTCTGGTAGCCTGGAGACGTCTTGTTGGGGTCTTTCCGCGCCCGTATCCGTTTCTTGGCGCTGAAGGCCCTGTTCCCGTTGGGGCCTAGCCGCTTGGGGCTCCCGGGAAATAGTCCCAGGCCCAGGGGCTCCTTGACGCGAAGGCGTTTGGCCCAACGCCCAATCTGGGCCAATAATTACTAAAAACAAAAAAGACCAGAGTAGCGCCCAAAGTGGCCTAATCAGCCGACGAGCGCTTGGGGTTAAAGAAACTAACATGGAAAAATCCTCAACGCGACAATACTGGTTAACGCTCCAACGTCGCGGGCGGGAGCCCTGAAATAATTACTGGAAAAAACAATCAAAAAACCACATTGTTTCAGGAGATCAACCGCCCTAGTCAATCTTAAACCCTAAAAACAATTCTCGATCCAATCCCCTTAAATACATAATTAGCGATGATTAAATCCGCTTCAGAACATTTTAAAATAGAATTTTTAGCTATTTTTATGACTGTCTGAACTCATATAACCTCCTAAAAAATTGCGCTACCACAAAATGTCTAGTATTTCTTTCATATGGTCAGCCCAAAAATTATGACCTGAAATCGCGCCTCGACTACTAACCCTTGTGGGCCTAGTCAGTAAATTAATACAAAGATAATAATTCACGTTTTTGTCTTCACAATCACGCTCGATCGATGGAAATAAACCATATATTTTGAGACGATCTCTATTAATGATATTGAATATAAACAATCGTATCCATGATCGTTAGTGTAATTAAATTAGGCTAAAGATTTTATATAGGCTCGTTACGTTATTTTTTGTCAAGTTCTGTTTAGGAAAACTAACACACAAAAATTTTCGTGTCAATAAAAAATTTTTGTCTTTTCTGGCCATCCTTGACCGCCAAAGGGAGAACTGGCTAGACCCCCCTAAGTATCGCTCAATCACTACTCATAAATAGTAACTTGACTTAAAATTTTACGTAATAACGTAATTTTTCGGCCCTGACCATGACGTTAAAAAAAAGCCCAGCCAACTTATTTTGGCGGCTAATCGGATCGTCTCCTATCCCGGACAAAAAATTATTTTCGTTTTCCTGGCCGCTAAGGATTCGTCGCGCCATAAAGGGGCCATAAAGTCCAAGCTTGATATAAGCTTGGTTTTGGCTACAATGGAACCAATAAATATAGTTAGGGGCGTAAATCCCTTTTCTGGCCTAGCCCCTGGCCTAACTCTTATTTTTTTCGGGTCAGCGGAGTAAAATCTTTTTTAACCGCTTTTATAAGGAGTTTGGTTTGGCTCACAGCGAGGAAAAGTGGCGGGAAGCTAAGCGTTTATGTCGCCTAAACAATGAGGATATCGCTAGGGCCAAGCGACTAGGCTTGAACCCGAAAAGCCTCATCAAAAACATTCCCCAAAAAACCGAGTTATGGAAAGCCCCAGTCAAAGAGTGGCTCATCAATATTGAGGAAAAAAGCCTGCGTAAAAGTCAGGCCAAAAAAAAGAGAAAAGAGACCCTAACCCCTCAAACTGGCCAGAATAACCCGGCCAAGCCCCAGAAACCTCAGGCCCCAAGAGGTTACTGAGCCGCCAACCACAGAGCCTCCTGAGCCATCTGATTATTTTGAGGAATTTGCTTTTTTTGAGGATTTGGATTAAATAAAGCCGCTAAGGTTAGCGCGGCCTTTAGCCAAGGTCGCTATTGGTTTTTGACCTATGGTCGTCTCAAATTGGCTTAAAAATCGATAAATTATATTTATTGATCCTTTGTAAAAGTCTTGTTTTTAAGCCAACATAGCTCAATTGGTAGAGCACCCGATTCGTAATCGGGAGGTTAAGGGTTCAAGTCCCTTTGTTGGCTCCAAAAAATTCCATAATTTTTCTTTTAAATATAAAAAAATGGCCTTATCGCTCTTTTATAATGGTCACGTCAAAGCTTCCTAGCCCCAGACCCAAGGGCTTACTCAAAATCCTCGCCTCGAGCCCCGCCAAGCTAGCGAGTTTTTTTAACTATTCCTATCGAGCCCCCCGCGCCCCTTTTTTCATCCAGACCATTTTTTAAGCCAGACCAACCCTTAACCTCAACTCCCCAAACCCTGGCCTATTGAGCCCGACCCGAAAACATGATATTATTATTGACGAAATGGACATTACCTCCCCTGGCTGTCGGGGTTTTGTCTTTTTAGCCGACTTTTGGCTTTTTCCCGCCAAGAGGGCTGGCCGATCCTTTTTCTCTGCTTTCACGCGTCCATTTCACGCGCGTCAAGACGCTGTTTTTCGGCTTTTAAGTTTGTATAATGATCAACACGTTCATATTTGATCTTGATTTAACTCTTCTTAACTCTTTGTCCGCTTGCGCTCAAGGGGCTAACCTTTTAGCCAAGCGTTTCGACTTAAGAGAGGTGACCGAGGCGGAGGTTCTTAAAGCCATTAGTCTACCGACCGTGGATTTCTGGCAATCCTTTTGGGGCCCGTGGGATCCTCATTGGCTGGACTGTTTTGTCCAAGAAATTCTGCCCAGCCTCACGGAAGAGGTCACCGTTTACCCAGGGGCCGAAGAGTTTTTGATCGCGGCTCGAGACCGAGGCTTTTTGCTGGCCGCGGCCACTAATCGCTCCAATCCTTGGTTTGATTTGGCCACGATGGGTCTAGCCAAATATTTTGACACCGTGGTTGGGGTCACGGACGCGCCGCGCCCCAAGCCAGAACCGGATATATTATTGGCTGTTTTAAAACACCTGGGCAAAAACTGCGACGAAGCCGTCTACTTTGGGGACTCGATTACGGACATGGAAGCCGCTCGAGCCGCTGGCGTCAAAGGCTTAGGCGTATCGCAAGGCGGGGCCACGGCTGAGGAGTTAGCCAAGGCGGGAGCCTGGATGACCAGGCCCAACATCCCCGCTTGCCGGGATCTTTTTAATTTTTAAGAGGGTCAGTAGTGGATCTATTAGTCAAAAACGAAAAGAGCGTACGCCCTAATCCAGCTAAAATTAGGGAGATGTTTGGCAATATTACCGCCCATTACGACTTATTAAACCACTTATTTAGCTTGGGCCGCGATATTTTCTGGCGGAAAACCTTGGCCCGGCGACTTTTGGTCATAGATCCCCCGGGCCGCTTTTTGGATCTCGCCGCGGGCTCAGGCGATCAATTGGTGGCTAACCACAAACAATGGCCGGAAGCTGTCCAGACTGGCTTAGATTTTTCCCGGCCCATGCTGGATCTGGCCATGGCCAAGGTGGAAGGCAAACCCATTAACCTCGTCTTGGGCGATGTTTTGGAGCCGCCTTTTGAGGATAATCTTTTTGACTCGATTTCCATCTCTTTTGGCCTGAGGAATTTGGCCGATCGCCAAGAGTTATATAAACAAACTCTCCGCATCCTCAAGCCGGGGGGGCGATTTTTGGTCATGGAAATGTTTTATGAGCCCCGGCATTTGCTGGCTCCGGTCACGGGCTTTATCCTGAAAAAAGCTACGCCTTGGGTGGCCAATCGCCTCTTTAAAGCCTCGAAGGACGCTTATAGATATTTAGGCCACTCCATTCTCAGCTTTCCTCACCCGGCGGTGATACTAGACGAGATGGCCAAGACCGGTTTTCAAAAACTGGGCTATCGCACCTACACCTTTGATATCGCTATGTTAGTTTGGGGCCATAAACCCTTAGCCTGACCATAATTGATGGTTTTTTGGCCCACCCAAAAACATTTTGGAGGGTCAAAAGAAAATTTGAGAAAATTTTTTGACTTTTTCTGGCTTTTAAGGTATTTTCTTACTAGGGATGGATCCGCCGCCGTCATTCATCTGGCTGAAACTTTATAATTGGGCTCTTGGCCTAGTTATAGGCGATACAAAGGCGAGCGCTAGACAATTGGCTTTTAGTCTTTTGACCTAATTTTCCGGCTTTGTGGCCCTTTTAGTTTTTTGGAAAGGTCGCTTTAGGAATATCAATTTTAGGAATTACCCATGAGCAACGCCAATACCGCGAAAAGTCAGCCAGAACTGTCCAAAGGTCGAGCGGCCGGACAAGAAGGCAAGTTTCTCACATTTTCCTTGGCCAGCGAAGAGTACGGCATCGGCATTCTGAAAGTCCGGGAAATCATTGGGATGATGCCTATCCGCACCGTGCCCCAGACCCCAGGCTTTGTGAAAGGCGTCATCAACTTGCGGGGCAAGGTCATTCCCGTGGTCGACCTGCGGCTTAAGTTCTCCATGAGCGAAGTCGAGTACACCGAGCGCACCAGTATCATTGTTGTGGACGTGGCCGCGGAAGCCGAAAAGTTTATCCACATCGGCATCGTGGTCGATAGCGTCTCCGAGGTTGTGAACATCAAAGCCGACGATATTGAGGCCGCCCCAGCTTTTGGCTCTCAATTGAACACCGAGTACATCTTGGGCATGGCCAAAATAGGCAAGGGCGTCAAAATCCTGTTGGACATTGACCGCATTTTGGTCGGCGAGGAGCTGGCGGCTTTAGGCGGCTTTTAAGCTTTTTAACAAATTTCAATAGCCACAAACAAACCCCTGGCGACAGGGGTTTGTTTGTGGCTAACTAAGAATTTGAGCCATGGCCTCATGGAGGAGCCCATTGGAAGCTAAAATTGTGGGGCTTTTCTCCAATTGATAGGGGCCCCCTTGGTTATCGGAAACCCGGCCACCCGCTTCCTCGACCAATAAGGCCCCAGCGGCCACATCCCAAGGTTTTAGGCCTGTTTCCCAATATCCCTCGGCTCGTCCGGCGGCCACAAAAGCCAGATCCAAAGAGGCGGCCCCGGAGCGCCGAACAGCCTGAACTTGGCCGAGCATCCGCTCAAACGGAGCCATAATCTCCCGAACCCGGGCGTGAACGTCATACGGAAATCCGGTATTGACCAAAGAATCAACCAGCTTCGCGGCGGGACTGACTTTTAGGGGGCGAGGGGCGGCCAAAGGATCCTCTAGGTTTTGCCGAAAAGCTCCCTGACCCTGGACAGCCCAAAAACATTCCCGAATAATAGGGGCGTGAACCACCCCAATAATGGTTTTAAACCCGCTTTCGCTCGGCAAAGAGAGAGCCACGGACACGGCGAAAAAAGGATGATGATGGGCGAAGTTGGTGGTGCCGTCCAAAGGATCGACATGCCAGCGGGGAGCTA
>JAISWW010000017.1 GCA_031270705.1 Deltaproteobacteria bacterium
TTTTCGATCCGCCTCAATATAGGCGTGTCATACTCGTCGATCAAAACGGCCACTTTACGATTGTATTTGGCGTAAAGTTCCTCAAAAAGAGATTTAAACAGTTCCACAGGAGAGGAGCCAAGTAGAGATAGGCTTTCGGACTTGGCGATGGCCATGATATCTCGAGTTAATCCGGATTCTAGCCTCTCCACGCTTTCGGATTCGATCCCACCAAAACTCAATTGAATAATTGGATTAGGCTTCCAGTCGTAATCCGAGCCGTCTATCCACAGTCCTTTGAAAAGTTCCCTTTGGCCTCTTAAAATGGCCGCGAGAGCGCTCACCAAGAGAGATTTGCCAAAGCGACGGGGACGGGCCAGAAAGTATGGTTTTCTAAGCCTAACCAAGTTGTAAAGGAGTCTGGTCTTATCGGCGTAAACACAATTTCTCTTAACGATTGTCTCAAAGTCGGCTATTCCGACTGGTAATTGTTTCACGATTCCGGACTCCTGGCCACTCTTATGAGGGCTTAAAATTATGGGCGAATGTCAACAGAAAGCGCTAATCAACTATTGAAGAATTATATCACGAACCGAAGAAATCCAATAGTGGCCAAGCCCAAAACAATCAAATTTGATGGAGCTTTTGAGGCGAGACTGGTCGCCTTTAAGGTCGTCTTAGTCATGGACAACTTGAGCGCCCCTTGAGCGTCCATAGAATAGGTTCATTTTTTAAGCGTGGCCTCCACAAGAGACCTTAAGACAGGCTTCAAGGCTTGAAATGCGCTTCACTCCTAAACACGGCGGCTGGTTGAACACGGTCGCGATAGAGTTGAGCGTTTTTGCCGGTCAACGCTTGGACAGACGTATCGCCAACATTAAAGACAATGAGAAAAGAAGTAAGGGCCTGGGAAACCGACCGGAACGCTCTAGGCCCAGACATTACCTGGCTCTTGGCTACCGAGGCGTCTCGAGTAAAACTCAGCCGACTTTACCAGAAAATTTAAATGTTACAAGGCGCTAGAGATCTTTTCCGACTCGGATAAGAAGAGCTCAATGGTCTCTATAATAATGATGATCTGGCCTAAAGGCGGACGAGGAGTCAGTCGGGGACGAAAATTCTTGGCTTTGGTCTTTCCATCTAGAGGGCCCAAGAACCGCCCAAAGTCCGCCAGCCACGACGAAACTTGAGATCAAAATAATCCCCGCCGCGCGAACTTTTCGAATATTGACAAAAAAGCCCCTGTTCGCTAAACTTAAGGCTAATTTTCCCTGGCCAAAAGTTTTTTGACCTTAGTCTGTGGCTTTTTAGAAGGCCATAAATTAGGGTTTTGGCCGACAGTTTGGCGGCTAAAATTTTTTTGGCGATATATTTTGTTTGGACATGGCTGATTAGAAATCTAAAGGCTGTGAGTCAATGTGACTCACAGCCTTTTTTTTGTTTTATGACCATATTTTAGTCTTTCGCGCTTTAAAAATTGGCTAAAAAGCCCTTTATAGCCCAATTTTATAAGTCTTACCCAAACCCAAATTTTGGAAAGGATAATCCATGAAAACTTTCGCCACACTAGCCGTCCTACTTATCGTCCTCGCCGGCGCCCTCGTCTCTTCGCTCTCTTGGGCCTCAGAGCCATTAAAGCTCGGTCGCAACCAAGGCGGCACCCAAACTCTGCCGGTCTTGGCCATTAATGAAAAATACTTCGTTAACCAAGGCTTAGACGTGGAGCTAGTCATGTTCCTGGGCACTTCCGATGGCATTAACGCCTTAAACGCTGGCAAGATCGACGTGGGACTCTCCTTTGGGACAGGCTCGCCTTTGACCTTCGCGGCGGAAGGAGCTCCCATCGTCATCATCGCCGGCAATTTGGCTGGCGGCCACCCTATTATCGTTAAACCGGAAAACGCCAGTAAATATAAATCTATTCAAGACTTTAAAGGCAAAACCGTCGGCACGCCTCGACTTTACACGGCGGACGTGGTTTTTCGGGGAGCGGCTTTTCGGGCCGGTTTAAAGCCTGGGCAAGATTTTGAGCTCATAGAGTTTCGGCGCACTATTGACGTTTTGGAAGCCGTCAAAAGCGGCAAAGTCGACGTGGGCATTGGCTCAAGCTCCATTACGGCTGGAGCCTTAGAAGCGGGCCTAGCCATTCCCTTGTGGAGCAATGACCTTTTCGCCTATCACCCCTGTTGTCGGATCATTACCACGCGCGACGTTTTGGCGAAAAAACGGCCCGAGCTCGTCAAACTCATTAAGGGTCTCATCCTCGCCGAAAAAAAGTTTAATGAGGATCCCGAGGCCGGGGTCAAGGCCAACATGGAGAATATGAAAATCGAGGAAAGCCTCTCCCGAACCCTCACTTTGGATCCCCACATTCAATTGGCCGTGGATCCCAATACCAAGGGCGTTTTGACCATGTGGGACTATATGAAGGAAAGCCATTACATAACCTCAGAGGCTGATCCGAAAAGCTTTATTGACGTTTCCCTTTACAAACAGGCTTTGGAAGAACTCCAAAAAGAAAACCCCAGCGATCCTTTTTGGGCCAAACTTAACGCGCGCTTTAAGGAATGGAACTAATGCCCTGTCCCCGCTTGACAGTAGAGAACGTCACCTTCGCTTATGACGCCAATCAGATCGTTTTAAAAGACATAAATCTGAGTATTGAGACGGGAGAATTTGTGGCCGTCATTGGCCCTTCTGGTTGCGGCAAAAGCACCTTGTTAAGGCTTCTGGCTGGTTTGGCTCTCCCAACGCTTGGCCAACTGACCGTCTCAGGCCAAGCCATAACCGGGCCTGGCTTAGATCGGGCGGTGGTTTTCCAAGATTACAGTCTGTTTCCTTGGATGACTTGCTTGGAAAACATCGTCTTAGCTTTAGAGAGAGCGGGGATTGGGGAGACCAAAGTCAGACGGCGCGAAGTGGCTTTGGACTTTTTAGCTTTAGTGGGTTTAGCGGAAGATGGCGATAAACTGCCGGGCGAGCTCTCCGGCGGCATGCGGCAAAGAACGGCCATCGCCAGAGCTTTGGCCATAAACGCCCCCGTTTTGCTCATGGATGAGCCTTTTGGGGCTTTGGACGAGATCACTAGAGCTAGACAACAGGATTTGCTACTGGATCTCTGGCCCAGCGGCCAAGAAAAAGGCGGCAAAACCATCTTCTTTGTGACCCACGATGTCGAGGAGGCGGTCATCCTAGGCGATCGCGTCATAGTCATGGGCACGCGTCCAGGCCGAATTGTCCGCGAAGTGCCAGTAGATCTGCCTCGGCCTCGTTCCAGGATGAGTTCCCTAAGGCACAAAAACTTTACGGTTTTTCGGGATCTTCTTTTAAACGAGCTTAACCTAGTGGTGGACGACCGCTTAGCCCCAGGGGTTGAGGCCGGGGAGGCCATCTAATGAACTCTTCGCGACGCCCAAAAACCACCAATTTTCAACTGAAAGGCTAGCCGCCCATGAAATCGCCTAATAACTCCAAAAGCCGCTGGTTTGGCTTAATCAGTTGCTTAGCCATTTTATTGGTTTTGGCTGGATCTTACGCGTTAATTACTGATGTTTTACGGATCCCCAACGCGGTCTTGTTTCCGGGGTGGCGCAAAATCATTCCCGCCTTTGGGGTCTCAATAAAACAATTGCTGGAGGGTTTGGCCAGTAGCTTAAGTTTATTGGTTCCGGCCGTGGCTCTATCCATTATTACTGGAGTTTCGGCTGGGGTTTATATCGGCTTAAGGCCAAAAGTCGAGGCGGTCTTAACGCCCTTTATTCGGGCCATGAATCCCTTGCCGTCAACTATGCTCATCCCCTACGCCATCGCCGTTATGCCCACCTTTTGGTCATCGTCTTTGATTATCATTTATATAGGGGTTCTCTGGCCAGTTCTCATGAATACGCTTCACGGCATCGCGATGCTGGAGCCTAGATGGATCGATAACGCTCGTTGCCTAAACCTGACCGGGAGGCGCCTAGTTTTTAAAGTGGTCTTGCCGGGAGCCATGCCACAGATCTTCGCGGGCGTCAACGCTGGCTTAATTCGGAGTTTTTTGCTCTTGACCGTCGCGGAGATGATTGGCTCTAAGGCCGGTTTAGGCTTTTTTGTGCAATATTACGCTGATTTCGCCAAATACGACCGGGTCATTGTGGGCATGATTTGGCTCTCGTTCATTGTGGTGCTCATCATGACCCTTTTTGATCTTCTAAAAAAACGGATCCTTTACTGGACCAAAAAACGGTAATTTCCATACCATAAAAGATAAGGCTTAATATTTTGTCAACTGTTTATAATGACGATTTAACGCGAAAAGTTTTTAGGAAGGCCAAGTCGCTCGGGGCTAGCCAAGTGGGTATCGCTTCGGCCGAAGTTTTAAACGAAGGCTTGGAAGTGGATTTTCGGCCCGAGGACGTTCTGCCAGGATGCCGCTCGGTGGTGGTCGTCAGTCTCCACATTCCCGACGGGGCCTTAGAGATCATGCGCCGGGGCGTTTCCAACTATAGCTATAACCTTTTTGGTTACGCCTACCTAAATCGGGAGCTGGATTTTTTAGCTTATCAGCTCTCCAATTTTATTGAGGAATTTGGGTACGCGACTTTGCCCATTCCCGGTCGCAACTGCTCCATTGGGGCCAGAAAACCCAGTTACGGCATGCTCTCCTTTCGACACGCCGCCGTGGCCGCGGGTTTGGCCTCCTTTGGCTTAAGCGGCCTAGCTTTAACCCCTAAATTCGGTAGCCGCCAAAGGTTTTTGGGGTTGCCGACCACGGCTCCTTTAAGGCCCGCCGAAAAAATCCTCGCCCCCGCCGAGGTTTGCGATGGTTGTCTAGAATGCGTGGCCCATTGCCCAGCCAAAGCTTTGGAAATCAACCCCCCTCATGTTTGCCAAATGGGGGGCCAGACCTTTAAATTCGCCCGGGCCATTCCCAGCAAATGCCGCACCATGGCTTCGGGTTTAAGCTCCAAAGTTTGGCCTGGGGCCAAATTTAACCCGAAAGTCGACGTCCCGGTCATCGCTGAGCCCACTCCCGAAGAGGTTTATCATCAACTCTGGTCGGAAAGGGATCCGCGATTACGGATTTTGGAACATTCCGAGGCGACCTTTGGGGCCACCAATTGCGGGCGTTGTATGGCTTTTTGCACAGCCGGGCATGAGGCCATGAAACGCCGTCTTAGCCCAGAAGATAGACAAACTGGCTACGCGGACGACAATGTTTTGGCTCGCGATGGCCAATTAAAACCCTTAATCCCCAAACCTAAACCTTTAGGGCGAGAGCTTTTGGGTTTGGCTTAAGTTCGCGGTCTTTAGCCTAAAAAAGAGTCTTCGCTCTGATTAAGAGGGAGATAGGCCGTCTGGCCTATCTCCCTCTTTAGTTTGGACAGATCTATAGAGCTCAAAATAAATGTATTTTTAATTATGTATTTAGACTTTAGTTTCTTAAACAACTATAGTTTAACTAAATATTAGCTTCCATTATATAGAGTGGCTTGGCTTAAAAAGCGCTATAATGGCCAGACCCTTAATTGACGAATGGGTCGAGCTGGCCCCCGCTTTAATACCTAACCATGGAGGGCTTTAAAGTTGATCTGTCCTCGTTGCCAAAAGCCTTTAGCCAATGGCGCCCTATTTTG
>JAISWW010000022.1 GCA_031270705.1 Deltaproteobacteria bacterium
GTCGAGGAGGAGCTCCTCGAGGACGACGAAGACCTGGAAGATGATGATGAGGACTTTGAGGACGAGGACGATTTCGACGAGGATGACGACGATTTCTTTGACGATGAGGACGACGACGACTATTAGGCCTTTGATAGGCCCTTTGAGGCGTAGCCTCGGGCGCCCCCCCGTTTTAGCGGGGGGCTTTGAGGCGGAAGTTCGGTCTAAATCCTCCCCAAGAAGTTAGATTTCTGTCTCCTCTAGGTTTCGCCCAATATCCTCCCGCCCAAACCGCTGGGTTTGGGGGCTATAAATTCTGTCCGAGAAATTCTTGCCGAGGCAATATCTGTCCGCGGATTCTGGAACCCCTTAAACCCTAATTAAAACCTTAATATCTTGGCTACGAGATCAGATCGGCGCGCCTATGATGACCCGCCACTCGCGCTCGCCTCAAAAAGGCAAATCCGCGTCAGTAGGCGGAGGCGGCTCATCGGGAAACGCGTCAACGCGCTCCGCGACTGGGGCCGGGGTGGTTGGCCGAGGCTCTGGGCTGGTCTCTACTGGAGCTTGAAGCTCTTGAGCTCGCTCACTAGGACCTGGGCCTTCCGGATTGTCGTTCCCTTGGGAGCTATTGTTGTTGGAGCTTTGGTTGGCGTAGCCTTGGTTTTCCCTCTTGGTGGAGAGAATGACTAAGTTAGAGCCCACGATTTCGACGGAAGAGCGCTTGGCCCCGGTTTGATCTTCCCAGGATTTGGTTTGGATGCGCCCCTCAATATAAATCTGACTGCCTTTGCGCAGATAATCTTTAGCCACTTCGGCCAAGCGATCAAACAAGACAATCCTATGCCATTCCACGCGATCTTCGTTATTCCAACGCTCTGAGGTGGCCATGGTAAAGTTGGTGACATTTTTGCCGTTTTGGGTGCGCCGCATTTCCGGATCTCGGCCCAGGTGGCCGATAAGCATAACTTTGTTTAAGCTGGCCATACAAATACCCCGTGGTTTTTGGCCTTAGAGCTTTTAGGCTCTTAATTCGCCACAAAAAAATAATTGTCCCGCCCCCTAGGCGGAAGATTTTAGGGCCTCGCCAGGCCGCCGAAAAATATCTAAACGCTAAACTTTATCACAGGAGATTGGGCTTGTCGATAAAAATTTTAAGTCAGGAATTCATTTATATAAATTATAAATTTCTCATTTTTATCTTAAAAAGATAGTTAATATTTTTTTAATAAGTTATAAAATTTTATTTTACCATTAATTAGTTAAAATATGTTGTTAAGATTTTTTAGACAATAACTAGACAATTTTAGATATTATATCAGTTCTTAAAAATAAGAAAAAAATTCGCGCCAGGAGGCCGAGCGGAGTTTCAAAGTCAATTGACTAACATTAAGTTGACTTAAAGCCTTGGGGCGACCTGGAAAGTTTTTCAAAAATTAAATTCATATTATTTGCCTCATAAAAAGGGTTTTATCCCAATGGGCTACCAAATTACGCGGCCAAACGCTTAAATAAGCAACTGACGTTAAGGCTTTGCCCGAAGAATTTTTTCGAATTCGGAAAATAATGGAGCTCGCCTAAAAAAGACTGGCCGATAATTCTTGGCGGCGGTTTTTGGTCTTGGGGATCAAACCCGTCCTCCCAGCTAGTTGGCGCCCAAAGAGTCTAAATCATGAATTTAATTTGGATTTTATAAAGCAAAAAGGCTATAATGAGTTTTAGCTCTAAATCTATTCTAGATTCCAGCGTCTAGCTCAATTTTTGACGATTCCCATAAGTGGCGGATCGACGGTGGTCGGCTAAGTTTACGGCCCCAACCAAGGGGCCGGCCAAGGGGGCCGCGATGGGCCTCTTAACCCTTGTTTAAGGGCCGTCTGTCCGATTTTTAGCCCAAAAATCTGGCGAGCTTAAAAAATATGATATAATGTATCTGTTAATTAGCTTTCACAGCTCTGGGAAGATTTTTTTTAGCCCTGGCCTTTTTTGGTCGTTTGAAGGGGTTTTTACGCGCGGTTTTTACGCGAGGATAGTGGCAATTTATCGTATTAAATAAGTTAATATTTATCTATTAGCCATTAATTAGGCTTCAGGGATTTGGCATGACCCTTAGAGTAGTGGAAAAAAACGATATTAACGCGCTTTTGGCCATCTTTGATGATCTGCAGTTTAACCTGTACGATCTGGCCCCGGACAAAAGCGGCTTAACCGTTGATGAAGCGCTCTTCTCTTATATAGAGTACTTCAGTATCCGTAACTCTTCTGGACTCATTGATAGTCTCCAAATCCGCGACGGTCGCCTTAAGCTCAAGAGCTTGACCCCCCTGGCCCTGCTCCGGGGCTTAAAATACTTGGATCTGGCCGCCATCTCCTGGATCGCCGATCTGAGCGCTTTGGGCAACCTTAGCAATCTCAATTATCTGGAGCTGAACGACGGGAGCAATGTGCGGGAGCTAACCCCTTTGGCTCGCCTGGTCAATTTGGGCCTATTGACCCTCAACCGCTTTCGCCTGATCGTCGATCTCTCTCCTTTGGCTGGCTTAAATCAACTCTCTCATTTGACTTTTACGGGAGCCAACGCCGTCGAGGATTTGAGTCCCTTGTCTGGGCTCGTGGATTTAACGCTCCTAGATCTGTCCGGTTGCCAAAATATTCATGATTTATCCCCTATCGGCTCCTTAATAAGACTCAAAAATTTAAACCTATTTGGTTGCAAAAACGTGGAAGATCTCTCTGTTTTGAGCAATCTTACCCGTTTAAGCTATATAAATTTAGGCGATTGCCCAAAAGTCAAAGATATCTCCGCTCTAGCCAATTTAAACTCTTTAACTTCCTTAGTCGTCTGTGGGGATCGCGAGCTGGTCGATTTTCAGCCCATAGGCAAGTTAACTAGCCTCACGAACCTGGTTTTAAGCGGGGCTTATGGCTTAAAGAGCCTAGAGCCCTTAGCGGAGCTGACGAATTTAACCTACTTGGATTTAAGCGGCGGCTTGGGCATCCAGGATTTGGCCCCGGTCTCGGCTCTGGTGCGTTTGACTCATTTAAGTTTAAGCGGTTGCAAAAGTATTACCGATCTAACCGCTCTGGCCCATCTGGAAAATTTAAATTATCTTGATTTAACAGGCCTTAAGCCAGTTTCCGGTTTAAAAGCTCTATCCAAGCTAACTAATCTTAAAATAGTTGGCTACAAGCCTTAATCGTCAATCTTAATTGTTAAATTAATCAGAAAATTGTCACAACATCTTGACCATTAAGGCCAGGAGATATGGCCATATAAATTATTTTTATTTGATTGCCAAAAAAAGGTTGTTTTGTTACAATGGTTTTTTGACCAGGTCTCTTTTTTTAAATTTAACGCGAGGTCATTCCTTAAGCGTTTCCTTTTGGCCCTAGGCCCTTCGAGAGTTTATGAGCAATTGGAATCAGGCCAACCCGCGTTATCGACGAACTCGCGCTAACGGGCGGCCCTTGGGTCAAGGTTTTTTAACCAACTTAAGGGCTCGTTTGGCCTCTGGGGGACGTGGCGATCGCCAGATTAAGGGCGCCCTATTTTTAATAGTGGTGTTAGTCTTGGTGGCCGCTATTTGGCGACTTTGGCCTCATTTTGGGGCTTTTGTCTCTAGTCCCGAGCCAACTCCTCCCTCGCCCGCCCCCACCGCGGAACCAGCCGCGAGCCTAGGCCCCCAATTGCCGCCCTGGCCAGAGCTCCCTATGGGCTCTTGGTCTTTGTGGGCTGACCGCTTAAACCGGGAAATCGTCACCGAAGTCGTCACCCCCGTGGGCGGAACCATCAGCCAGTCTTTAGAGGCTTTGGGCTTAACCAGAAAAACCAGTCAGCTTTTAATAGATTTTTTGGCCGAAAGCCAATATGGCTTAACTCTGCGGCCAGGAGCGGTTTTTAAGGCTTATTGGCGGGATCCTCAAAAAGAAGATCGGGATCTTTCCCGCCTGGAGTTTGTGGCCGCGCCGGGTCGTCGGCCTTTGATTTTTCGGCCTGGCGGGGAGAAAGGCTTTTTTTTGTATGATCTGGCCGCCAAACCCCTCATCATCCGGCAGGCCAGCCAAGGCGTCGTGGAGGACACTTTTTATGGGGCCGGGGAAAAAGCCGGGCTCGAGCCGCGGGTCATCATGGGCCTAACGGATCTTTTGGCCTCCCAAATTGATTTTGTTTCCGACATTAAGGCTGGCGACACTTTCCAGATCCTTTTCCGCGGGCGTTACCAAGAGGGGCAATTGATCGCTCCCCCCGAGATCGAGATGATTCGGATGACCAATGGGGAGGAAAAATTTGAGTTTTACCGCCATGACAAAAACCAAGCTTTGGCTGGTTTTTACGATTCGTCTCTCCGTTCCATTAAGAAAGATTTTTTTAAGTCCCCCTTGCAGTTTACCCGGATCTCCTCAAGTTTCACCAATAAACGCTATCATCCCATTTTAAAAATCGTTCGGCCCCATTTAGGCGTGGATTACGCGGCCCCCGCCGGCACGCCCGTGGCCACCGTGGCTGACGGCGAGGTGGATTTCGCCGGGCGCCGGGGCGGCTATGGGCTTTTGGTGGTCATTAAGCACGCTCGCAATTACCAAACCATGTATGGCCATCTTTCGCGGATCGCCAAGGGCGTTAAGGCTGGAACCAAAATTAAGCAAGGGGATCTGATTGGTTACGTGGGCTCCACGGGTTTGGCCACAGGCCCCCATTTGGATTTTCGGCTCAAACGCCAAAATGAGTTTGTCAACCCCCTCCCGGAGTTGGCCAAAATTGAGGGCGCGCCTCTGCCCCCCGACGAGAGGGACGCTTTTACCAGCGAAGTGACCCAAGCCCAAACCCATTTGAAGGAATTATTGTCTTGGGATAGCCCTAGGTAATTTCCAAAAATGGCCTTAGATGATGTCCGGGAACTAAATCCGGAGCTAAATCCTGACCTAAATCTGGAGCTAAATGAAGTCCGGGAGTTTCTTGTCAAGGGCGCGGGGCGGCTTTTTCCCGGCGCGGTTTTGGCTTTTGGGCCCTTGGCCCAAAAGCCCCATTTAGTTTGGGTCGGCCAGCGGGGGCTGACCAGAAACCAAGAACCCGTCCGCCCAGACCTGGTTTATGATCTGGCCTCGGTGACGAAAATCCTGGCCACGACTTTTTTAACCATGATCCTCTTGGCCGAGGGGCGCTTGGCCACTAACCAAGTTTTAGGGGATTTTGGTTGGCCCGGGGCGGCTGGCCAGATGACTTTAGCCTCTCTTCTAAGTCACGCCTCGGGTTTACCGCCTTGGCGACCTTTGTATCGCTTAAAGCCAGAGCCCACCTTACGGGCTAGTTATCAAAAAGCCATTGAGCTGGAGGCCGAAAAACCTCTTTGTCCCCTAGGGGACAGGGTCATTTATAGCGATCTTAATTTTTTGGCTTTGGGCTTTGTTTTGGAAGATCTGAGCCAGATGGCCTTGGGCCAGCTGTTCGCGGAGCGGATCCAAAAGCCCTTAAATCTGGCCACTTTGGGCTTTCACCCTGGGGCCAACCCATTAATTGGCTCCATCGCCCCCACCGAGGATGGCTTTCGGGTGGGTGGGCCTTTGGCTTATCCTGGGGCGCCTATTCTGGGCCCCACGCCTTTGGGCCGGCCTCATGACGATAACGCCGCGGCCCTGGGCGGGGCCGCGGGGCACGCGGGTCTTTTTGGATCCGCCCAGGAAATCTGGACGGTTTTAAGCCATTGGAGCTTAGTTTTAAATAATCATGCGGGGTTAGTAAATTTAGAAACTTTAAAAACTTTTTTAGAGCCCCAAAAGGTTAAATATGGTCAACCTAGAGCCTTGGGCTTTGATTTGGGCCAAGAGGACATGGCCGGGCTTTGGGGTCATTGGGGTTACACCGGCGGCGGGGTTTGGTGGGATCCGGTTCGCGATTGGGGGTTAGTTTTTTTAACCAACCGAGTCCATCCCACGGCTCGGCGAGAGGGTCTGGGGCCATTTCGGCGGGAGTTGATTGGCTTAGCGCGGTCATTTTTGGCCCCTTAATTATTTTTACGCTTTATGACCAACCCCTTGACCTTAGGCTAAAGGGGATCCTAAAATCAAGCGGAGACACGCCCTTATGCGAAAAATTGGGGTTTGGGCCTTTTGCCTGGGCGGATTGCTGGTCTTTTTAGCTAGTTGTGGCCCCTCTGATACAGGATCAGGATCAGGGTCAGGGGCGCCTTTAGATCGCCCGCGCGGGGAGACGGTGCGGGTGTCGGGCTCCACCACTTTGTTGCCCATTACCCTTAAGGCGGTCGAGGAGTATTTAAAAGAAAACCCCGCCGAGATCGTGACCGTTTCCGGCACCGGCACGGGGGAAGGGGTCAAAAGCCTCATTGATGGGGTGGTGGATTTGGCCGCGGCCTCAAGAGAATTAAAGCCCGCCGAGGAAAAGCGGGCCCGCGAGAAGGGCCTAACCCTTACTGGCCATGTGGTGGCTCGTGACGCTTTGGCGGTCATTGTCCATAAGGATAACCCAGTCCAAGCCTTAACCATGGCTCAGCTTCGGGGCATTTATTTAGGCGCTATTCGCGACTGGAGCGAGGTGGGCGGGGAGGCCAGGCTCATTACGGCCATCAACCGCGATTCTAGCTCGGGCACCTTTGAGATGTGGGTGGAAAAAGTTCTTTTAGGCCAAAAACATCGGCCCGACGCGCAAGTCCAGTCCTCGAGCGGAGCGGTGGCTTACGCGGTGGCGGGCAATCGTCACGCCATCGGCTACGTGGGTTTGGGGTTTTTGGATGGGCAGGTGAAGACCATAGCCATTGATGGGACGCGAGCGACTTTGGCCACCGTAACCGAAGGCTCTTATGCCATAAGTCGGCCCTTGTTTATCTTTAGTCGCGCCGACGCTTCTAGCTCGGCTCGGCGGTTTTTGGGCTACTTATTGGGTTCCGAGGGTCAAGGCTTATTGGCGGCTGAGGGATTCGCCCCGGCGGGGGATTAAGATGAGCCAAGAAACCCGCGAAGCTATTTTATTGAGGCCAAAACTGTCCCGAACCGAACAGGGAGCCCGGTTTTTTTTCCTGGCTTGCGCTTTTGTGGCTTTGGGGCAGATGGTTTTGATCATGCTTTTTCTTTTGGGAGAAGCTGGGGGGTTATTCAAAACCGCCAATTTTTTTGATTTTCTCTTTTCGACCGAGTGGTATCCTACTTACGAGCCGCCGGAATTTGGGGCCGCGGCTTTAATTGTCGGCTCTTTGGCCGTGACTTTTTTTAGCTCCCTTTTGGCCGCGCCCATTGGCTTGGGTTTAGCCGTCTTTTTGGCTTGCTTGGCCGGAAAATCGCGGGAGTGGATAAAGCCGGCCGTGGAACTCATGGCCGGCGTCCCTTCGGTGGTTTTGGGTTTTTTGGGTTTGGTGGTTCTGGCCCCTTTTATGGTGGACGTTTTAGGCCTTCCGACGGGCCTTAATGTCTTAAACGCCAGCCTAATTTTGGCTCTCATGGCTATTCCCTCCATCGCTTCCTTGGGGGAAGACGCTTTGTCGGCCACCCCCAGGCAGATCCAAGACGCTTCTTACGCTTTGGGGGCCACGCGTTGGGAGACCATCTGGCGAGTGACCATGCCCGCTTCCATGAGCGGCCTATCGACGGCGGTCATCTTGGGTTTGGGCCGAGCTTTGGGGGAGACCCTGGTGGTTTTGATGGTGGCCGGGGGAGCGGCTCAAATTCCGGGCTCCTTGTTTGACTCGGTTCGGCCCTTGACGGCCACTTTAGCCGCGGAAATGGGCGAAACAGCCATAGGTAGCCCTCATTATCACGCTTTATTCGCGTTAGGGGTGGTTTTATTTTTCTTAACCCTAGGCTTTAATCTTTTGGCCCATTATTTGGGCCAAAAATGGCGATCGAGGTAAGCGGTGTTTCTCAGCGGCTATACCCAAAAAGACCGAGAATTTCGCCAAAAATTAGCGATTGGGGCCATTCGCTTAGTGGCCGGAGGTTTTTTGGCCGTTTTGGCCATTTTGGTCATTTATCTGGCTTATCAAGGCTTGGGAGCCATTTCGTGGGAGTTTTTAAGCCAGTTTCCCCGTGATTCCATGACCGCTGGCGGCATTTGGCCAGCTATTTTGGGCACTTTTTGGCTAGCTGTGGGAGCCATGGTCGTGGCCATTCCCTTAGGGTTTGGGACGGCCATTTATCTAGCCGAATACGCCCGTCCGGGCCCATTGCTAACGGCCATAAGATTGGGCGTTAATAATTTGGCCGGCGTCCCGTCCGTGGTTTTTGGCCTTTATGGCTTGGCTATTTTTGTCGGGTTTTTGGGTTTTGGCCGTTCTCTTTTGTCGGGAGCCCTAACTTTGGGCGTTTTGACCTTGCCCACCGTCACGGCGGCGGCCGAGGAAGCCTTAAGGCAAACCCCGGCCTCTTTTCGGGAGGCGGCTTTGGCTTTGGGGGCCAACCGCTGGCAAGCCATTCGCCAGGTCATTTTGCCCGCCGCTTTGCCGGGCATGTTGACCGGAGCCATATTAGCCTTAGGCCGAGCGGCGGGCGAGACGGCCCCGATTATTTTTACGGCCTCGGCGGCCTTGACTTTGTCGGCTCCCGAGTCGGCTTTTAGCGAAGTCATGGCTTTGCCCACCCACATTTTTAATTTGGCCACCAACGGCACGCATATAGCGGCCACGCGGCCGCAACAGTTTGGGACATGCTTAACGCTTATTGTCCTGGTCCTGGGCTTATCCTTAATCGCGATTATTACGCGCGCCAGGCTCAGAAAGGGCAAGAAATGGTAGATGAAGGGCCCATTATTAGCGTTAAGAATGTGGATTTTTATTATGGGTCGTTTCAGGCCTTAAAAAACATTTCCTTGGATATGCGAGCCAAGGAAGTGACCGCCCTGATTGGACCCTCGGGTTGCGGCAAATCCACGTTTCTGAAGCTTTTGAATCGCATGAACGATTTTGTCCCCGGAGCGCGTCTCTCCGGCGAGATTTTGGTCTCGGGCCAATCGATTTATGGGCCCGACTCCGATCCAGTTAGCATTAGGCGCTTGGTGGGGATGGTCTTTCAAAGGCCCAATCCCTTTCCCAAGTCTATTTACGACAATATCTGTTATGGCCCGCGCCTAGTGGGGACGCGCAAAAAGGCCGATCTGGATCTGGTGGTGGAGAAAGCCTTAAGAGCCGCGGCTTTATGGGATGACGTCAAGGACAAACTGGGCAAATCGGCTTTGGATCTGTCCGGCGGCCAACAACAAAGGGTTTGCATCGCCCGGGCTTTGGCTTTGAGCCCGGAGATATTATTGATGGACGAGCCCACTTCGGCTCTGGATCCCATCGCCACGGCCAAGGTCGAGGAATGGATTCAAGAGTCGGGCATGAGCATTGTCATTGTCACCCACAACATGCAACAAGCTGGGCGGGTGTCGGATCACACGGCTTTTTTTTACATGGGCGAATTGATCGAGTTTGGGGCGACCATGGACATTTTTACCCGGCCTAGGGAAGAGCGAACGGAAAATTATATTACGGGCCGATTTGGTTGATTTAGGGGTTTTGGGCGGCGTGATGGAGGGTAGAGCGTGACCTTAAGCGGTTTTGCGCGGGAATTGGCGGAATTGCGTCAATGCCTAGTGGATATGGGTGGGGCTGTTCTTTCCATGGTTCAGCTCGCGGTGGAGGCTTTATTGGCTCGAGACGAGGAAAAAGCCTGGAGCGTCATCAACCAAGACAAAGAAATTAACGCCCAAGAAAACCAGAACGTGGATCGGGCCATCCGCCTTATCGCCATGAATCAGCCCGTGGCCGGCGATTTAAGGTTTTTGGCCTCGTCCTTGCGTTTGGCCACGGAACTGGAGCGCATTGGGGATTTGGGCTCCAATCTGGCTCGCCGGGCTTTGGCTTTGGTCAAGTTAGAGCGCCAAGGCTCGGTCATGGGCACAACGCCCGCCGAGTTGCCGCCCATGGCCAAGGAAGCCGCGTCCATGTTGGCTTTGGCTTTAAAGGCTTTCGCCGACCGGGAGCCCCTGGTGGCCGAGGAAGTCTTGGTTATGGACGACGTGGTGGACGATTACAACCGACGGGTGCGCAAAATGGTGATGGCTCTCATTTACGACAATGGCCATCTAGCCGCCTGGGGCCTAGAGATAATTAACGCCTCCGAGCGCTTGGAGCGCTTAGGGGATCACGCCACCAACTTAGCCGAGGAGGTCATTTACGTGACTCAGGGCAAAAATGTTCGGCATAAATACTAACAACCAGACCCTTAGAGGGTTTTTTGACGCGCGGAAACGCGAATGGATCGGAAGTTAAGGGCGATGACTGACCAAAGCAAGCCAGCGAAATCCGACCACCGCTCAAAATCTATTTTGACCTTTTTGGTGGTCGCGGTGGCCATTATTTTAGGCTTGGCTGTTTACTCTCAGCGATTAGTAATCTTTTACCAAAAGACCCACAAAGAAGAGCTAACCAATCGCATGATTTTGGCCGTTCAATTGGCCGTGACCTTGACTTCGGCCGAGGAATTGGCCAAATACCAAAACGCCGCGGATATCGACCGACCCGATTACAAAGCTTTAAAGAAGAGGTTGGTCGATTTGGCCGACGGGGCCAATATTCAGTACGCCTACTACTTTCGCGTCAAGGACAATAAGATCCATTACGTGGTCGATAACGATTTTGATCCCAATTCTCGGGTGGGCCTGGATACCCCGCCCGTGGATCTCCAGGTGGAGCGAGGCCACGAGATGGCCTTGGCTGGCCAGATCGGCGTTGAGGGCTTGGTCAATTTCGGGGTCGGTTGGCCGGACATGATGAGCGTTTACGCGCCCATTTTTGATCGCGACAAAAATGTTGTGGCCATCGCGGGCGTGGACGCCATGGATCCTAACGTCGCCAAAAATGACCTGAAAATTACTCTGGCCTTAATTGTCCAAATACTAGCCGCGGCCTTTATTTTAGTTTATGGGTATTTGTCGCAAAAATGGCACGCCGAGGAAGTCATTCGCGTGCGGCAGGCTGACCGCTCCAAGAGTTTCTTTTTGGCCCGCATGAGCCACGAGATTAGGACGCCCATGAACGCCATTGTGGGTTTGTCCGAGCTTTTGACCCGCCAAGCCCAGAACATGTCCACCCAAACCTTAAACTACATTCGCAATATTAAGCAGGCCGGGGCCAATCTTTTATCCATCATCAACGATATTTTGGATTTTTCCAAAATAGAGTCGGGCAACTTTGAGATCCTCCCCGATAAATATAGCCTATCGGTTTTGGTCGACGATATTCTCAATATCATAAAAGTGCGCCTTTTGGAGAAACCCGTTCGGCTAACTATCTTCTTGGATAGCGCTCTGCCGGATCGCCTCTATGGCGACGCGGCCCGGGCTCGGCAGGTCTTATTGAATCTTTTGTCCAATTCCGTCAAATACACCCGGGAAGGCTTCATCTCTTTGGACATTTCGGCCCAAGAACGGCTGGATGACTCTTTGACCTTGGTCGTCAAAGTCACCGATACGGGCATTGGCATTAAACCCGAGGATATGAGCCGCCTCTTTGGGGATTTTGAGCGCTTGGATCTGGCCGAGAACAAAAATATTGAGGGCACTGGCTTGGGTTTGGCCATCGCTCGGAACCTCTGCCAGCTGATGGGCGGCGACATAAAGGTCTCCAGCGTCTATGGCCAAGGCTCGGTTTTTACGGTCTATTTGCCGCAAAAGATCGACCACCCCGCCCCCGTGGCTCAAGTGGTTGACGCGGACAAAAAGGCCGTTTTGGTCTTTGAGCGGCGCTCCATTTTAGCCACTTCCTTAGGCGAGTCCTTGGAAAACCTAGGCGTCAAACAGTGCCTAGTCAATAGTTACCCGCTTTTTTACGAGGCCTTGGATAAATTTGAGCTGACCCATATGATTATGCCGGTTTCGGTTTACATAGGCCTTCAAAATAGCCTCAAAGAAAGAAACGTCACCGCTCCGGTGGGCCTAACGACCGAGGATATCCACCCCTTTGGCTTGGAAAACGCTCGTTACCTCTTTACCCCGGTCTATAGTCGGCCCTTGGCCGCCTTTTTAAATAACGTCCCCGATCAACCCGAAAAGCTCGAGCGCGGTCAGGCCGGGGCCAATTTTACGGCTTCCACGGCCAGGGTTTTGATTGTCGACGATTTGCCCACCAACCTCATGGTGGCCGAAGGCTTATTTTTTCCTTATGGCATGCGCTTGGATTTTTCCCGGAGCGGCGAGGAAGCTATCCGCATGGCCGAGAAAAACGACTATGATTTAATTTTTATGGATCACATGATGCCGGGCATGGATGGGGTTGAGGCCACCAGGGAGATTAGGGCCTTGGGCGAAAAACAACGTCGAATCCCCATAGTGGCCATGACGGCCAACGCCGTGGCCGGCATGCGCGAGATGTTTTTAAGCATGGGCCTAGATGATTTTTTAACTAAACCCATTGAGACCAATATGCTCAACGCCATCTTGTTAAGATGGATTCCTTTGGAAAAGCAAGAAAAGATCCACCCCGAGCGGACGAAAGGCCCCTTGGCTCAAGCGGGCCAGGCTTTGCCCAAGATTGAGGGTTTGGATATCACTTTGGGGCTTTCCCGGGCTAACGGCCAAATAGAGGCCTATTTAACGACTTTGGAGTATTTCCGCAAAAACGCCTTAACGGCTTTGTCCAACATCAACGCCTCTTTGGAAGCCAAGGAATATAAAGACTTTGTCGTGCACATCCACGCTTTGAAATCCGCGGCTGGGGTCACGGGAGCCAGCAATTTGGCCGCCCGCGCCGCGGCTTTGGAAGCCGCTTCCATCGCCGGGGCCGAGGGGTTTATCGCCAGCAATATCGCCTCTTTTAGGCAAGATCTGATCCAGATTATCGATGGCTTAACGCGCTATTTTGAGCAAAATCAGCGCGAGCGCGCGGCTAAGGATCAATTGGCCGATGAGGAAGTCAAAAGAGCCTTAAAGGAACTCCGGGAAACTTACCCGAGCCTCAACAACGACGCGATTGAGGCCACCTTAAGGGATTTGATCGCCAAAAACATTGGCTTAAATCTGAAAAGCGATCTGGAAGATTTGACCAGAACTTTTTTGGAGGCCGGCCCAGAAGGCTTAGCCGATTCTTTGGAGCGCATGTTGTCCTTGGAAACGGTTCATTAAGGCCTTTTTCGGGCTAAAACCAAAAGATGACCCAAATCCCGAAGAGCCCTAAGCCCTATTTGGCCCAAGGCTCTTTTGGCCGCTCGCCTTGGGCTTTGGGTCTCTTCTTGCTGATTCTTCTCGCGCTCATAGCCTGGCTTTCCTTGTCCCAAGGCTATGTGACTATTGAGCCGAAAGAGATTTGGGATATTCTCTGGGCCAAGTATTTAGGCTTAGAATTAGATCCTCGCGGGCAGATCATTTGGGAATCGCGACTGCCGCGCATGGCTACGGCCATGGCGGCGGGCGCGGCTTTAGGGCTTTCGGGCTGTGTTTTTCAGGGTTTATTGCTGAACCCTTTGGCCGATCCCTATACCTTAGGCGTCTCTTCGGGCGCGGCGTTAGGGGCCTCCGGGGTCATCCTCCTTGGTTTTTTTGGCCCCGTTTGGCTCAGTAACCCTCTAATGCCCACGGCGGGGGCTTTTTTGGGGGCCGGGCTCGCTCTTATCAGCGTCTTAGCCTTGGCCCGGCAAAAAGATGGCCGCTATCCCCCCACCAACCTCATCTTAAGCGGCGTCATCTTATCGGCCATTTTGTCGGCCGCGTTATCCTTTTTTAAGTATTTGGCTGGCGATCAGGTTAGCTCCATCGTCTTTTGGCTTTTGGGCAGTTTTTTGGCTAGAACCTGGGTGGACGCCTTTTTGGTCATGGGCTTTTTTCTGCCGGCCTTTTTGGTGTCTCTGTGGTCAGCCGTGGATCTCAATGTCATGACTTTAGGCTTAGGGCCAGCCAAGACTTTGGGCGTCAATGTCCAAGCCGCTCGCGTTCGGCTCTTGGCCGCGGCCTCTTTAGCCGCGGCCAGCGCGGTGGCTGTCTCGGGGGTCATTGGCTTTGTTGGGCTCATTACGCCGCATTTGACGCGCCTAGCCGTGGGCCCGGATCACCGGGCTTTAATTCCCTTGTCCGCCTTGGCTGGGGCGACCTTATTGAGCGGGGCGGATTTGGTGGCTAGGGTGGTATTGCCAGGCGAAATCCCCGTCGGCGTCTTAACGGCCACTCTAGCCGGCCCAGTCTTTTTGGCCATCTTCCGGAAAAAAGCTCGGGAGCTAGCCAATGCCTAAGGCGGAAGAATTAAAGACCTTAAATTTTTTAGGGGAAAAAGCCTCTTCGCCCAAACTTGAGGTCATGGATATCGCCTATGGCTATGGCCATAAAAATATCCTCCGCGGCCTTAGCCTAGTTTTTGAGCCAGGTTTATGTTTTTTGGCTGGCCCTAACGGCGCGGGCAAATCCACGCTCCTTTCTCTTTTGGCTCGTTTAATAGCCCCCAAGGCGGGGCAAATCCGTCTCTTGGGCCGACCCCTAGATTCTTACTCCGCCTTGGAATTGGCTCGCCTTTTGGCTTGGGCTCCCCAAAAATCAATTTTTAATTGGCCTTTTACGGCTCGCGAGATAGTGGCCATGGGTCGGCGGCCC
>JAISWW010000237.1 GCA_031270705.1 Deltaproteobacteria bacterium
CGTCGACCAGGCCAAGAAGGGGAGGTGTACTGATGGCCCGCAAAGAGCCAGAGCGAACCAACTCAATCGGCGATTCGCCTGGTTGGCTCTTGACCTTCTCGGATATGGTGACTCTGTTACTGACTTTTTTTGTGCTCATCATTTCCATCACCACGACCGATCCGAAAAGTCTCGCCCTGGCCCCAGGCGATGAGGTGACTGACCAAGATCGCGTGACGCGTGAAGGCCAAGGGGTTTTGGGTTTCTCCAATCCAGCTTTGATCGCCCCCCTTGTGGAGTTTTTGGAGAATCAAGAAAAATTGCCCGCCTGGGCCATGATTGACCAAAGAGAAATTAAAGAGGCTCTTTTTCAGCTCGATCCTAAGTCTGTCCCTGATTATCAGGAGCTTGAGCGGGCTATTAACGATAATGTCTCCATCTTTAAAGATGAGCGGGGCTTGGTTATCCGTTGGGACAAGGCCGTCATTTTCCCAGAGGGCTCGGCCATTTTGCGGCCCGAGACCTTGCCTCTTTTAGACAAAATGGCTTCTTTGCTAGCCCAATTGACTCTGTCATTTAGCCTTGATTGCCATACCAACCCTTTTTCCGAGCTCGAAGGCGGAACCACGGATTCAGCTTATAATCTGTCCGCTAAAAGATCTCGGGTCGTTTTGGATTATTTCGCGAGCTTAGGGTTAGCCACTGGGCGTTTTCGGTTAGGGGCTTTTGGCGGCGGCCGACCAGTGACCCTTGAGCCTACCGAAGGGGCTCGCAATAGTCGTTTGGAAATAGTCATTTATCGCCCAGCCAAGAGTTCCTGGAAAGGATGATACGATATGTCGGAAAAGAAAAATCCCAAAGAGGCTCCGCCCAAAACGGAAAACGCCGCCCCTGAGGCCAAGGGGGGAGGCAAAACCAAACTTTTGATCATCGCTTTGGCGGCCATGATCATTGGCGGAGCGGGGGCTTTTGTTTTATTAAAAACGGTTTTGGCTCCCGCTCCGGCGCCGGTGACTTCCGCCGGCCAAAGCGGTGAGACCGCGCCCGCGCCTAAGGTTGATGACGAAGATCCCATCGTCGCCCCCACCAAAGGCGGCTCTGAGGTTGGCCACGCCTCTGGCGGCAAAGGCGCCGCCGGCGCGGAAGGCGCCCCGGCGGTTCCGGCTACCGCTGGCCCCACGACCGTGGAATTAAAGCCTTTTACCACGAACCTCAATGAGCCCTCAGGGCGACGGTTTTTGAAGGTGACCATTGGGCTAGAGGTGGATAATCAGGAAGCCGTTGACGAGCTCAACAAAAAAATGAGCGATATTCAAGATAGCGTTTTGATTTTGTTGTCCAGTCAATCCATTGAGGATATTTCTAGCGTTGATGGCAAAGAGAGGCTCCGGGGCCAGATTTTGAACCGCGTCAATGGCTTTATGGCCAATAACAAGGTCAAAAAAGTCAAGTACTCGGATTTTATTGTCCAGTGAAAAGCCATTTTAAATGGGCTTTTTAAGCGTTTTTCTAGGCGGGGCGTATGGCCAAAATATTGACCCAAGAAGAGGTGGACGCCCTTCTTAAGGGCATGGGTGGCGGCGAGGTGGAAACTGAGTCCGATAACGCCGCCGACCAGTCCGGGATTACGCGTTACGACCTTACTAACCAAGACCGGATCATCCGAGGCCGCATGCCGACTTTGGAGATCATTAACGATCGCTTCGCTCGATTTTTTCGGCAAACCATGTCCACGGCCTTAAGAAAAGTCATTGACATTTCGGCTTTTTCCATCAACATGGTGAAGTTTGGGGAGTTCATGCGGGGCTTGCCAGTGCCGACGAGCCTACATATTTTTAAGGCCGAGCCGCTAAGAGGCCACGCCATCATGGTCATTGAGACCAAACTGGTTTTTAACCTGGTGGATAGTTTTTTTGGCGGTCGGGGCCGAGGTTACATAAAAGTTGAGGGTCGCGATTTTACGCCCATTGAGTCGCGCCTGGTCACTAAGGTCATAAAAATGGCCTTGGACGATCTGGAAAGAGCCTGGAACCCCGTCCATCCCTTAACTTTAAGTTACATCCGGGGAGAAACCAACCCTCAGTTCGCCTCAGTGGTGGCCCCCACGGAAGTGGTTTTGGTGGTCAAGTTTGAGGTGGAGCTAGAGCAAACGGTGGGGACATTAATTATTTGTCTCCCCTACGCCACCATTGAGCCTATTCGCTCGAAGCTTTACGCTGGCTTTCAAAGCGATCAGCTGGAAGTGGATACCGCCTGGATTTCGCGTTTTATAGAGCGCGTGCGCGAGGCTGAGGTCAATATGGTGGTTGAGCTTGGCCGGGCTACCATTACGACCGAAGAACTAATGGGTCTAGCCATCGGGGACGTTATTATGCTTAAGCATGACGTTCATGAGCCTTTGGAAGTCAATGTCGAGGGCGTCCCCAAATTTAAGGTCTTCATCGGCTCCTCGCGGGGCCAAAAAGCGGTTAAGATTCAAAGCGACATACCTCCCCGTATTTGGGAGGATTAAACCCCTTGTTTTTTGGGAGCGAGCCATGGCCGACGACAAACCTAATCTGACTCAAAGCGATCTCGACCGGTTAATGTCTGAGGATCCGGGTTTAGCCCAAGATTGGGGCGATCCCGGGCCTTCTTCAATGCCGGCCGGGGAATCTGGTTTAGGCGAAAGCCCATTTGGGCCGCCTCCGCCCGCGGTTGACGGGGCGGCCCGGCCTTTGGATTTTATTTTAGACATCCCCTTGGAGATATCCGTGGAACTGGGCCGCACTCGCATGATCATTAATGATCTTTTGCAGCTAGGTCAGGGCTCGGTCATTGAGCTCTCGAAACTAGCTGGCGAGCCTTTGGAGATTTTTGTGAACGGCAAATTGGTGGCCAGAGGCGAAGTGGTGGTGGTCAACGACAAGTTTGGAGTTCGGGTTACTGATATTGTTAGCCCCATGGAAAGGGTAAAATCCTTAAGTTAAGTTTTTGGCCTCTCTTTTGGAGTTGTTATGCGCGTTTTTTTCTTAATGGGGCTTATTTTGGCTGGGGTCTTAGGGAGCGCGACTCTCATGTGGGCCCAAACTGA